>CAZOYV010000118.1:0-24085 GCA_964584075.1 uncultured Rickettsiales bacterium | reverse complement strand
GTCGACGCGCCGGATCTCGGGGTCCCCGGCCGCGTGCAGCGCGGCCGCCTCGGCCTCGCCGTACAGCCGCAGGCACCACCCGGGCGCGGTGCGCCCCGCGCGGCCGGCGCGCTGGTCCGCCGAGGCACGGCTGATCCGCTCCAGCTCCAGCCGGTCGAGCCCCACCGACGGGTCGTGGCGCAGCACCCGCGCCAGCCCGCTGTCCACCACGGCGGTGATCCCCGGGACGGTCAGCGACGTCTCGGCGACGTTGGTCGCGAGGATCACGCGGCGGGCCCGCGACGGCGCCAGCGCCGCGTCCTGCTCCTCGGGGGGCAGATCGCCGTACAGCGGGCGGATCTCCACGCCGGGTCCCAGCGCCGCCGCGTCCAGCTGCTCGGCGGTGCGGCGGATCTCGCCGACCCCGGGGAGGAACGCCAGCACGTCGCCCCCTCGGCGCTCCAGCGCCGCCCGGACGCCCTCGGCGACGCGCCGCGGCAGCTCCCGCGCGGCCCCGCGGCGCTCGCGGTGGGCCACCTCGACGGGGTACCGCCGGCCCTCGGCGCGGACCACCGGCGCGTCCTCGAGGAACGCCGCCACCGGTCCCGGGTCGAGCGTCGCCGACATCACCACGATCGCCAGGTCGGGCCTCACCTCGCGGCGCACGTGGCGCGTCATCGCCAGCGCCAGGTCGACGTCCAGGCTGCGCTCGTGGAACTCGTCGAGCACCACCGCCCCGACGCCCTCGAGCAGCGGGTCGTCCTGGAGCATCCGCAACAGGATCCCCTCGGTGACGAGCAGCACCCGCGTGGACCGCGACCAGCACCGGTCGTGCCGCACCTGGTAGCCGACCTCGCCGCCGAGCCGCCCGCCCTGCTCGTCGGCGATGCGGCGTGCCGCCGCCCGGGCGGCCACCCGCCGCGGCTGGAGCACCACGATCCGCCCCTGGACCACGGGCCGCAGCGCCGGGGGCACGCGGGTGGTCTTCCCCGACCCCGGGGGGGCCACCACCACGCAGGTCCCGTCCCGGCGCACGTGGTCCTCGATCTCGGGGAGGACGTCGTCGACAGGCAGGGATCCCGGCATCGCTCGCGCGCACGCTCCGCGCCCCAGTATCGCCCACCGGGCCGTGACAGGAGCAGACGCGAGCTGGCAGGATCGGGAGAAGGGCGGGGACGAGGGAGGCGGTCGGGATGACGGCGAGGTCGACCCTCCTCACCCCGGAGCGGGCCCTGCCCGAGATCGTGATCCTCGACCGGGACGGCGCCAGCCGCTACCTGCGCTCCGACGAGCCGGACCGCGGCCCCAGCGTGCGCTGCGCGATCTCGATCGGCGACCCCGGCGAGCCCCCGCCCGAGGGCCTCGCGCGCGTGTCGCGGCGGCTGCGGCTGGAGTTCCACGACGTGACGGTCCAGGACGCGATCCCGTGGCTCGGCTCGCTGTTCGTCACCCCGTCCCGCGACCACGCCCGCCGGATCGTCCGGTTCGCCGGCCAGATCGACGGCAAGACCCTGATCCACTGCGCGATGGGCATCAGCCGCTCCACCGCGGCGGCCTACATCTCGCTGTGCACGATCCTCGGCCCCGGCGGCGAGGAGCGGGCCCTCGCCGCGGTGCTCGCGGCCCAGCCGTGGGCCCACCCCAACCGCGCGCTGGTGGAGCACGCCGACCGCCTGCTGCGACGCGGCGGCGCGATGCTGGAGCAGCTCGAGATCGGGATCGAGGACTGACGCCGCTCGCGCGGGCTACTCGGGATCGGCGACGTCCCCGTCGATCTCCTCCTCCTCGTCGTAGAAGTCGACGATGAAGGCGACGTCGTGGAACTCGTCGGTCGGCGCCCCCAGCGTACCGGCCCACGCGTCGGCCAGCGTCTGGGTGATCTCGGCGGCGATCGTGGTGGTGTCCGACCCGGGCTCGAAGTCGTGGATCGGGTGGGTCGCCAGCACGCCGTCGATGGCGTCGAGCAGGTTGGGGCACTCGTCGTGGAGGTACTGGGCCAGGTCGAACCCGGCGACGACCGCCACCACGTGGTAGTCGATCGTGCCCTGCCACTCGAGGTACAGCGTGCGGACATCCGGCTCGGGGGGCAGCGAGACCTGGACGGTCTCGCCGTCGGGGTCGGCGATCACGCCCATCAGGTGGACCGGACAGCCCACCGCGGTGGAGGCCGCCAGCGCCCCCCCGGCGAGGCCGAGGCCCCGGATCACCGTGCGGCGGTCCATCACCTCGAGGATCTCGGGGTACGCGGCGCCCGCGTAGGCGTCGACCTTCTTGCGCTCCATGCCGTCCTCCCGTGTGCTCGCGCGAGGGAGCGGCTGCAAGGACCGCGCGAGGGGATCGGGATCGATCCTGCCCGATCGCGGCGGGTCACGGGAGCAGGGGCCGCGGGATCACTCGCCGTAGCCGTAGTAGTCCGCGCACTCGACGAGTCGCTCGATGGTCCACGGCCCGACCATGTGGATCTCGTCGAGCTCCTCGATCGTCTCGAACGGATCGTCGTCCTCGGTGTACGGCACGCCGTCGTCCCCGTCGCGGTGGTCCACGATGTACCCCGCCGAGTCGCTGCGGATCGCGCACGCGACATCCAGGACGTCGAAGGTCGCGACCTCGGCGTCGTTCACGAAGCGCAGCAGCATCGCCTCCTCGGCCGTGGGGATCCACAGCGGAGCCGCCTCCAGCTCCGGCTCGTCGGCCGGCAGCTCCTCGAACGCCGGGCCCCCGCAGCCCATCGCCACCATCATCGTCGTCGCCAGCAACACCATCCCGATCGTGCTCTTCATCGTTCTCTTCCCAGCGCCTCGCGCCTGTCTCTCGGTTCGCCCCCGGTGCGCACGTGTCGATTAGCAAGGGGTGTGCCAACTTCGCTCGGGGCGCAAACGCCGGCGGGGACGTGCAGAGGCGCCGCCTCTTGTTGCTTCTATGCAACATCTGTAATCTGATAGCATCAAGTGATGCCTAGAAGAATCGACATCCCGGGCATCGACGAGGCGCTCCACGCCGCCGAGATGGAGAGCCTCGAGCGGCGCATCATGGAGCTGGCCCTGGAGCGCACCGGGGCCCGCAGCGGCGCGGTGTTCCTGTGGGACGAGGACGAGGGCGGGCTGGCGGTGGCGTTCCACGTCGCCGAGGGCGTGTTCGTCAACCTCTCGCACACCGTGGTGCGCCGCCGCGACGACGGCCGCCCCAACGGGATCGCGTGGTGGGTCCACCGCACCAACGCGCCGTACCTGTGCAACGACACCGCCGCCGACCCGCACTACGCCCCGTACTTCCTCGACGTCGGCGCCGTGGCCGGCGTCCCGATCCCCTACCAGCGCCGGTCGATCGGCGTGCTGACGGTGTCGTCCCACGAGGGCGGCGCGTTCACCGACGAGCACGTCGCCGAGCTGCAGGCGGTGGCCCGCTCGGCGGCCAAGTTCCTGCGCCGCGCCCAGCTGGCCCGCGCGTCGGGGCGCCACGGCCGGGTGCTGCTGATCAAGGGCCTCAGCGCGGGCTGGCTCGAGGTCGAGCGGCAGCTCGAGCGCGCGGCGCCGACCGACGCCCCGGTGCTGCTCCAGGGCGAGAGCGGCACGGGCAAGGAGCTGCTGGCCAACGCGATCCACTTCAACAGCCGCCGCGCCCGCAAGCCGTTCGTCGTGGTCAACTGCGCGGCGATCCCCGAGACGCTGCTGGAGAGCACCCTGTTCGGGCACGTGCGGGGCGCGTTCACCGGCGCCAGCTTCAAGAAGATCGGCGAGTTCGAGAAGGCCGACGGCGGGACGCTGTTCCTCGACGAGGTCGGCGAGCTGCCCCCGGCGCTGCAGCCCAAGGTGCTGCGCGCGGTCGAGGTCGGCGAGCTCCAGCCGCTGGGCAGCAACGACCCGCCCCGCAAGGTCGACGTCCGCCTGGTCTGCGCCACCAACCGCGAGCTGCCCGAGATGGTCCGCGAGGGCCGCTTCCGCGAGGACCTGTACTACCGGCTGTCGCTGATCACGATGCGCCTGCCGTCCCTGCGCGACTACCGCCACAACCTGCCGATCCTGGCGCACGTCTACCTGCACCAGGCGGCCGCCCGCCACGGCAAGGAGGTCACCCGGCTGTCCCCCGCCGCCGCCTCGCTGCTCGAGGCCCACACCTGGCCGGGCAACGTCCGCGAGCTGCGCAACACGCTGGAGCACGCCGTGATCATGGCCGCCGGCGAGGCCGTCGAGCCCGAGGATCTGCCCGCCCCGCTGCGCGCCCCCGCAACCCCACCGGCGGCGCCGTCCCCCGGCGAGGGCCGGACGCTCGCCGAGCTGCGCGAGCAGTGGCTCGCCCCGCGGGAGACGCGCTACCTCACCGAGCTGCTGCGGGCCTGCGACGGCCGCGTCCAGGAGGCCGCCCGCCGCGCCGGGGTCAACCGCGTGACGCTGTACCGCCTGCTGCGCAAGCGCGGCCTGGCGCTGACCCGCGACGTGCGCCCCCGGCGCTGACCCCCCCGCGCGCGCGAGCTGTGGTACCGTTCACGCCCCGCCCGGTGGCGGTGGAGGAGCGGGCCCGTGCGACGCGTGTGGATCGGCCTCGCCTTGGCGCTGATGACCCTGTGCGGGGGCTGCGTCCCCCGGACCGTGCTGCACACCCGCCCCGATCCCGCCGCGCTGACCGCCAGCTCGGCGGCGCGCGTCGATCAGGTCCGCCGCGTCGAGGCGCTGCTCGACGAGCTGCAGATCATGGGCGAGTGGTACCGCTTCGAGTCCAACAAGAACCACGACAAGCGCCGCTGGTTCGCGGTGTGGGGCACCACCTCGGCGTTCGCCGCCGCCGGCACCGTCCCGGTGCTGCTGTCCCCCGAGGTGGACGAGAGCGCCAAGACCGTGGTGGTCGCCATCGCCGCGTCCACCGCGATCGCCGGCGGCGTGCTGCACATCCTGCCGTTCGCCCACGAGTACGACCAGAAGCAGGCCTGCTACCGCGACGCCGCGCTGCGCGGCGAGGAGCGCTACGCGGCGCTGGCGGCGCGCTGCCACGGGGCGATCGTCGCCGAGGACGACGCCACGGCGCTCGGCAGCTGCGAGCGAGCGCTGATCACGGCGCTGGAGGAGCTGGCCCGCTTCGACGAGGCGACGCCCTGCACGCCGCCCCGCCCCGCCGAGCTCGAGCAGCTCAAGAACCGCGCCGTCCGCCCCGACGAGGCGCCGAAATGATCTCCGCCGCTGTCCCGTAGTGACCGGTGCGACGAGGAGAGAGCCCATGCCACGCAAGCGACGCACCTTCGGCCCCGAGCGGTCCGACGATCCGGCCGAGACCGAGGACGAGCTCGAGAACGAGACCGAGGACGAGGACGAGCGGTCCGGCGATCCAGATGAGCCCGACGGCGACCCCGGCGAGCTGATCGACGAGGTCTCCGAGCTCGCCGGCAAGTTCGGCGACGCCCTGACCAGCCTGTGGGAGAGCCCCGAGCGCAAGGAGCTCGGCGACGATCTGAAGCGCGGGATGAAGGCGGCCGACCGCAAGGCCCGCGAGCTGCACGACGAGGTCCGCGGCAACGAGGCGGTCGAGGAGCTCGGGCAGAGCGCCAAGAAGGTCGCCAAGGACCTCAACAAGGGGCTGGTCGAGGGCCTGAGGTTCCTCAACCGCCAGCTGGACGGCGGACGCCGCGACTGGCGCGAGGACCGCGACGCGGCGCGGGACGCCGACGACGAGGTCGACGAGCTCGACGAGTAGCCCGGGAGGATCACTCCTTGGGCTTGGCCTGGATCCCGCCGAAGATCTTGTCCCCGAGCCCGAACACCAGCATCGGCTCGCGCATCTCGCCCTGGGCGGCGAGGATCATGCCGTGGATCGTGGGGATGTAGACCAGGAAGATGATCGGCACCGCGAACGCGCCGAACCCGCAGGTGACGAAGGACAGGATCATGATCGCGGCGAACAGGATCAGCCACAGGATGTAGACCGCGCCGGCCTGCCGCGCGTGGTAGACCGAGAACTCGTCCTCCTTCATCGCCAGCGGGAAGATGAAGACGGGGAATCCGAAGAACATCGAGGCGTAGCTGAGGAGTGCGAACAGCGTGGCGTTGCTGCTCTTGGCCGGGTCCCCCTCGGGGGGGGACGGCGGCGGGGCTTCCGGGACGCCAGCGGGGTCGGGCGGTGGCATGGTGTCGTTCAAGGTGACCTCCCACGAGCAGTCTACGATCCCGTGTAGACTCCATTCCATGCGGGGAGCGCGATGACCACCTGGTACGTGCAGGACGGAAGTGATCGACGCACGCTCTCGGAGCGGTCGCTGCGCTTCGATCTCCGCTACAACAACCTCAAGGGCACGGAGCTGGCCCGCCCCGACGACGCCACCGAGTGGAAGCCGCTCCACGACTACCCGCTGTTCGCCGAGGAGGTGCCCCACACCGGGCCGCCGGCGGTGGCCGCCCACAAGCGGTCGCTGATGAGCTACGCCGTCCACCTGGCGATCTTCGTCGTCGTGATGTGCGTGCTGGGGTTCCCCACGTGGCTGATCGTGGTGTGGGGGTTCTTCCTGCTGCTGCACTCGATCCGCAGCGTCCCCTCGGCGGTGGGCCTGTGGCGGTCTTGGCGGGGCCTGCCGGCACCGGCGGTGGCCGAGGCGTCGCCCCCCTCCGCGCAGGAGCGGGACCGCTTCCTGCGAGACGTCGAGCGGGCGATGGAGGCGCTGATGGCCGCCTACCGCGAGGACCCCGACCGCGACGCCGCGGACGAGCCCGAGCTGGCCCGGATCCACGAGGTCGCCAGCCGGCTCCAGCGCCAGCGCGAGGCGCTGCTCGCGGCGGTGGACGAGCCCACCCACCTGGCCCTGCGCGACGAGCTCGAGGCCGCCCGCGCCGCGGCGCAGCGGGCCGACGACGAGCGCAGCCGCGACGCGTTCGAGGCCGAGGCGCGGGCGGTGGCCGAGCGCCTCGCCGCGATGGAGGCCGCGCTCACCGCCGCGGCGCGGATCGAGGCGCGCCAGAAGACCCTGCTGCACCAGCTCGAGGGCCTGCGCCTGGCGCTGCTGCGCTCCGCGGCCGAGGAGGCGGCGGACCCGCCGGACCTGGCGGGTCGGATCGCGACGATCCACGACGAGCTGGAGGCCGAGGCCGAGGTGGAGGCCGAGCTGGCCCGCGCCCGCCGCGCCCGCCAGCCAACCGGGAGCTGACCGATGGAGATCCAGACCACGGCGACCGTGGACCTGCCCGCCGACCCGCTGGCGCGCTTCGTGGCGCTGGTCGAGGCGCTCGACGCCGACCGCCGCTGGACCGAGGACCACCACTCGCTGCGCTTCGCGGCCGTGACCGCGATGACCTGCCCCGGCGAGCCCGCGGCGGTGGCCGCCGCGATCCGGACCCGGACCCGCGAGATCAGGGACGGCGCCGGGTGGTTCGGCGAGCTGAACAGCCCGCTGGCGATCCTGCTCGCGGCGATGATGGTCCAGCACGGCGACACCCCGGTGGCGTTCCGCGAGGCGGTGGAGCGCACCCGCAAGCAGTTCCGCGACGCCAGGCTCCGGCGGGGCGGGATCTACGAGACGATGGCGGTCTGGGTGCTGCGCCAGCAGGCGGGGCTGCGGCCGATCCCGCGGGAGACGATCGCCCGCTTCAGGGCGATCTACGAGCAGATGAAGCGCTACCACTGGTGGCTCACCGGGCCCGACGACTTCCCGGCCTGCGCGGTGCTGTGCGGCCAGCCCGCGACCCCCCGCGAGATCGGCGAGCGCGTCGAGCGGCTGTACCAGGCGCTGCACGACCGCGGCGCGGCCCGCGGCGACCCGCTGCAGACCGCGGCCAACCTGCTGTACCTCGCCGAGGGCGACGCCGTGGCCGTCGCCGAGCGCTTCGCCCGGCTGGCCGACGCCTTCCGCCGTCACGAGGTGACGATCGTGCAGGCCGACTACGACGAGCTGGCGGTGCTGTGCTTCGTCGACCGGCCGGCCGACGAGGTGGTCGCCGCGACCCTGCGCTGCCGCGAGCCGATCCGCGCACTGCGGCCCCGCCCGGGCGCGTCGCTGTCCTTCAACCTGGCGTGCAGCGTCGCGTTCCTGGAGCTGGTCCAGCCGGCCGGGGGCCGGCGGGCCGCCGGCGAGGTCAAGGCGCTGGTCGACCTGCAGGCGATCCTCAACGCCCAGGCCGCCGCCGCCGCGGCCGCCGCCACCGCCGCCGCCAGCGCGGCCGCCGCGAGCTGAGCCCGCGCGCTACGGCGGCGAGGCCTGCCCGTCCGCGTCGGAGCCCCAGCAGACCACCCCGCCATCGGCCCTCAGCCCGCAGGAGTGGGAGCGGCCGGCGGCCGCCATCTGGTAGCTGCCGGCCGTGGACTGGGCCTGGCCGAAGTCGTCCTGTCCCCAGCACACCATCGCGCCTCCGGCCTGGACCCCGCAGCCGTGGCGCGCCCCCAGCGCCAGGTGCTCGTAGCTCCCGGGAGGGATGTCCAGCGCGCCGGAGAACTTGGCGCCCCAGCAGCTGCCGCTGCCGTCGGTGGCGATCCCGCAGCTGTGGTACCCGCCGGCCGCCACGAACTGGTACGTCCCGCCCGGCGGAGAGGACTGGCCGTTGGCGTCGTGGCCCCAGCAGGCCAGCGTGCCGTCGGCGAGCACGCCACAGGTGTGGGCCCCGCCACAGTCGATCTGCGCGAACGTCCCCCCGGGCGGTGCGGTCGAGCCCGAGATGTCGCGGCCCCAGCAGGTCACCGCCCCGGCGCCGTCCAGCGCGCAGCTGTGCCATCCGCCGGTGCAGACCGCGGTGAACGTCCCCCCGGGCGGCGTGGCCTGGCCGTCGCCGTCGGAGCCCCAGCAGGCCAGCGCGCCGTCGTCGCGCACCGCGCAGCCGTGTCCGTCCTCGGCCTGGTCCGGGCCACCGGAGTCGAGCCACGTGAAGCTCCCGGCCGGGGCGCTGCTCTGCCCGAAGGTGTCGGAGCCCCAGCACGCGACGCCGCCGTCCCCGCGGATCGCGCACCCGTTGCGGTCGCCCGCGGCCACGAACACGTAGTCCCCCGGCGCCACGTCGTCGTCGCCCGCGTCGTCGTCGGCGCCGTCGTCGTCCGCGCCGTCGTCGTCCGCGCCGTCGTCGTCGGCCACGTCGTCGTCGGCCGTCGAGTCGTCGTCCGCCGCGGTCGGGCACCCGGCGAGCAGCAGCGACAGCAGCAGCGGCCAGCTCCGCATCAGAACAGCATCTCGCGGATCAGGCGCACGGTGGCGCTCTCCTCGGGGGTCACGCGGCCGTCGGCGAGCACGACCGCGACCAGGGCGTCCTGGAACGCCTGGCGCTGATCGCGCGGGATCACGTTGGGATCGATCTCGGGGGGCGCGTGGGTCAGCCACTCCTCGACCTCGTCGAGCTCGTCCTCGAGCGCCAGGTTCATCGCGATCTGCAGCACCACCTCGCGCTCGCGGGGGTGGACCTCGAGGTCGGACCATGCGGCGAAGCACGCCAGCTGCACCAGCAGCCTGCGGGTCTCGCGGTCCATGCGGGCGATGTCGTCGTTCATGGCGTCCTCCGGTGGAGGACGGTACCACGCGGTCCCCAGGAGTGTCAGCGCGCCGCGGAGATCCGGTGTTCCAAACGGACTTCGCAGTCCGCATCATTCCGTTTCAACCTGAGGGCCGTTCGGTGCTATGACCTTGCCCCGTCGCCCCGGGGGAGGGTGCGCCAGGAGGGTTCCCGCGATGCTGCCCGAGTACTTCAGCTTCCACGTTCCGACCAAGATCCTCTACGGCACCGGGCTGGTGCAGAAGCTCGGCCAGCAGCTGCCCTACGGCCGCCGCCGGGCGCTGCTGGTGACCGACAAGGTGCTGGCCCGGATCGGGCTCGCCGACAGGGTCCGCGCCGGGCTCGAGGAGAGCCCGATCCAGATCGTCGCGCAGTACGACGACGTGCCGCCCAACTCGGAGATCAGCACCGTCGAGGCCTGCGCCGAGCTGGGGCGCAAGACCCGGGCGAACCTGATCATCGCCCTGGGCGGCGGATCGGTGATCGACACCGCGAAGGTGGCCAACATCCTGATGAAGAAGGGCGGCGCGGTGGCCGACCACCAGGGGGCCCAGCTGGTGACCAAGCCGCTGTTCCCGCTGGTGGTGATCCCGACCACCGCGGGCACCGGCTCCGAGGTGACCAAGGTGGCGGTCATCGCCGATCTCGAGAACCACCTCAAGACGCCGTTCACCGAGGACCACATCCAGCCGGACTTCGCGGTGCTGGACGCGGAGATGACCGCGACGATGCCGCCGCGGATCACCGGCGCCACCGGGATGGACGCGCTGACCCACGCCGTCGAGGCCTACGTCGGCACCGAGGCCTCGCCGGCGTCGGACGGGCTGGCCCTCGAGGCGATCCGGATGATCTCCCGCAACATCCTGCAGGCCACCGCCAACCCCGACGACATGGAGGCCCGCGGCGCGATGGTGGCCGCGGCGTGCCTGGCGGGGATCGCGTTCAGCCACTCGATGGTGGGCATCGTCCACGGCTGCGCCCACGCCCTGGGCGGCGTGTACCACCTGCCCCACGGCGAGGCCAACGCGATCATGTTGCCGTTCGGGATGGAGTACAACCTGGACGCCAAGCTGGAGCGCTACGCCGACGTCGCCGTGGCGCTGGGCGTGCGGCCGACCCCCAGCCGCCACGTCACGGCCCACCTGGGGATCCTCAAGGTGCGGATGCTGGCGCGCCAGCTGGCCTACCTCAAGGGGCTGCCGGCCAACCTCGAGGAGGCGGGCGTCGACGACGGCTTCGCCCGCCTCGACGAGGTGGTCGACAAGGCGATGGTCGACGGCACGCTGCTGTACAACCCCAAGGAGGTGGAGCGCGACGCCGTCCGCAAGATGCTGCAGCGGGCCTACAGGCAGCCGGCGTTCCCGATCCCGGTCAGCCGCAAGTCGCTCCAGCGGGCCGCCCAGCGCGAGCGGGCCAAGGAGATCCACCACGCGTTCAAGGACACCGAGGAGCTCGTCGACATCCTCGGCGGGTTCCTGCTGTCGCTGAAGGACCACCCCGAGATCGGGCCGTCGGTGCTGAGCTCGGATCTGCTGATCCGCTTCGACTACCGCAACCCCAGCGCCAGCGTCACGATCGACGCCCGCGGCGACGAGATCGAGTACACCATCGGCGAGTGCGATCTGAAGCCCGAGGTGCAGATGTCGATGGAGGCCGACTGGGCCCACACGTTCTGGCTCGGCGAGGCCAACCTGGTCACGGCGCTGACCCGCCGCCAGGTGTTCGCCAAGGGGGCGGTGCACAAGGCCACCAAGCTGCTGCCGATCCTCAAGCCGGCGTTCCGGCTCTACCCGCAGTACCTGCGGGAGAACGGCCACGAGCGGCTGATCCTGAGCTCCTGAGTCGATCCGTCACCGGCCCCGGCGCCGGCGCGCCACGCCCCACAGGCCGGTCACCGCGACCGCCGCGGCCCCCCCCGGTCCGGCGGCCCCGGGCGCGCAGACGATCCCGCCCCCGCCCCACGCCCCGTCTCCGCCGGCGTCGTCGTCCGCGTCGTCGTCGTCCGCGTCGTCGTCGTCGCCGCCCTCGCAGTCGGGGTCGTCGCCGTCCACGGCCCCGTCGCAGTCGTTGTCCACGCCGTCGGCACAGTCCTCGGGGCTGCCGGGGTGCACGTCGGGGTCCCCGTCGTCGCAGTCGGCGCCGCCGCACTCGGCCGCGGCGACCCCGTCGGCGTCCTCGTCCCGGCAGCCGTAGCCCAGGATCAGCGCGGCCGTCCCGGGCTCGTCGACCCCCGCCTCGGCGCTGAGCCCCGGCGCACCGAGCAGCAGGTCGTCCCAGCCGTCCCCGTCCACGTCGCCCGCCGCCCCCGCCGACCACCCGAGGGTCGCCCCCGGCACGGTGCCGTGGAATGCCACCAGGCTGTCCTCCAGCGGCTGGAACGAGCCGGGCGTCAGCGCGCGGCCGAGCAGCAGGTACGCTGCGCCCGCCTCGGGCGCCCCGCTCGAGGACCCCGGCGCCCCGATCCCCGCGTCGTACAGCCCGTCGCCGTTGACGTCGCCCAGCGAGGCCACCGTCGCGCCCGCGCGGGCGCCCTGGGCGGCGCCGCTGAACATCGCGCTGGCGGCGCTCAGGGGGGTGCCCTGGGGGTAGCCCTCCGCCGTCCCGAGGAACACGTAGACCGCCCCGGCCTCCTCCCCGCCGTAGGCATCCCCCGGCGCGCCGATCACCAGGTCGCCGAGCTCGTCGCCGTCCAGGTCCTTGCACACCGCCAGCGCCTCGCCGGAGAGCTGCCCGGCGTGCTCGCCGACGATCGACCACGCGGCGACGTCGCCCAGCTTGACGCCCTCGTTCCACGCCCCCCCCAGCCCGTCGGCCCCCGGGACCACGTAGACCCGGCCGGCCGCGGCGCCGCCGTCGAACCCGGAGGCCGCCGGGGCCCCGACGACCAGATCGCCGAGCCCGTCGCCGTCGAGGTCGCCGCCGCCCGCCAGGCTGGAGCCGGCCTCGTCGCCCTCGGCGTCGCCGGTGAAGAACGGGAAGCCCGGGATCAGCCAGAAGGAGCCGGGGTCCATCCCGGCCCCGCTGATCAGGTAGACGATGCCGAGGTCCTGGTACTCGAACCCGCCCTCGGGCGCCCCGATCACGAAGTCGTGGACTCCGTCCCCGTCCACGTCCCCGACCCCCGCGACGGCGGCCCCGGTGCGGTCCCCGGCCGACCAGCCCCGGTACAGGACGGTGGCCTCGGAGGCCGACAGCGTCGCCTTCGCGCTCTCGTACAGCTTGCTGGAGGCGAACAGATAGGCCCGCCCGGGCTCCAGCACGCCGCCCTGGGGGGCGCCGACGATCAGCTCGGGGAGCCCGTCGCCGTCCAGGTCTCCCACGGTGCTCAGCGCGCTGCCGAAGGCGTCGCCCTCGCCGGCGCCGACGATGGCGCCGGTGGGCTCCGCCAGCGACTGGCCGAGCCCCCCGGCGGCGGTGATCCCGGCCAGCAGGTAGACCACCCCACCGTCGGGCACCTCGTACCCGTCGAGCTCGACCCCGTCGGCCCACGGCGCTCCGATCGCCAGCTCCGCGCGGCCGTCGCCGTCCTGGTCCCCGAGCCCGATCACGGCGTAGCCCGCGCGATCCCCCCCGGCGACGCCGGTCCAGCTGGCGTCCTCGGCGCCGAGCGGGCCGTCGACCCAGCTGGCGTGCGCCGGCGCCGGCCCCGCGCAGGCGACCAGCGCGACCGCGACGGCACGGATGCCGGGCATCACGGAGCTCCCCATGGACCCAGGATACATCGACTGGTCCAGGGAGGGAGCCCCGCGGCCCTGGCCCCCCGCGCCGTCGCCCCCTACACTGCGCACAGGAGGAGGAGCGATGCGCCTGTCCCCGACCCTGCTCGCCGCGGCGCTGCTGACGGCGTCGCTCGCCACGGCGGCGGCCGCCCAGGCCCCGCCGACCTCCCCCCCGCACCTGGCCGAGTGCGCCGTCGACGACCGCACGATCCCCGACTTCACGCTACCCGACCGCAACGCCAACTCCCCGACCTACGGCCAGCCGGTCTCGCTGTCGGACTTCGCCGGCAAGGTGGTGCTGATCTTCTGGATGACCGGGACGTGAGGCTACTGCCGGACGCAGGTTGCGGCCATGCAGCAGATCTGGGACGAGCACGCCGGCGAGTGGGGCGACGACGTCGCGCTGATCGCCGTCAACGGCAGCGGGCTCGAGGACGGGATCGTGACCCTCAACAGCGAGCACCCCGAGGTCGTGCTGCCGGTCCTGCAGGACGACACCACCGCGCTGGCGACCTGGAACTGCGGCGCCAGCGGCAAGTACTTCTACCTCATCGACGGGGATCGCTGGGTCCACTACGTCCACTACTCGCTCCACATCGACGACCCCGACGGGGACGGCCAGCGGGCGCTGGACGAGATCGCCGCGGTGCTGGGGAGCAAGCGGTGAGCGCGGGGCGGGGGCGATCCCCGCGGGGCGCGCGCGGGTGGCTGGGCGTGCTGACGGCGCTGGCCGCGTTGGCTGCGGGCTGCCCGGGCGACGACGACGACGCGGTCGCCGACGACGACACCGCCGACGACGACACCGCCGACGACGACAGCGGCGACGACGACACCGCCGACGACGACACCACCCCCGAGGACATCTGCGTCGAGCTGCCCAACGGCGAGGACCTGGACGGCACGGTGTGCGGGGCCGCCGCCGCCTGCCGCTTCGCCGAGGTGGAGACCAGCGCGTTCCAGGGCTACGCGATGGCCGGCGGCCGGGACTTCGACGGGGACGGGCTCGAGGACCTGGCGGTGGGCGTGCCCGGCCACGACGTGAAGCAGGACGAGGGCCGGGTCAGCGTCTACACGATCGCCTCGCTGGAGGTGCTGCTGCCCGGCCCGGTGGCGACCGTCGACGGCGACGCGCCGCTGCAGGCGGTGGGGAGCGCCGTGGCGCTGGTCGACGACCTGGACGGCGACGGCACCGGGGACCTCGTGATCGGGGCCCGCGGCGACGCCACGGGCGGCGAGGGCGCGGGTGCGGTGATGGTGGTCCACGGGCGCGGGCTGGCCGGCGACCCCGCCGCCCCCGAGGCGCTGGGGATCGACACCACGATCCGCGGCGAGGCGGCGTTCTCGCGCGCCGGCACCGCGGTGACCGGCCTCGGCGACGTGGACGGCGACGGGCTCGGCGAGCTGGCCTTCGGGCACACGCTGTACCTCGAGTCGGCCGGCCACGAGTTCGCCTCCGACGGCGCGGTCGCGGTGTTCCGCGGCGCCCCTGGGGGGCTGGCCGCGACGCTGTCGACCGGCGACGCGGACTGGACCTTCGAGGCGCCGCTGAGCGCGGGGCAGCTGGGCTACGCGCTGGACGGCCGCGGCGACATCACCGGCGACGGCGTCGCCGACCTGGCGATGGGGGCGCCGGAGTACAACGCCGGCCGCGGCGAGCTGTACGTCGTGCCGGGCGCCGCGCTGGCGGCCCTCGCGCCGGGCGCCCACTGGGTCCACGACGAGGCGGCGATCGTGGTCTCCGGCGAGGAGTACGGCGAGAACGTCGGCGGGGCGATCGCGTTCGCCGGCGACGTCGACGGCGACGGCGTCGGCGACCTGGCGGTGGGCGCGCCGGGCAGCAGCGCGGCCGCCGAGGAGGGCGGCGCCGTGTACCTCTTCGCCGGCTCCCCCGACATCGAGGTCGGGACGCCGCCGGCGATGCTGGCCACGATCGGCAGCGAGTTCGACGACTTCGCGCTCGGCGGGCGGCTGGCCAACCACGGCGACCTGGACGGGGACGGGCTCGGGGACGTGGTGGTCGGCGCGGTCGACGCCTACCTCGGCCCGATCACCAAGGGCGGCCGCGCCTACCTGTTCCACGGCCGGACCGCGGGGTGGGACGCCCTGGTCGACGCCACCGACGCCGACGCCGGGGTCGCGGGCCTGAACCCGCGGGACAAGCTGGGCCACGGCCTGGCGCTGTCCGACCTCGACGGCGACGGGGCCGACGAGCTCGTCGTCGCCGCGCCGTACCACGAGGCGACCGGGATCTACTCCGGGGAGATCTACCTGTTCTGGGGTCCGAGCCGCTGACGACACGGGGAGAAACGGGGCGAGGCGACCGGGAACCCGGACGCCCACGCCCCCCGAGACCGCGGCAGGGTCACCCGCGGTCACCGCCTCGGCGGCGACCATGGCGCCGGGATCTCGTCACCGGACGGCTCGGGACAACCCATCCGGCTCCCCGGCGCACCCGTAGGGGCACAGGTTGTTCACGGGCGGTCGCCTCGGCGCCTCCCGCGGGTTCCTCCCCCGACCGCATTCTCCCTGGATCAAAGCCGCTGGAGCCGGAACGGCACACACACACGTCCCTCACTTCGTAACGCGCCGGTAACCCCCGCAGGGGTGGGCGCCGGGGTACGATCACCTCGGCCTGGGGGGCCACCGGGAGGAGACCGACATGAGCCGTACCCCGTTCGCGATGCTGTTCGTCGCCGCGCTGGCGCTGGGCTGTCCCACCACACCGGGCTCCGGCGACGGCCCCGAGGTCTGCGCCGGCGGGGACTGCGTGTGCCCCGACGACGCCGAGTGCGAGCTGGTCTGCGAGGAGGAGCCGACCTGCGACGTGGAGTGCAGTGACGGCAGCACCTGCGACGTGGACTGCAACGACAGCACCGACTCGTGCAACGTGCAGTGCGCCGCCGACACCGACTGCGGCGTGACCTGCGGCGCGGCCGAGGAGTGCAGCGTGGAGTGCATCTCGGCCACCACCTGCGAGGTGGACTGCGAGGACGCCACCGACTGCCAGGTGACGTGCCCCGACGGCGACTGCGTGGTCCACGACTGTGCGCTGATGGAGGGCTGTACCGTCACCTGCGGGACTGCGGGGATCCCGACGCAGTCCGGCAGCGACGCGATCTGCGACTAGGGCTCAGCCACGGTCCGGCGGCGCGGAGGCGTCGTCGGGCCGGCAGGCCAGCGGCCGATCGTCCGGCGCCCAGCACGTGCCCTCGAGCGTCCCGGCGGGGGCCTCGAACGAGCAGGTGTCCCCGAACTCCAGCCCTTCGCAGGCCTCCAGGGCCTCCTGGGGCGGGTGGCGCGGGGGCTCCCGATCGCGGTCCTGGGCCAGGGCCAGCGGGGCGATCACGAGGGTGAGCAGGGCGGCGACGAGCAGCGCGGTTCGAGTGGCCATCTTGGGACCTCCTTCGTTGCCCGTTTGGAGGCCGCTCACCGCGCCACGGATTACTTGCCACGGCCCGGGGACGACCCTCGCGCGCGGTCCAGTTCAGCTGCCCTTCAGACACCTCTGATATCGTGGCGGGGGTGCACACATGGCGCGGATCCTGATCGTCGAGGACGAGCCCCGCCTCGCCGAGGCCCTGCAGCGCGGCCTGCAGGACGAGCGGCACGCCGTGGACGTGGCGCTTCACGGCGAGGAGGGGCTGTGGGCCGCCGAGGGCGGCGAGTACGAGCTGGTGCTGCTGGACCTGATGCTGCCCGGGATCCCCGGGATGGAGATCTGCCGGCGGCTGCGGGCGGCGGGGCTGACCGTGCCGATCCTGATGCTCACCGCCCGCGACACCACCGCGGACGTGGTCGCCGGGCTCGACGCGGGCGCCGACGACTACCTGACCAAGCCGTTCGCCTTCGACGAGCTCATGGCGCGCGTGCGCACGCTCCTGCGCCGCGGGGCCGCCGGGGGCAGCGCGCGCTTCGCGGTCGGGCCGCTGCAGCTGGACGTCGCGCAGCACCGCGTGTGGCGCGACGGCGAGGAGGTCGCGCTGACGGCCAAGGAGTTCCAGCTGCTGGAGGTGCTGGTCCGGCGCCAGGGCCGGGTGCTGACCCGCGGGCAGCTCACCGACGCGCTGTGGGAGCGGGACGCCGAGCCCGACTCCAATGCGCTGGAGGTCTACGTCGCGGGGCTGCGCCGCAAGCTGGACCGCGGGCGCACGCCGGCGCTGATCCACACCGTCCGCGGGGTGGGCTACGTGGTGCGCGGCGAGGGCGACTGAGCGATGGCCCTGCGCACCCGCATCGTGGCGTGGTTCATGCTCCTCACCGCGGCCCTGCTGCTGGTCTTCGCGGCGGGCACCAACCGGGCGCTGAGGGAGGAGCGCGAGCGAGCCCTGGACGCCTCGCTGGCGGCCCGCGCGGCGGCGCTGGCGGCGCTGGTGGAGTGCGATCACGGCGAGTACGAGGCGGAGTTCGTCGGGGAGATGGCGCCGTCGGAGGAGCTGCTCGGGGACCTGCTGGGCTACGAGGTGGTGGTTCCCCCCGACGACGAGGTGCTGTTCCGCTCCGAGGGCATGGGCGAGTCACTGCGCCGCGTGTCGATCCCCCCATCCACGGGACAGATGGATGTGCCCGAGGAGCGCCCCCACGCGATGTCGACCAGCAGGGGCACGGTGACGGTCGAGGGGGAGGCCGTCCGGGTCTACTCGGCCGTCTTCGCCGTGCGCCAGGACGGGCCGCTCCCGGACGGGGGGATCGCCGTCGCGGCGATCACCGTCGCCGAGTCCCGGGCCGGCGTGGACGACACGCTGTCGTCCCTGACCGTGGTGATGGCGTACGTGGGCGCGGCGGTCCTGTTCCTCTCGTTGCTGGCGGGCTGGATGCTGGCGAACCGCATCGCCAAGCCCCTGGAGGCCATCGCCGACCGAGCCGAGCAGGTCCAGGCCGGCGAGCCGGGGGCCACGGTGCCCGTCACCGGCAGCGGCGACGAGATCGACCGCCTCGCCTCGACCCTCAACGCCACCTTCGCCCGCCTGCTGGACGCCTACGAGCGCCAGGCGCGGTTCACCGCCGACGCCTCCCACGAGCTGCGCACCCCGGTGTCGATCATCCGCACCCAGGCCGAGGTGGCGCTGCGCAGGACCCGCACCGCAGAGGAGTACCAGCATGCACTGGTGGCCATCGTCGAGGGCAGCGAGCGGATCGGCGACACGCTGGAGGGGCTGCTGCTGCTGGCCCGCGCCGACGCCGGCGGCACCGAGCCCGTGCGCGAGCGGGTGGACCTGCGCGCGCCCGCCCGGGCCGCGCTGGACGAGGAGGCCGCGGCCGCCGCCGAGCGGAAGCTGGAGCTGGTGCTGCAGGCCGGCGACCCCGTCGAGGTGGCCGGCGACTCCCGCCAGCTGCAGACCGCGATCCGCAACCTGCTGTCCAACGCCGTGCGCCACGGCGAGGGGCCGGGCGAGGTCACGGTCCGGTTGCTCGTCGAGGGGGACGACGCGGTGATCGAGGTCGAGGACCGCGGCGAGGGGATCCCGGCCGATCAGCTCGACCGCGTGTTCGAGCGGTTCTACCGCGTGGACAGGGCCCGCAGCCGCGCCCGCGGGGGGGCCGGGCTGGGGCTGTCGATCGTGCAGACCATCGCGGCGCAGCACGGCGGCTCGGTGTCCGCCGACAGCGTGCTCGGCGAGGGCACCGTGGTGCGGATCAAGCTGCCGCGGGCCTGACGGGCCTGATCAGATCCCCCACTGCTCCATCCGGTACATCGTCACGCCGGAGACCGTCCCGTCGGTGAAGGTGCACTCGAACACGGCGTGCTCGCCGTCGCCGACGTAGGCGCCGGGGCTGGCCACGTAGAGGCACGCCTCGTTCGACTCGCACAGCCCGTCCTGATCGCCGATCTCGTCGTGGATCAGCTCCACGGCGTGCAGCAGGTAGGTGTTGGGGCTGGTCTGGAAGTCGGTGACCGCCACGTCGCCGTGCACCGACGCGGGGCAGTCCTGGCCGTCGACGAAGGCGCCGTGGACGTCGAACAGCACCGGGTCGCTGGTGGGCAGCCGCCAGTCCCAGATCCGGCAGTCGTGCCCGCTCCAGCAGGCGCCGGTGTTCCAGTCGGGATCGGGGAAGTCCCCGTCGGGGCCCCAGCCGCGGTAGATCGTCTCGAAGTCCAGCCAGTCGTCGATGTCGTCCCACGGCGCGGCGCCTTCGACGTCGCTGGCGTTGACCGGATCGTCGCTGGTCACCGCCCCGCCGAAGCTGCCCGACAGGTCCACGTCGGTGTGCAGCGTGGCGTCCGAGCCACCGGTGTTGGCGCAGGTGATGTGCTCCAGCCCGGGGTCGAGGTTGTACTCGGTGGAGCAGTCCCAGTCGGCGTTGTTGCCGACCCACAGGTGGCCGTGGAACGAGGTGTCGTCCATCGCCTCCATGTCGATCCCGTCGTAGAAGTTGTGGCACGCCGCCACGTCGTACAGCCGCAGCGTGCTGGTGTGATCGATGTTCCAGCCGTTCTCGTAGTTGCCGGCCGAGACCACGCCGCTGACCATCCCGCCGAGGGTGCCCTTGTAGTTGTGCAGCTCGACGCCGTCCTCGCTGTTCCCCACCGCGGTGACCTGGTGGAGGGTCAGCCCCTCGGTACCGTCCGAGGCGTGGAACCCGTCGTCCTCGGTCCACGCCGCGAGCAGCTCCACGACGGTGGTGTCGACGCAGTCGTACATGTAGAACCCGGCACCGCCGGTGCTGGAGATCTGGGCGTCGACGACGGTGGTGCGGTCCGAGTCGTACATCAGCCACGCGTCGTCGCCCCAGTCCCCCGTGGCCATCAGCCGCACGCCGTGGAACGTGTTGTCGTCACTGTCCTCCATCAGCAGCCCGAGGGAGAAGTTCTCCCGGCCGCGCATGTCGACGAACAGGTTGCCGTCGCTGCCCTGCTCCAGGTAGTAGCTGGCATCGGAGCACCACCCGGTCTCCACGTCGCGGAACCGGTTCTGGGTCGATCCGTCGAGCCGGAAGCCCTGGTCGTTGCCGAACGCCCACACCGTGTCGAACGAGTTGTCGTGGCTGTCGGTCAGGTCCCAGCCGTCGTCGCCGGTGCGCTCCGACGAGATCGAGTAGAACGCGTTGCCGCTGGAGGTCTCCAGCCGCACCGCGTCCTCGCCGACCTCCTCGATCAGCGCGTGGGCTACCCGGTTGTCGCTCGCCTCGTTCAGCACCAGCCCGTGCTGCGCGGTGTACCCGATCCAGAAGTCCACCACCGCGTTGTGCGACGAGCCGTAGGTCAGCGCCGCGCCGGTGGTGCCTTCCCACACCGACAGGTCGTACAGGATCGAGGCGTGGGTGTCGGCCAGCAGCACGCCGACATCCCCCGTGCCGCTGCCGTAGTTGCCCTCGATCCACAGGCACTGCTGGCCCCCCGACGCCACCAGGCAGCGCAGGTCGGCGCCGTCGTCCTCGCCGGTCAGCTCGTTGCAGTTCGGCGGCGCGGCGCCGTCCAGCACCAGGTCGTGGTCCTCGGTGGTGATCGCGATCCCGTCGGCGTCGATCTGGTAGCCGTCCGTCTCGGCGTCGCCGGTGACGATGTAGACCACGTCCTCGCTGTCGAGCACGGCCACGCCGCCGCCGTCGTTGGCCGGCAACACCTCGATCTCGTTGGAGTACCACGCCACCTCGGCGCTGCGCGCGACCTCGCTGCCGTCCTGCTCGACGATCACCTGGTTGGGGCGCCACGCCACCGCCTCCTCGTCGATCAGGTAGTGCAGCGCGGAGTGGAGATCGGTGGTCACGACCCGGACGCTGCCGCCGTCGTCGCGGCACTCCCACTCGAACACGTCGAGCGCGTCGCTCGCCGTCACCCCGGCGCAGTCGGTCAGCTCGGGGACCTCGTAGACCCGCAGCAGCCCGACCATCAGGCAGTCCTCGCCGGGGGTGCACGGCGTCCCGCTGGCGCCGTACTCGTCGTCGCCGTCGTCGAGGATGCAGTCGGTCCAGCCGGTCAGCCCGTCGTAGGGGGAGTGGACCCCGTCGTCGCCGGTGTCGTCGTCCCCGCCGGTGTCGTCGTCGCCGGTGTCGTCGTCGCCGGCGGAGTCGTCGTCGGCCTGCTCGGGGCAGCCGGCGATCAGGATCAGGCCCAGGAACAAGCTCGTCAGGATGTGGATCCGCATCGTTCTCCCCTGGTGGTGATGGGGAGATCGTACCGGAACCAGGCCATTCTGCGGAGTGGGGCGGGACCCTACTCGGCGCCCTGGCCGTCCTCCCCGTCCTCGGGGGGCTCCGGCGGCGGCGGGATCGCGACGGTGGCCGTGGCACCGGTGACGAGCATCGCCGAGACATCGGACAGCGCCTCGTAGTACGCCACGAACCGCTTCGTCTCGGGGGCCTCGACGGCGCCGAGGTTGTGGGCCCAGCGGTAGCCGATCGGCTGGTACCACAGCTCCACGAACACCTCGTAGGGGCCGCCGCCGGCGGGCACCGAGATCGCGTAGCGCACGGTGTCGCCGTGCGCCGTGAAGTCCTCGTCATCGAGGGCCGCGCCGTGGACCTCGACCCACTCGTGGGCGGTCGCCTTGTCGAACCCGGCCGGGAGCAGCCGGTTGTCCTTGGCGTACTCCGTGGCGGTCAGCAGCCCGGTGGTCACCGCGCCGTCCGGACCGGCCAGGATCGGCTCGTAGATCTGGACCTGGTCGTCGCGGGTGATCGTCGTGTAGTGCGATTCGTACTTGGCCGCGTCCTCGTCGTTGTCGTTGCCCTCGATCGAGCCGTCGGCCCGCAGCGCGCCGGACTCGAACACCACCTCGCCGGCGGCGTCCTCGATCCAGACATGGAGCCACGCCCGCCGCGACGGGTAGGCGGTGGGGAACTTGTGCCCCGCCAGGTTGCGGACCGACACGTCGGCCGTCAGCGCGCCGTCCGGCTGCGCCGTCGCCACGATCGCCAGCTCGGCGGTCTCGTCGCGCACGTGGTCGGCGGTCCGCGCCGCCGTGGCGCTCAGCTCCTCGGGCTGGGCGATCACCCCCTGGGCGGCGCGGTTCGCGTTGAGCATCCGCGGCATGAAGAAGTTGCCGCCGCGGAACACGTGGGGCGAGACCTCGTCGCGCTGCTCGGGCCACACGCTGGAGACCGCGGTGGGCTCAGCGAGCCCCGGCATGTGGCACTCCTGGCAGGTGGTGACGTCGTGGTACGCGCTGTGCTCCCACTCCTGGTACGGCACCTGCTCGGGCAGCTCACCGATCACCTCGCCGCCGGGCCCGAGGGAGTGGGTGATCAGCGTGTGGCAGGTGGCGCACAGGTCGGGGTTCTGGATGTGGTCGCCCTCGATGGGGGCCATCAGCGAGGCGGAGTGCATGATCCGCTCGCGGCCCGCGTCCACCTCGAACGGGCCGTACACCAGGCGCCGGTCCCACTGGGTATCGGTGACGATCTCGAAGCCGCCGACCAGGCTGGACTCCTCGCCGAGGTTGTCGGGCAGGATCTGGTGGCACAGCGTGCACGACACGCCGTCGCTGGCCAGCGCCGTCAGCTGCGGGTCGGCCACGCCGGCGAGGTGATCGAACAGCACCCCCTCGGCGCCCATCTCGCGGCTGGTGAAGCGCGCCATCGGCATGTGGCACTTGGTGCACTCGTCCTCGATCGCCGCGCGGGCGGTGGGGTGGTCGGTCACCTCGCGGCGCACCGCGCCCTGCCAGTACGGGTCGCGGCCCGAGTTGGCCATCATCGAGCTGCGCCAGTCGACGCCGATCGAGATGTCGGCCCCGCCGGCATCGGTCAGCCCGTTGTGACAAGCCTGGCAGCGGTCCGAGCCCTGGAACAGCATCGGGACCCCGCCGCGGGTCGGCGGCGGCGCGTTCCACGCCACCCCCGGCACGGCCAGCAGCGCGAGGGCGGGGAGCGCCACGATCAGCGTCCGGATCGTTCGCATCGTGATCTCCTTGCTCATCGCTACCATCCCTCGAAGAACCCGCCGTCGAACCAGTCCCACAGCAGGTACATCATCACCGCGATCTGGCGGTCCTCGAACTCGTTGAGCGGCAGCTGGCAGCCCACGTTGAGCATCACGTGCTGGCGCTGGTTGAGCGTCACCTGCAGCTGCGGGACGATGTCCCACGCCTGCTCGACCTCGCCGTCGGCGAACTCGAGCTTGCCGAGCACCTCGACCATCGGCGTCCACACCCGCCCGAAGTGCTTCTGCTCGATGCTGCGGCCGTAGTGGATGCGCCAGAACACCTCGGGGTCGGCCTTGCGCGGCAGGAACGGGATCTCCCCGCCCGCCTGCAGCTGCAGGAAGCCGACGTAGGGGAACTCCTGGCCGAAGGCGACGAACGGCTCGGCCACCGCGGTGCCCTTGCCGAACCCCCACGCCTCGTTGCCGGTGGGGAGCTTGACCTCGGCCGCCAGGGCCACGATCGTGCCGGACTTCTTGTTGTGCGCCAGCGTGTGCTTGACGCCCACGGCGATGTCGCCGATGCCGAAGCGGGTGGCGTGGCGGTTGCCGTCCTCGTCCAGCTCTCCCTGGTGGACGCCCCACGGCAGCACGAACTCGAGCTGGCCCATCGGCCCGAAGCGCTTCTCGACGACGATCTTGCTGTCCACCGCCACCGGATCGCGCACCCCGACCCCGAAGCGAACGTAGGCCTCGTCCTCGGGGAACGCCTTCTCGGTGAACAGCCCCTTGGGCAGGTTGTGCTCGCCGGCAGGCCACTTCTCGTTGTCGCAGAAGGTGCGGATGTGCACGAGGATCTCGTCCAGCTCGGCGCCGCTGACCGCATCCCCGAAGGCCGGCATCATCTCGGAGAACCCGCGCACCGGCCCCCCCGCGTGGGCCACCGCGTACCAGTCGGGGTCCGGCTCGCGCGAGGCGAAGCTGCAGTCGGTGAAGTCCGGCATCTCCTCCTCGAAGGCCAGCGCCGCCGGCGCGCCGCCGGTGCCGTCGAAGCCGTGGCACGTGGCGCACGCCTTGTCGTAGAGCTGCGGGCGCATCCTCCGAGAGGGGGCATTTCGGACCTCCAATCACGCTGCTGAGTC
>CAZOYV010000117.1:5602-24182 GCA_964584075.1 uncultured Rickettsiales bacterium | reverse complement strand
GCCCATCAGGCCTGTTCTGGCCGGATTCCGGCCATTTCCCCGCGTATGGCCGCCCGTCGGGCCCGTTCTGGCCGGATTCCGGTCACCTGACGCCGGACGGTCGCCGAACGCGGTCCGTCGGGCCGAGCTCGGGCGATCGCGGAAGGAGGTCCGGAGCGGAGCGGGCGGGAGGTGCGGCTCGGTCAATCCCAGAGAGGCCGCACCCGGTTGCGTCTGGCGTTGGTGAAGGGGTTTCCGCGGGAGGGTCTCCCGAGGGGGGGCGCGATGCGGAGCCGGGGCTCCGCGAGACAGGCCAGGGCTGCGTCGAGGCCTGCCGGGGGTGCGGCCGACCTGTAGCGTCGGACCGTTCGCTCCGGGAGGGAGGTGACCTGGGAGAGTGCGGTCGGATCGGACCACCCGGCGCGATCGGCGAGCGCGACGAGGAGCCTCCGCGATGACGGGGATGCGAGGACCTCTCCCACGGGGGTCCGTGTCGCCGCGGCGGTGGCGGCCAGGAAGTCCTGGATGCCGTAGATCGGGCCATTCCCCTCGATCGACAGCGGGCTCCGTGGAGGCGGTGTCCCGTCCTCCGCGACCGAGCGATCCGAGGAGACGTACTGGTGCCAGCTTCCGAGGAAGCCGGCGTCGTCCTCGCCCAGCACCATCGCAAGGCGGGCGGGCTCGATCCACGGATCGACGGACGCGCCGAACAGGTCGCGGTACGAGCTCCACTGCCAGGCGAGGGGGTCGTCCACCAGGCCCCAGCGGCAGGGGTTCAGCGGCACGTACCGCAGGCTCCTGCGCAGCTGGCTCCGGTCCCGCAGCAGCTCGGGCGGGGGCAGCGGCTCCCATGTGTGTCTTCCCAGCCCCCGGACCGCCCGGGCGAGCGCCCTGGCGGCCTGGTGTCGGAGATCGTCGGCGGCCAGGGCCGCGAGGATCAGGTGGACGTGAGTCGGCATCAGCAGGACCACCAACGCCAGCGGGAAGGTCCGGCGGAGGCTGCTCCAGACCCGGGGGGCGAGCGCGGGCTCCAGCAGGTCGAGGGTGCGTGGACGAAGCCGGGCGACCTGATGGAAGTAGCTCATGGGGTCCCCTCGCTGCACGGACCGTGCCACCACCGTGGAGGCCCGACCACGGCGCCGACGAGACCCGGAGGGCCCGCCACCACCGTCCGATTTCCGGCCGATCAGTCCGAGAATCGAACCGGGGCCGGACGCTCCACCGCAGGTTCGAGGAAATGCTCCGCCGGACCCCTGCGTAGGGAGGAGTGCACGACGCACCGAAAGGACCTGCACCATGGCATCTGACGGCGGTGGCTTCTTCGACCGACTGGCGAACCTCTGGAAGGGCTTCTGGAGCCTGTGGATCGGCGGCCAGGAGAACAAGAACCCGCGGATCGTCTACGAGTCGGCGATCAACGCGCGGATCCGCAAGCACGGCCAGCTCAAGAAGGCGGTCTCGAACATCATCTACCTGCGCAACAAGCTGACCAAGGAGCACGAGCAGAAGACGGCCGAGCTCAAGGAGATCAACGCCCAGATCCCCATCGCGGTGGACGAGGGCGAGGACGAGGTCGCGCTGCACCTGATCGAGCGCAAGAACGAGCTGACGACCCAGCTCGAGTCGATCGCGATGGAGCTGGAGAAGACCAAGGGCGAGGCCGAGGAGGCCAAGCGCTCGCTGGTCACCTTCCAGGGCGAGATCGAGAAGCTCAAGAAGGAGAAGGAGCGGATGCTCGCGGCCAAGGAGCACGCCGAGGCGCGGATCAAGATCCAGGAGACGCTGTCGGGGCTGTCGATGGACGCCGACATCGTGGCGCTGGACAACGTCCGCGAGCACATCGGCAAGCTGCAGGCCGAGGCCGACATGGGCGCCGAGCTCGGCGAGGCGAGCCTCGACGGCCGGCTGCGCAAGATCCGCGAGAAGGCCAGCACCGCCACCGCGCGCGCCCAGCTCGCGGAGTTCAAGAAGCAGCGCGCCGCCCAGGCGCAGCAGCAGTTCGCCAAGGCGATCTAGTGCCCCCTTCGCCCCGGTGGCCGGCCCCCCACTCCCCCCCCCACCCGGCCGGCTGCCGGGGCACCCTCTCCCGGCACTGCAGGGCCGGTTGACGCCGGCCCGGAGGACACGGAGGATCGGGCATCATGGCTGAAGAGAAGAGCTGCGCGAACTGTGACTTCCGCAAGAAGTACGACGACGACCCGCGGTCGTTCCTGGGCTGGCTGTGGCGCTTCCACGCCGGGTTCTGCCCCGGCTGGAAGGCCTACATCACGTCGCTGCCCGACGACGAACGCATCGCGCTGGCCGAGCGCTACCGGCTGAAGAAGTACGCCTCGCGGTAGACCGGGGCCCGCGGACCCGCCGCGGGTCGCCACGCCGCGCGGCGGGGGGCGCCCGTCGCCACCGGGGTGCGGTCATCCGCGCTCCCGCCCGTCGGGCAGCGGCAGGTCGCCGTCGACGGCCGCGCCGGGCAGGAAGCGGGCCGGCACGCGCATCACGTCCCAGCCCTCGGACTCGACCCACGCGATGACCTCCTCCAGCCACTCGATCTCGGCGTACAGCAGGCGCTGGGCCTTGACCGCCATGGTGTAGACCCCGCCGCCGAACCGCTCGTGGACCTCCTCCAGGTCGGTGTCCAGGCCCCCCTCCCGTGCCCGGCGTCGCAGCGCGGCGAGCCGCCTGCGCAGCACCTCGAGGCTCTCCTCGCCGTCGAGCAGCGACGTCGCCGCCAGCATCGCCAGCGCGGCGTCGAACGGGTCGTAGCCGTGGGCCTCGGCCAGCGAGTCCGCCGTCAGCATCCGGCGCAGCGCGGCGCGACCCGCGTCGGTGATCGAGTAGACCTTGCGCGGCGGTGTGTTGCCGGTGCGCCGGGTACG
The DNA here is from genome assembly GCA_964584075.1 of uncultured Rickettsiales bacterium. Taxonomy (GTDB): domain Bacteria; phylum Myxococcota_A; class UBA796; order UBA9615; family CAYRNR01; genus CAZOYV01. The sequence continues at coordinate 21,330 of CAZOYV010000117.1, read as the reverse complement.
CTCCGCGACCCACCCCTCGCGGGACAGCTTGCGCAACACGTAGTAGACGTGCTTCTCGCTCAGCTCGACCCATCGATCGGCCTCGGAGAGGCGGATGATCTGCATGATCTGGTGGCCGTAGGTCGGCGCGGTGGAGATGATGCCGAGGATGGTCAGCTCCCGGCTGCTGATCCCTGCTGTGTGGGCCATGTCCGCCTCCAGTTCGACTCGGAGCACTGGAGTCCGCGTCAGGCTCCTCGCGGAGCGCCTCCCCCGTGACGAGGCCGCGTCACGGATCCCCGCCCTCGTGGAACTGGCGCAGGGCCTCCTTGACCCGCTCGCGGCGCTCCAGGCTGCCGGCCCCGCCCGGCTCCACCTCGCGCGCCCGCTCGAAGTGCTCCTCGGCGACGGCGAGGTCCTTGCGGAACAGGGCCATCTCCCCCTGCTCGAGGAACGTCTCGGCGGCGGCGACGCGCTCCGACTCTCCCACGATCTCCTTGCGATAGGCCCGGCGCCAGCCCTTGTCCGAGGCCATGTCGCGGATCTCGCCGATGCGCTTGCGGATCGGGTCCGCCTCGGGGTCGCCGATCGGCAGGTCCAGCTCCAGCTCGTCGCAGGCGCGGACGAGCTCCCGCGGCAGGGCGGTCCAGTGCAGCCCCAGGAACGTGAAGTGATCCTGGGCGAGGCGGTCGATCTGGTCGCGCCAGGCGTCCTCGTCGATGCTGGGCGCGCCGCTGGCGTCGGGGGGGCGGAAGTCGATCAGGCCCAGGCTGTGCAGCGTCAGCATCAGCTCCCCACCCATCCTCGCGTCCTGGGTGCTGTCCTCGAGGATCTCCCCGAGCGGCCGGACGCCGTCCAGCTCCTGGAGCACCACGACCTGCTCCTCGCCCGCCAGGGGCAAGCGGTCCTTCTGGGCCTTGCCCACCTCCGTCCAGATCGGGATCTCGTCGTGCAGCGCGTGGATCCGCGTCGCCGACGCCGCGGGGGTCATCCGCCGCACGTTCTTGAGCGCCAGCCGCCACACCGCCGGCACGGTGTCCAGCGTCGGCGCGGGGAACACCATCCGGATCTCGTCGGCCTCGTACATCCGGTACGAGCCGCCCTCCACCGCGAGGACCCGCTTGAGCAGCGCCCGCAGCTGCTCGTCGCGCAGCTCCGCGAACTGCTCCAGCGTGATCAGGCCCAGCGACATCACCACCGACAGCATCGGCTGCTCGGTGACGCGGGTCAGCCAGCGGACCCGGTCCACCATCGCCGGGGCCAGCAGCTTGCGCCGCGCGAGCACCGCCTCGGTCGTCGCCGAGGGCAGCTCGGGCTCGCGCAGCACGTGGGCCGGCGCCCCGTCGATCAGCGTCACCGAGTAGCGGTGGGGCTTGCTGTCGATCACCAGCACACCGCAGCGCTCCAGGTGCAGCTGACGCAGCAGCACCGCCCCGGGGGTCTCGGAGACGAGCACGCCCTCCTCGACGAACCGCCCCGGCTCGCCCGGGCGGGGCGGCTCCTCCACCAGCGCCGGGAGCTTGGCCTCGCCGGAGGGCTCCGCCTCCCCCCCGCCGGCGAGGCTGTGCAGCGCCTCGGGGACCTTGCGCAGCTGGACCACCGTGGCCACCGGCGAGGCGTGGACCACCTTGCCGCGCAGCGTGTGGCGCTGGCCGGCGAACGGCAGCTCGATGAGCACGCGGCAGGTCGTCCCCTCGTCCGGGGGCCGGTCGGGCTGGAAGGTGACCATCCCCATCCGCAGGCCGTTGTCGTAGGCCCGCGTCGCCTGGGCGAGATCGCGGAGGACCAGGCGCAGCTCCTGGGGACCGCTGGTGCTGGGTGGCATGCTCCGGAGGATACGAGCGATCTCCGAAAAACCCAAGCGGGGACGTGCCGGTCCCCTCCGTGACGGACTCCTGATACAGGGGACTAGTTCGGGCTGAGCTCGTTGGTCACGCGCAGGTCGGAGCCCGCCGGGTAGGCGTAGGAGCCGGCGTAGTAGTAGCCGTAGACGTACACGCCGAAGACCTCGCCGGGGGCGTCGACGCTCTCGCCGGAGTGGGCGACGTGGACGCCGTCGGCGATCGGGCACGAGTAGGACTCGTAGACCACGCCGTCGAGCTCGCCGTCGGCCCACGGCCCCGAGCACTGCGGGGGGCCGACCTCGACCCCGTCGAGGGTCACGCCGACGCCCGAGGGCGCCGAGATCGTGGCGTGGTTCTCGCTGAACCCCTCGCCGGTGACGAACAGGTACACGTTGCGCCGCTGGGCCAGGGCCGGGACGTACATCAGCGCCGAGTCCCCCACCCCACCGGCGTCGGTCCCGACGGTCAGGAACTGGGCGACGTGGAGCGGCCCGTCGGCGTCGACGACGAAGCCGTGGTTGGTGAAGAACTCCGCGTACTCGCCGGCGTCGAGCAGGAACTGGTCGTTGGGCGTCGGCAGCGTGGTGCTGACCGAGGTGCCGTCCGCGTACGCGATGATCCGGTAGCCGTCCATCTCCGGATTCTCCTCGTTGCGGATCGCCGAGCGGGTGACGACGTAGTCCTCGGCCATCGACTTGCTGGGGATCACCTGCTGCTCGATGTGCTCGGCGCAGCACGGGTCGTACTCGGGGTCGTTGTTGGGGGCCACGATCATCGACATGTCGGTCCCGGTGAACACCGCGATCGGCTCGTCGGCGCTGATCCACGTCCCGGTCAGGTCCGGGGCCTCCAGGTTCTGGGGTGGCCACAGCGTGGCGAAGGTGGTCTCGAGGTTGAGCACGTCGAACGGCCCGATCGTGAACTGCTGGGTCGTCCCGGCGTCGATCGCCACCTCGCCGTGGATCGCCGGCACGCCGGTGCACGGCGGCCAGCCGTCGCCGTCCCCGTCCCCGGTCTCGTGGATCTCGCCGTCGCAGTCGTTGTCCAGCCCGTCGCACAGCTCGGGGCCGCCGGGGTAGACCGTGTCGTCGCCGTCGTCGCAGTCCTCGCAGGCCAGGCTGCCGTCCCCGTCGGCGTCGACCTCGTCGGCGTCGGGGGCGCCGTCACAGTCGTCGTCGAGGCCGTTGCACAGCTCGGTGGCGCCCGGGTAGACCGTGTCGTCGGTGTCGTCGCAGTCGCCGTCGCAGGGGCTGTAGCCGTCGCCGTCGAGGTCCTCGTTGCTCTCGTCGACGACCCCGTCGCAGTCGTAGTCGACGCCCCCGCACTGGTTGGGGGCGCCCAGGTAGATCTCGGGGTCGGTGTCGTCGCAGTCCCCCTCGCAGGGGGTCATCCCGTCGCCGTCGGCGTCGAGCTCGTCGGCGGGGACCACGCCGTCGCAGTCGTCGTCCTTGCCGTTGCAGGCCTCGGGTGCGCCCGGGTAGATGCTGCTGTACCAGTCGTTGCAGTCCAGCTGGCACGGGGTGTAGCCGTCGCCGTCCCAGTCGTTGTCGTCGCCGACGGTCTTGTCGCAGTTGTTGTCGATCCCGTCGCACAGCTCCGGTGCGCCGGGGTAGACCGTGGGATCGGTGTCGTCGCAGTCGAACGCGCACATCATGTGGCCGTCGCCGTCGCCGTCGACCTCCTCCTCGCCGAGCTCGCCGTCGCAGTTGTTGTCGATCCCGTCGCAGGACTCGGCGGCAGTCGGGTAGGTCCACTTGTATCCGTCGTCGCAGTCCCCCTGGCCGTAGAAGATGTCGTACGAGGGGGTCACCTCGACGTGGGTGTCCTCCCACACGCCCATGATCGTCACGTAGGTCCGGTTCCGCGGGGACATCGCCCCGTCCACCGGGTTGGCCGGGGAGTAGGTCACGACCAGGTGGTCGCCGCCCAGGCCGTAGGTCGGCAGCAGCAGCGAGGCGTCGTTGCTGAACTGCTGGTCCAGCGTGTTGAACTGGTACGCGACGATCGGCACGTCGCTGTCGATCCGGAACGCCCGCGACGACAGCCAGCTCTGGGGCCCGTCGTCGACGTTGTCCATCATGCTGTGGCCGTCCACGTCCCGCCGCGGCAGCTCGAAGATCTCCATGTAGCCCTCGCCGACCTCGGCGCTGTCGATCTCGCGGAGGTCCAGCGGCTCGCCCTGTGGCGCGTCGTTGACCGTCACGGTGACGTGGGCCGACCCGTTCTGGCCGATGTTGGCCACCGCCACGGCGAACTTGCCCGCGGCAGCGTCGTCGAGGAAGTTCTCCGAGTTGTCCAGGTCCGCCGCCCAGTACTGGCAGCCGACGTTGCTCTCCCACGCCTGGGCCTCGAGGCACGGGTCGTCGAACACGCACTCGCCGTCGACGCACTCCACGTCCCACTCGGCGCAGTCCATGATCAGCTCGGCGCCGAGCCCGTCGTCGGCGCACTGCATCGCCCGGTCGCCCTCGCAGTACGCCTGGCCCGGGTTGCAGTACAGGCAGCCGTCGTCGGGATCGCAGTAGTTGACGCACTCCTCGACCAGGTCCCACGAGCCGTCGACGCACTCGTAGAACGACCCGTCGATGCACGACGTGGCGCCCTCGTCGAGGCAGTGCTGCCCGTCGTCGTCGTCGCCGTCGTCGTCGGCCGCGGTCTGGCAGCCCTCGCAGCCCTGCAGCAGCATCATCGCCGCGGCCAGCGTCCCGACCGCCGCGCCACCCACCGTCTTGCACCACTCGTCCCAGCGCATACTCGACTCCCTCGCCGTGTCCCTCGAATCCCGAGATGGAGTCTTATCAGGCGCGCGCTCGCGGCGAAAGGGCCGCGGCGTGGCGGGGAGCGGCGCGCGGAGCCCGGAGGCCGGGGGCGAATGGGTCGCTCCGCAACTGGGCACTGGACTCCGGGGCTGCTATTCTCTGCGCTGCAGTGAGAGTCTTCGGCAACTACCACCTCAAGAACACCGTCGATCAGGGGGACTACTCCACGATCTACCGGGCGGTGTACACCGGCAGCGACGCCCCCGGGACGGTGGTCGCGCTCAAGGTCTTCCGCCCGCACCTCCCGCGGCCCGACGACGAGATCTGGGAGCAGTTCTTCGAGGAGATCCGCCAGGCGTCGAGCTTCGTCCACCCGCTGTTCGTGCCGTACCGCGAGTGCGGGCGCGTCGAGGACCGCCTGTTCGTCGCGATGGAGCTGGTCGAGGGCCCCTCGCTGGCGCAGGTGATCAAGGTCGCCCCGACGCTGTCGGAGCCGCTCGACGAGGAGATGATCCTCCCGATCGCGGTGGACGTCGCCCGGGCGCTCAAGGAGATCCACGACCCCGGCTTCGGCGGCCACCCGCCGCGGGTCCACGGCGGGCTCAAGCCGGGCAGCGTGCTGCTCTCCCCCGACGCGCGGGCGATGCTCAACAACCTCGGGCTGGCGCGCCTGACCCCCACCCTGTTCGAGGCGACCCACACGCCGCTGTCGACCCACGGCGTGGCCCACATGGCGCCCGAGCAGCTGCGCGGGGAGTCGCCGACGCCCGCCACCGACGTGTTCGCCTTCGGGATCACGATGCTCGAGGCGATCAACCTCGCGCCGATCTTCGAGGGCGGCACCGTCGAGGAGACCCGGCAGAAGGTGCTCGCCACCGACGTCGGGGAGTTCCTGCTCAAGGCCCGGTTCCACTTCCCCGAGCTGGTCTCGGTGATCGAGCAGTGCCTGTCCCCCGCGCCCCAGCGCCGGCTGGCCGACGGCGACGCGCTGCTGCGCGCGCTCAAGGCGATCAAGCCTCCCGAGGCCAGGAAGGAGCGCTTCGGGCGGCTGGTCGAGGAGGCCCAGGAGCTGTACGAGCCGTTCCTCTCGGTGGGGGGGCTGCTGTCCCCGTCGCAGACGCTGCCGCGCGAGGCCCAGGACGTGGTCAGCGTCCCGCTCGGCGGGTACGCCAAGCCGAGGCCCGCGCCGGTCTCCAGGCCGGTCCCGCCCGGCCCCCACGTCGGGGCGATCACCGGCGGCGGGGCGGCCCCGACCCCCACGCCGCCCGAGGCGTCCCCCCGGGTGGACGACGGGGCGGACGAGCTGGAGATCGCCACCGACGACGATCTGCTCGGCACCGGCGAGCTCGACGACGTGGGGCCGGAGCAGGGGCAGGAGCCCGACGCCGTCGACACGTTCTCCCAGCTGGACGTCGACACCGGCACGATGGACCTCACCACCGGAGACCTCGACGCCGGGGACCTGCCCACCGGGGATCTGCAGACGGCGTCGACGGAGGTCCCCCCCGGGACCGAGGCCCCGGCGCCGGCGGCGCCCCCCGAAGAGCCCGATGCGGCCACGGAGGACGACGAGGAGGAGGAGTCCGAGGAGGAGGACGAGACCCAGGACTCCGTCGTCGAGTACCCGTCCGAGTCCGTGGAGCCCGACGACGAGGAGTCCGAGGAGGAGTCCGAGGACGGCGCCGCGGCCGTGGCGCACGCGGGCACCGGCGAGGCCGGCTGGGAGGAGGAGGACTGGGTCGTCCCCGAGAAGACCCGCAAGCGCCGCAAGCTCCTGCTGCTCGGGATCGTCGGCGTATTCCTGATCGGCCTGGTGCTGATCGCGGCCGGCGCGGCGCTGGTCAAGGTCCTCGGCGGCGGCCGGGCGCCGGACGGCGGGGACGCCGGGGCGGGCCTGGTCACCGAGGGCGGCCCCCCACCGGACCGCGGCGGCGGGGACGCTGGCGCGGACGCGAGCGGCGGCGCGGCGGGGACGGGTGGCGACGCGGGCGACCGCGACGGCCAGGACGAGCCGACGACCGAGGAGGAGGACGACGAGCGCGAGACGCCCACGCCCGAGGAGCGCGAGACGCCCACGCCCCCGGAGCGCGAGACGCCCACCGAGGCCGACGCGGGGGACGAGCAGCCCACCGCCGGAGCGGACGGTGCGGCGGACGGCGCGGCGGACGGCGCGGGGGGCGACTCGGGCAACCCGTGGGCCAGCGGCGGAGGGGCCAGCGCGGTCGACGTCGACGGCGCCGGGTCCGGGGGCGCCGGGGGCGGTGGCAACCCCTGGGCCGCCGGCAGCGGCGGTGGCGACAGCGCGGGCAACCCGTGGGGCGCGGGCAACGCCGCAGGCGGCGGGGACGCCACCGGCGGAGGCGGCGACACCGGGGGCCTGTCGATCAGCCACAGCCCCGCGGCGACGGCCGTCCGCGGCGAGAAGATCTGGGTCAAGGGGGCGGTCTCGCCCGCCGGCCGCTACAAGGTGCTGGTGTGGTTCCGGGCCGACAACTCCGCCCAGTGGCTGTCCAGCTCGCGGATGACCAACGTCGACGGGAGCATCAGCATCGCGATCCAGCCCGGCCCCTGGCAGGAGGGCGCCACCCAGGTGTTGTACTACCTCGAGCTGACCGAGGACGGCTCGACCGCGAGCAGCGGCTCCAAGGGCTCGCCCCACCGCCTCGCGTTGCAGTAGCCCGCGCGCGACCCCGCCGGGGGCGGGGAGCGCCTCGCGGGCCGCCACCGGGGAGCCGGACGTGACCGATCGCGACCCACCCGAGATCCGGACCGACATCGACACCGAGGCGCCGGCCGCCGGGGAGACGGAGCTGCGCCGCGCCGACACCGGCGTGCCCTCCCCCGACGAGCCCGCGAGCGACACCGCGCGCCTGCTCGAGCTGCCCAACGGCGAGCCCGTGGACCACTTCAAGATCCTGCGGCGGGTGGGCCGCGGCGGGATGGGCGAGGTCTACCTCGCGCGGGACACGCGGCTGGGGCGCAGGGTCGCGATCAAGGTGCTGGCCCCCGCGGCGCTGGGCTCCCGCGACGGCGAGCAGCGCTTCCTGTTCGAGGCGCAGTCGACCGCCCGCTTCAGCCACCCCCACATCGTCACCGTCCACCACGTCGGCGAGCACGCGGGGCGGCCGTACCTGGCGATGGAGTACCTCGAGGGCGAGACCCTGCGCGCGCGCCTCGATCGCGAGCGCCTGGGGACCCGCGCGGCGGTGCGGTACGGGCTGGCGATCGCGGATGCGCTGCGGGAGGCCCACCGCCACGGGCTGCTGCACCGCGATCTGAAGCCCGGCAACGTGATGATCCCCTCGGACGGGCGGCTGCGCGTCGTGGACTTCGGGCTGGCCAAGCGGGTCGACGCCCAGCGCGCCTCGGGGGACGTGTTCGCCCTCGACGACGCCGACCTCGACGACCCCGCCGGGCCCGACCGCGGCTTCCAGACCGTCGGGCGCAAGGCCCGCGGCACGCCGTACTACATGGCCCCCGAGCAGTGGACCGAGGAGCAGCTGACCCCCGCCACGGACGTGTGGGCGCTGGGGCTGCTGCTGCACGAGATGCTCGCCGGCCGCCACCCCTTCGCCGGGATGACCGCGCTGCAGGTGGCGCACGAGGTGACGCAGGACGCCCCGATGCCGCCGCTGCGCGAGGGGGCGGCGCCGCGCGATCTGCGCGAGCTGGTGGCCCGCTGTCTGGACAAGGACCCGGCGGCGCGGCCGACCACCGAGGAGCTCGTCCCCGCGCTGGAGGAGCTGCTCGGCCAGGCGTCGCGGCGGCCCCCCTCGGACGCGTCTCCCTACCGCGGGCTGTTGCCGTTCGGCGAGGCCCACGCGGAGCTGTTCTTCGGGCGCGACGTGGAGATCGCGTCGGCGCTGGAGCGGCTCCGCGGCGCACCGGTGCTGCCGGTGGTCGGGCCGTCGGGGGTGGGCAAGAGCTCGTTCGTCGCCGCCGGCCTGATCCCGCGCTTGCGCGAGCAGGCTCGCTGGCGCGTGCTGCAGCTGCGCCCCGGCGCCCGCCCGTTCCGGGCGCTGGCGGCGCGGCTGATCACCGGCGAGGTGCGGTTCGCCAGCGCGGGCGGGTCGATGGCGCCGCACAGCCACTCGCCGGGGTCGCTGGCGGGCACGGTGACCCAGGTACCCCACGAGACGCTGGACGCCGCGGAGCGGGAGCTGACCGACGCGCTGGCGGTGTCCCCCGGCAACCTGGCGCTGCGGCTGCTGGCCCTCGCCGACGAGGAGAGCGAGCCCGGCGATCCGGCCCACGTGTTGCTGTTCGTCGACCAGCTCGAGGAGCTGTTCACGCTGGTGGACGATCCCGCGGTGCAGGAGGCGTTCCTCGAGGCGGTGTGCCGCGCGGCCGACGACCCCGACGGACCGCTGCGGGTGGTGTTCACCATCCGCGAGGACTTCCTCGGGCGCCTCGCCCCGGTGCCGGCGGCGCGCGCCGCGCTGGCCGGCGTGACCGTGCTGGGGACCCCCGACGAGGACCAGCTCGTCGAGGCCCTGCGGCGCCCCGCGGCGCTGGTGGGGTATGCCTTCGACGACGACGCTCTGCCCCGCGAGATGGCCGCCGAGGTCCACGGCGAGGCCGCCGCGCTGCCGCTGCTGCAGTTCGCCGGCCGGACGCTGTGGGACCGCCGCGATCGCGAGGCCCACCGGCTCTCCCGGGCGGTCTACCAGGACATGGGGGGCGTGGCGGGGTGCCTCGCGCGCCACGCCGACGGGCTGGTCGACGGGCTCGCGCCGGACCAGGTCCGCGCCGCGCGCAGCCTGCTGCTGCGGCTGGTCACGCCCCAGGGAACGCGCCGCGTCACGCCCCGCTCGCGCCTGCTCGAGGGGCTCGGCGACGGCGCCCCCGAGGTCCTCGACCTGTTGGTCCGCGAACGGCTCGTGCTGGCCCGCAGGGCACGCTCCAGCGGCGCCGACGAGGCCCAGCTCGAGCTGGTCCACGAGGCGCTGGTGCAGTCCTGGCGCCGGCTGGCGCGCTGGATCGAGGAGAGCCGCGAGGAGCTGGCGTTCCTGGCCCAGATCGAGCAGGCCGCCGACCTGTGGGTCGCCCGCGGCTGCCGCGACGAGGAGGTGTGGCGCGGAGAGCCGCTGGCCGAGGCGTCGAGCCACCTGGCCGGCTTCGAGGTGGAGGTCCCGGCCGACGTGCGGCGCTTCGTCGCCGCCGGGGAGCGGCTGCAGCAGGCGGCCCGCTCCCGGCGCATGGGCTGGTCCGTCGCCGCCGTGGTCGGCATCATCGCGTTGCTGACCGGCGGGGCCGCCCTGATCCAGCACCTGACCAGCCCCGCGCGGCTGTGCGGCCAGGCCGAGGAGCGCCTCGCCGGCACCTGGGACGACGACCGCCGCGCCCAGCTCACCGGGGCCTTCCTCGCCAGCGGCAGCCCCCACGCCGAGGGCAGCGCCGATCGCGTCACCGCGATCCTCGACGACTACGCCGCGCGGTGGGCGGAGACGTTCACCGAGGCGTGCGAGGCGACCCACGTGCATGGGGAGCAGTCCGAGGCGATGCTCGACCGCCGCATGACCTGCCTCGACCGCCGCCGCTCGATGTTGCAGGCGCAGGTCGACTTGCTCACCGCCGACGTCGACGAGGCGGTGGTCGACCGCGCGGCCCAGGCCGCCTACAGCCTGCCCTCGCTGGCGCGGTGCTCCGACCTGGACGCCCTCGCCGCCGCGCTGCCGCCGCCCGAGGACCCGGTGGTCCGCGCCCGGGTGGAGGAGCTCCAGGGGCAGCTGGACCAGATCCGCGCCCTGGACCACACCGGCCGCTACCGCGATGCCTACGAGCTGATCCAGCCGCTGGCCGGGGAGGTCCGCGCGGTGGGCCACCCGCCGACGACGGCCGACGCGCTCTACCGCCTGGGCGTCCTGCAGCGCCGCGTCGGCGAGCTCGACGCCGCCGAGCGGACCCTCACCGAGTGCGCCCGGATCGCCGCCGAGGCCGGCTACGACGAGCTGATGGCCAGCGCGGTCAACGCCCTCGCGATCGTCTCCGGCTCGGACCGGCGCAACTGGGAGGTGGGCATCGCCTGGTACCGCGCCGCCCAGATCGCCAACGCCCGCGCGGGCAACGACCCCGCCGACCTGGCGCTGCTGCACAACCACATGGGCGTGATGCTCTGCAGCCGCGGGGAGCTCGACGCGGCCCTCGAGCACTACGAGGAGGCCCTCGAGCTGGGCCAGCAGGGGCTGGGCGAGCTGCACCCCAAGCTCGCCGACTACCACAACAACATCGGAGTCTGGTACGCCCGCCAGGGCCGCTTCGAGGAGGCGATGCCCCACTTCGAGCGCTCCGCCGAGATCACCGAGGCCACGGTGGGCCCCGGCCACCCCGACATGGGCAACCACTACAACAACCTGGGGCTGGTGGCCAAGAACATCGGCGACCACGAGGGCGCCCTCGAGCTGCTGCAGCGCTCCGCGGTGCACCGCGAGGCCACCCTGGGCGAGGACCACACCCAGACCGCGGTCTCCTACAACAACCTGGGCGAGCTCCTGCTGGAGATGGGGGATCACGAGGCCGCGCAGCCCTACTTCGAGCGCACGATCGAGATCGAGACCCGGGTGTTCGGCCCCGAGTACCCGGCGCTGGGCTACCCGCTCAACGGCCTCGCCGAGTGCCACCTGCGCGACGGCCGGCCCGCCGACGGGATCCCGCTGATCGAGCAGGCCATCGCCAACCGCCAGCGGGTGGGCGCCGACGAGGCCGAGATCGGCGAGTCGCGCTTCGTCCTGGCGCAGATCCGCTGGGCGCTGGGCGAGCGGGCCGAGGCCACGCGCCAGGCGGAGCTGGCGCGGGCGTCCTGGGCGGGGAAGGCGGGCTGGGAGGACGAGCTCGCGCTCCTCCGGCGGTGGGAGACGGAGCGCGAGCCCTGAGAGCTTGTAAATCTATCCCCTCCCGTCGCCTGAGCACCGCATCATCCCCGCTGGACAGGCCGCTTCGCGACCCTCTGCGGCGCGCCTCGGTCACAGGCCTGGGGGCCTGCTCCCTCGTTGCGCCTGGCCAGCGTGGCGCTGCGGCACTCAGGCTCGGTCCGGGGATAGATTCACAAGCTCTGACAGGTGCCGTGGAGCTACGGGATGGTGAAGCTCAGGTTGTAGGTCGAGTTGCAGTCCTGCCAGACGAACATCGGCTCGACGATCACGCGGTAGTCGATGTCGAACAGGTCCCACAGCGCCAGCTGGAAGGTCAGGTTGCCCTGGTTGCCGCTGCCCGAGTACGGCGTGTTGCCGACGTACGCCGTGACCTGGATCGGGAACGGCCCCGGCGAGCTGAAGCTGATCGTGCCCTGGGTGCAGGTCGACGGCAGGAACCCGCCGCCCATCAGGAACGCGGTCCACTCCGCGACGTTGGAGGTCAGGTCGGTGTCGAAGTAGAAGATGTCGTACAGGTCGTCCGGCGACGAGAAGATGCCCTGCACCGAGGCCTGGCCCTTCACCAGGTTCAGCGTGATCGGGATGATGATCTGGACGGTGAAGCTGCACTGGCCGCCGCCGAGGGTCAGCTGCGGGTTGATCGAGCTGAGGTGGTAGCCGGTGTCGTTGACGTTGGTCTCCCACATCTCGTAGGGACCGGCCATGTCCTCGTTGATGTAGCCGTCGCAGTCGTTGTCGACGAAGTCGCACACGTCGAGCGCGCCGGGGTAGACGGTCGGGTCGGTGTCGTCGCAGTCCCCGTCGCAGGTCATCCACCCGTCGCCGTCCTGGTCGAAGCCTTCGTCGATCAGCCCGTCGCAGTCGTTGTCGACCCCGTCGCAGACCTCGACGCAGGCCGGCTGCGCGGCGCAGGCGGTGTCGCAGCAGTCGGTGTCGCCGCTGCAGTCGTTGTCCAGCCCGTCGCTGCAGTCCTCGAGGATGCTGGGGTTGATCGAGGCGTTGCCGTCGTCGCAGTCGGTGTGGTCCTGGACCATCCCGCTGGGCTGCAGGCAGGCGACCACGCCGGGATCGTTGACGTCGCCGTGGGCGTCGCCGTCGGCGTCCTCGTACCAGGTGGGGATCCCGGTGCAGTAGGGATCGTCGTCGTCGGCGAGCCCGTCGCAGTTGTTGTCGTGGCCGTCGCAGATCTCGGTGTTGCCGGTGAAGTTGGTCGGGTCGGTGTCGTCGCAGTCACCGGCGCAGGGGCTCTGGCCGTCCCCGTCCTGGTCGAGCTCGTTGACGTCGATGTTGCCGTCGCAGTCGTTGTCCTGGCCGTCGCAGACCTCGGGACACCCGGGGCACACGGTGGCGTCGAAGTCGTTGCAGTCCTGGCTGCCGGGGCCGGTGATCTCCTTGCCGATGCACAGCCCGTCGCCGTCGTCGTCGATGCCGTCGGGGCAGTAGCCGTCGTTGTCCTGGTCCATCTGGCCCGGCGGGTGCTCGGTGACCTGGATCGACACCGTGGCGCTGCCCACCGCCTGGGGCGGGTCGAGGCTCAGCCCGCTGCGCAGCGAGACGTTGTGCAGCCCGGCGGTGAGGTAGGCGTCGAAGGTGGTCACGCCGGCGGCGTCGGAGCTGTTGACGAACAGCGCGCCGTCGACGTTGCTGAACCACTCCACCGGGAGCTCCATCTCGCCGTTCGGTCCCTCCACGCGGCCCTGGAAGTGGACCGGGTCGCCGGAGTAGTACTGGCCCGACGGCTGGGGCGCGTCGATGTAGACCGTCACCGGCGGGATCGGATCGCCGGCGACCTCGAGCGTGATGTAGTCGTTGGCGCTGTTGCCGCCGGTGTCGGTGACCTCCAGGGTCACCACGTGGGTCCCGGCCGGCAGCGTGGTGATGATCTCGGTGCCGCCGTTGTTGTCCGCGTGGCCCTCGTACAGCGGGGCGTCCTCGCCCACGACGTCCGAGGTCCACACCACGGTCAGCTCGTCGCCGGTGTCCTGCTGGTCCGAGACCAGCCCGGTGAACTGGATCGCGGTCTGGGCGCTCTCGATCACCGCCAGGTCCTCGGGGGCCTGGATCGCCGCGCTGGGCGGCGTGTCGAACTGGGTGATCGTCTCGTCCGGGCAGCCCGCCGCCAGCGACAGCAGCGCTCCGGCTGTGCCCAGCAGACCCATCCATCGCATCGTCATCGGTGCCTCCGAGCCCATGGACCCTCGCGCGCAGGCACACCGACCCACCGCGAGCGATCCACTCCCATCGACACCATATCAAGCGCCGTCGGCGGTTCCCAACGCAAATCTTGACGTGTTCTTTACTCGCTTCTGCCAGGAACCGCGGCCCCAGCGCCTCCTGCCGGCGCGGTCGGAGGGTCCTGCCGGCGCACCCTCACGGCTCGTCCATCCCCTCGACGATCACCGGATCGCCCTGCTCGTGCAGGTGGGGCTTGCCGCCGAAGTCGATGAAGTGGCCGGATCGGGCGGCCTTGGTCTCCAGGTAGAACCGGTTGTGCTCGTTGGGCGGCAGCAGGTGGGGCAGCCGCTCGGCGACGGCCACGTCGAACTGCTCCAGCTGGGCGACCTTGTTGGGGTTGTTCGTCATCAGCTTGATCGAGCGCACCCCGAGGCTGTGGATCATGTGCGCCGCCACGGCGTAGTCCCGCTCGTCGTCCTGGAACCCCAGCGCCAGGTTGGCCTCCACCGTGTCCAGCCCCCGGTCCTGCAGCGCGTAGGCCCGGATCTTGTTGGCCAGGCCGATCCCGCGGCCCTCCTGGCGCATGTACAGCACCATCCCCACCGGCTGCTGGCCGATGGCGCGCAGCGCGGCCTCGAGCTGGTCGCGGCAGTCGCAGCGCAGCGAGCCCATCACGTCCCCGGTGAGGCACTCGGAGTGCAGCCGCGTGGGCACCTCCTCGGCGCCGACGACGTCGCCGTGGACGATGGCGATGTGGTCCTTCTGGTCGCGGTTGTTCCAGAACGCCACGATGCGGAAGGCGCCGAACCGGCTGGGCAGCTCCGCCACCGCGACGATGCGCACGCAGACGCGGTGGAGGCCGAAGCCCTCGCACTCGTGGTCGCGGTCGCGGCTCACCAGGTCGTTCAGCGTCAGCATGGGCTCGCTCATGATCCCTCCTCGTCGGTCCAGCGCCGGGCCAGCCGCGTCCCCGAGAGGAACGCCGCCTGGACCCCGCCGCCCGCGGCGAACAGGTCGCCGCACAGCCCCAGCCGGCCGCCACCGGGGACCGGGAACCGCACCGGCTGGGCCAGCTCGGTGCCGCGGTCGAGGCGGCCGTAGCGCCAGCAGTGCGGGTGGGTCCAGGCGGGCTCGCGGACCCAGCCCCCGGCGATCGCCGCGGCGTCGGCGAGCAGCGCCGCGCCCCACGCCTCCGGGGACTCCTCGAGGTGCCGCCGGGACCAGCGCGGCAGCGCCTGCAGCACCAGCGTGCGGGCCGCGGCGTCCGGACGCTTGGTCGTCTCGTCGGCCAGCAGCATCAGGCTCGGGGAGTCCTCCGGGTAGCACAGCTCCCAGTCCGGCGCGGGGCCGTCCAGCGGGTAGCCGGCGATCAGCGTCAGGCACGGCAGGCTGGCGAACATCCCCAGCAGGCTGCGCATCCCGTCCACCTCGGGGGCGCCGGGGAGACCGTCGAGCAGCGCCCGCGTCTGCTCCACCGGGCACGCCAGCACCACGTCGCGGGCCGTCCGGACGTGGCCCCCGGCGAGGGGCACCCGCCACCCGCCGTCGACCGCCTCGAGGCGCGCCACCGGGCTCTGCAGCGTCACGTCGAGGTCGCGCGCCAGGTGCTTGGCCAGCGCGGTGGCGCCCTCGGCGAACGCGAGCCGCCGCTCGGTGGGGTCGAACGCCTCCGGCTGGCACGGCGTCCCGCGCCCCACCACGACGCGCGGCCAGTCCTGCAGCGGCGTCGCGCCCTCGACCTCGTCGAGCAGCGCCAGGAACGCCGGGTGCCGGCCGTGGAAGAACAGCGCGCCGAAGTCCACCGGCTGCCCGTCGAAGCGCCGCGTCGCGCAGCGCCCCCCCACCCCGCGGGCCTTGTCGACCACGGCCACCGAGACGCCGCCGCGGGCCAGCTCGCGGGCACACGCGAGCCCTGCCACGCCGGCGCCGACCACGATCACGTCGTGTTCCATGCTTGCCTCCCGAGCGCGGGCAGTGTACCGCAAGCCGCGAGCGCGTATATCCTGCCCGGGATGAGTGACGACGACCGACGTTCCAGCGACGAGGCCGAGGGAGGTCTCCTTGGTTCCCGGCTCCGAAGTGACGCTCCGGCGGATCAC
>CAZOYV010000117.1:0-5502 GCA_964584075.1 uncultured Rickettsiales bacterium | reverse complement strand
GGCGGATCGGGCAGTTCAGCCCGTGCCTCCTGGAGCGTCGGGGGCGGATCGGGCGTCTGGTGCGAGTCGGGAGCAGGCTGATGGTGGCGGCCTTGAGCCCGAGGTCGAGGTCTCCGGTTCGGGGTTTCAAAGGGACGATCCGGCGATCCACGGCGATCGGGGCGATCAGGGAGATCGGCCGAGATCCGGAGCGACGGGGGCGGATCGGGCAGTTCAGCCCGTGCCTCCTGGAGCGTCGGGGGCGGATCGGGCGTCTGGTGCGAGTCGGGAGCAGGCTGATGGTGGCGGCCTTGAGCCCGAGGTCGAGGTCTCCGGTTCGGGGTTTCAAAGGGACGATCCGGCGATCCACGGCGATCGGGGCGATCAGGGAGATCGGCCGAGATCCGGAGCGACGGGGGCGGATCGGGCAGTTCAGCCCGTGCCTCCTGGAGCGTCGGGGGCGGATCGGGCGTCTGGTGCGAGTCGGGAGCAGGCTGATGGTGGCGGCCTTGACCTGCAGCGTGACCAGTCCTCCCCCCGCCGCGGCGACATCGCGTTCCGCACGCTGGTGATGGCCGCCTCGCTGGTGATCCTGATCGCCGGCCTCAAGCTCGCCTCGGGGATCCTGCTGCCCGTGCTGGTCGCCGCGTTCCTGGCGGTGATCTCGATCCCGCCGATCAACTGGCTCGCGCGGCACAGGATCCCCCGCTGGGCGGCGACGCTGATCGTGTTCCTCGGCGTGCTCGCCGGGCTGGGCGGGGTCTCGCTGTTCGTCGGCTCCTCGGTGGCCGACTTCGTGGCCAACATCGACTCCTACGAGGAGAGCCTGCGCGCGCAGTTCGCCGGGCTGCTGACCTGGATCGACGGCCAGCCGCTGCTGGAGCAGGCCAACATCGAGATCTCCACCGAGGCCCTGCTCGAGAAGCTGGACGCGGGCAAGGTGATGGAGCTGTTCGGCGACGCGATGGGGGCGGTGACCAGCACCCTGTCCAACACCGCGTTCGTGCTGATCACGGTGGTCTTCATCCTGGCCGAGGCGGCGGGCTACCGGGACAAGCTGCAGGTCGCGTTCGGCCGCTCCGGGGTCGACCTCGGCCAGTACAGCAACGTGCTGCAGGACCTGCAGGTCTACCTGGCGGTCAAGACCCAGGTGAGCCTGATCACCGGCGCACTGGCGGGGGTCGCCTGCTGGGTCCTCGGCATCGACTACCCGGTGGTGTGGGCGCTGGTGGCGTTCCTGCTCAACTACGTGCCGACGCTGGGCTCGATCATCGCGGCGGTCCCACCGGTGCTGCTCGCGCTGGTCCAGTTCGGCTGGGAGCGGGCCCTGATCATCGCGGCGATCTACGTGGCGATCAACACGCTGATGGGCAACGTGCTCGAGCCGCGGATGATGGGCAAGCGGCTGGGCCTGTCGCCCCTGGTGGTGTTCCTCTCCCTGGTGTTCTGGGGGTTCGTCTGGGGTCCGGTCGGGATGGTGCTGTGCGTCCCGCTGACGATGCTGGTCAAGATCCTGCTGCAGAACAGCCCCGAGCTCCGCTGGATCGCGGTGTTCCTCGGCTCCGGCGCCGAGGCCCGCCAGCGGCTCGAGCGGATGCAGCGAACGGAGCCGACATGATCCACCACGCCCGCGCTGCCGCGCTGATCCTGCTGCTGGTCGCCGGATGCAAGGGCGGCGCCGAGCCCGCCGCGGTCGCCCCGGCGGCCGAGCCGACACCGCCCCCCGCGGCGGAGGGCGACGAGGCCGGGCAGCCCGACGCGGCGGACGCCCCCGGCGAGGCCGGCTTCAGCGAGGCGCCGCACCCGTTCACCGCCGAGGAGATCCGCGCCGCCACCCGCGAGGGCCGGACCTACACCTTCCGCGTCGAGGCCGTCGGGCAGCCCGTGACGTGGCGCGAGATGCGGTTCACCGACGTCACCGACGAGGGCTGCACGATCACCCACCGCCAGTGGACCGAGGGCGAGCAGCCCGAGGAGATGCCGAGCCACACCCAGACCTGGGAAGAGCTGTGGTCCCACGCGACCTACCCCGCCGAGCTCTCGACGCTGGTCGAGGAGACGATCACCGTCCCCGCCGGCACCTACGCCTGCACCCGCTACGACGTGCTGTCCACCGGCAGCAAGCTGCTCTCCACGCGGGCGTGGTTCGCCCGGGAGCTGCCCGGGGCGCCGGTCAAGCTCGAGGCCTACGAGGACGGCGAGCTGCAGATCACGACGGTCCTGGAGAAGCACGAGAACCCCGCCCGATGAGGCGCGACCGTCCAGGCCGCGCGAGGCCGCACAGGGCGCCCGTGCTGGGCGCGGAGGGCGCGGAGGTGGGGAGATGAGCACGTCGGGGCGCGTCGCCGCCCTCGACCTGCTGCGCGGCGGCGTGATGGTCCTGATGGCGCTGGACCACACCCGCGACTTCTTCCAGCCGCTGGGGACCAACCCCGAGGACCTCGCCACCACCACGCTGCCGCTGTTCGCCACCCGCTGGGTGACCCACTTCTGCGCGCCGGTGTTCGTGTTCCTCGCCGGGGTCTCGGTGGCGCTGTACCGCCGGCGCGACGGCGCCGCGGCCGCCACCCGGTTCCTGCTCACCCGCGGGCTGTGGCTGATGCTGCTCGAGGCCACCTGGGTGACGTTCAGCTGGTTCTTCGACTTCGACCTCGTGCACCTGGGCGTGCTGTGGGCGATCGGCGGCTCGATGGTGCTGCTCGCCGCGCTGGCGTGGCTGCCGCGGCGCTCGGTGCTGGGCCTGGGGCTGACGCTGACGCTGGCGCTGGCGGCGTTCCCGGTGGATCGCGACACCTGGCTGCTGGGCGTGCTGTGCCAGCCCAAGGGCTTCGAGCTGCTGGGCCAGGCGTTCCACCAGAGCTACGCGATCGTGCCGTGGTTCGGGGTGCTCGCGGTGGGCTACGGGGTCGCCGACCTGCTGACCTCGACGCGGGCCCGGCGGTGGCTGCCCGTGGCCGGGCTGGGCGCGATCGCGACCTTCGCGGTGCTGCGTGGCTTCGACGCCTTCGGCGATCCCGCCCCGTGGGCCGTCCAGGCACGGGGGACGCTGTACAGCGCGATGGCGTTCCTCAGCCCCAGCAAGTACCCGCCGTCGCTGCTGTTCCAGCTGATGACCCTCGGGCCCGTGCTGATCGCGCTGCCGCTGCTGGCGCGCTGGCGGGGCCCCACCGCGGCACCGCTGCTGGTCTTCGGCCGCGTCCCGCTGTTCTTCTACCTGGTCCACCTGCCCCTGGCCCACCTGGGGGGGATGCTGTACGCGCTGGCGCGCCACGGCGAGCCGCGGATCCCCGCCGAGGCGGCGCTGTCGCTGCCGCTGATCTACGGCGCCTGGGGGCTGCTGCTCGCGGTGCTGTTCCCGGCCTGCTGGGCCTGGGGACGGCTCAAGCGGGCGCGCCGCGGCTGGTGGTGGCTCCGTTACCTGTAATAGCCTGGAGGAGGGACGACCGGGAGGGGTCGGATGCGACTCGGGCTGGCATCACGGGCATCACTGGGCGCGGTGGCCGCGCTGTTCCTCGCCGCCGGCTGCTACCGGACGGGCTCGGGGGACGGGTGGCGGGACGTCGACGTCGGCCCCGACCACAGCTGCGCCGTGCGCGACGACGGCGCGATCCGCTGCTTCGGGGACGACGAGCACGGTCAGGGCAGCTCGCCGTCGGCCGACCTGCGGTTCACCTCGGTGGGCACCGGCCCCGACCACAGCTGCGGGACCTGGGAGGACGGCTCGGTGTCGTGCTGGGGCGCGGGCTTCGACCCCGAGGAGCGGCTCGCCGACGAGACCTACACCGCCGTCGCGGTGGGGCGGCTGGCGACCTGCGCGCGGTTCGAGGGAGGCGAGCTGCGCTGCTGGGGCGCGGAGCTGGCCGAGGGCGCCGTCGAGCCGTCGGAGACGTTCGCCCAGATCTCCGCCGGGGACGTGCACTTCTGCGGCGTCGAGACGTCGGGCAACGCCCACTGCTGGGGGGAGGGCGAGCTGGAGACGATCGACGCCCCGAGCGGCACGTTCACCCACGTCGACGCGGGGCCGGCCTACAGCTGCGGCGTCGAGGAGGGCGGCGCGCTGACCTGCTGGGGGCTGGTCCCGGCCGCCGTGGCCGACGGGCTGCCGGACGAGACGTTCGTGCGCAGCAGCGTGTCCGCGGCGTTCGCCTGCGGCGTGCTCGACGGCGGGTCGCTGATCTGCTGGGGCGAGGGCTACCTGGCCGACGCGGCGCCCCCGTCCGGCACGTTCACCCACGTCGCGGCGGGGCGCAACCACGCGTGCGGGCTCCGCGACGGCGGCGAGCTGGTGTGCTGGGGGGAGACCCGCGACGGACAGGCGTCACCGCCATGAGGGGGCCGAAGATGAAGTGGATCGCGAGCCTGTGGCTGGCCGGCCTCCTCGCGCTGGCGCCGCCCGCGTGGGCCCAGGAGTCGTCCGACGAGGACGAGGCCAGCGAGGAGGAGGACGAGCCGGTGCGCGGGATCGGCTCCCGGGCGCAGCAGGCCGCTGCGGAGGGCGAGGCCGGGGAGACCATCGAGTCGCCGGCGGACGAGGCGGAGGACGAGGCCGAGACCGAGACCGAGACCGAGACCGAGACCGAGACCGAGACCGAGACCGAGACCGAGACCGAGGCCGAGACCGAGACCGAGCAGTCCGGCGATCCCGACGAGGCCACCCGCCGCCCTCCTCCGGTCCCCGACGCCACCTTCCTCTACCCCGGCGTGGTCGACGACCTGCGCGGCCTGTCGATCGCGTTCACCGCCGCCGGCGCGGGGGCCTCGGTGGGCGCCGTGGTGGTCGACCAGGCCGCAGCGGACGAGGACTTCGGGGCCCCGCTGGCCGCGGGGCTGTACACCGGCGGGGTGGGCCTGCTCGGCCCGGGGACGGTCGGCCTGATCGGCACCGGCGTGATCGCCGGGATGGGCCCCCGCACCGGCCGCAGCGGCGTCGACCTGTACCGCTGGCAGGCGGGGATGTACCGCGCGTGTCTCGGGGCCGGCTGGCTGCTCGCCGGGGCCGCGGTGGGGTTCCTGCCCGTCGCCCACGGGGACGACGAGCTGGGCCTGCTCCCGTTCCAGTTCGCCGGCGGCGCGTACGGCGTGTTCGGGGCGATCCTGATGGCCGACGGCTACCACTGGGCCCAGAAGGGGCTGTGGTACGACCGCCCGACCTACGCGCTGTCCTACGTCACCGGCGGCGTGCTGATCGTGTCCAAGGCGATCCACGCGGGGATGTCGTTCTCCCCGGCGTGGTGGGACCCCGCGCGCGGGGTCCAGGACCTGGTGTGGATCGCCGTGGGCATCGGCGTGGTGGCGTTCGAGCTCGGGATCTCCCGCGCCCGGATCGGCCACCGCCGGTCCCGCGCGGCGCTCCCGTCGACCGTGGCCCCGGCGGGGCCGTCGTGGGTCGCCGTGCCGTGGGTCGACGCCGACGGCAAGCGCTCGCAGGTCGGCGCCGCCGTGGTCGGCCGCTGGTAGCGGCGCCGGTGCCTAGCAGCCTGTCGCACATTGGCGCGTGCCGAGCCGCGCTCGACTGGCGAGTCG
>CAZOYV010000116.1:0-24238 GCA_964584075.1 uncultured Rickettsiales bacterium | reverse complement strand
ACGACGACGCCGCGGACGACGACGCCGCGGACGACGACGCCGCGGACGACGACGCAGGCGACGACGACGCAGGCGACGACGACTCCGGCGACGACGACAGCGGCGACGACGACTCCGGCGACGACGACTCCGGCCCGCCCTGCCCCTCCTACGAGTCCCAGGAGGAGGAGCACGCCCCGATCCAGACCACCGGCTCCGGGCTGCCCGCGGGCGCCACCGCGCTGACCTGGGAGCGGCCGGCGGACTACGAGTACCTCGCGCCGTTCAGCGGCACGCCGGGCCAGCCGGCGAGCCACGAGGGCACCGACTACGTGCACGACGATCCGGCGGTGGCCACCGTCGAGCTGCGCGCCGCGGCGGACGGGGTGGTGGCCTACGTGCGCCTGGGCTGCCCGCAGAGCAGCGAGTTCTCCCACAACAACGCGCTGCGCGAGTGCGGCGCGGGGTGGGGCAACCACGTGGTCGTGCACCACGGCGGCACGCTCTACACGCGCTACGCCCACGTCGAGCCGAACGCCACGTTCGTCCAGGTCGGCGACCCCGTCGCGCGCGGGGACCTGCTGGCCCAGATGGGCAACTCGGGCCGCAGCGAGACGCGCCACCTGCACTTCGAGCTCGGCGCCTTCGCCGCCGGCTTCGACCCGTGCGCCGCCGCCCAGTCGATGGACGCCGTCCACGACTCCGAGCTGCTGCCGTACTGACGCGGGACACTAGCCCTGGACCGGCTCGTAGGCCGCCCTCAGCGCGGCGATCACCTCGTCGTCGATCTCGTCGACGGTGCCGATCCGGATCCGGTGGGTGAAGTTGGGGTTGCTGCTCTTGTAGGCCTCGAGGCGGCCGCCGGCCTCGGCGCCGGCGGGCATCGCCAGCTCGAGATCGACCTGGGACTGGGTCCGCGGGTTGATCATCGCGAACTGCCGCCTGCCGGCCAGCGAGGTGTAGGTCCTGCACACGTTGGGGCGCACCGGGCCGAGCCCGCCGCCGAGCTCCATCAGCCGGTCGTGGATCGGCCGCAGGTGCTCCTTCTTGCCGCTGTACAGCGCGTCGACCAGGTCGTCGGGGCGATCGTAGCTCTCCAGCCGCCCCGGATCGGTGACCGCCCAGGCGAGCCACTGGGCCTGGTTGTGGTTCAGCCCGTGCTCGGTCTTCATGTGGTTCGTGAGGGCCTTGTGCTTGTCGATCCCCGCCTTCCGGGCGATGGAGACCCACTCCTCCCAGCTCTTGCCGGTCTGGTCGTGGATCGTCGCGACCATCTTCTCGAGCATCTCCTGCGGGGTCATCGGCATGGAGCCTCCCTTCACCGGTGCGTGGTCCCACCGCGGTCCCCAGATCCTAAGGTGCCCGGGGAGGATGGCAATCGCTCGTGGTAGCCTGTAGCGCGCCAACCGGCACGAGGAGGAGGAGCGTCATGACGCGCATCGCCCCGATCCTGGCCCTGGTCCTGGGGTCGATCACCGTCAGCGGCTGCAAGAAGGCCCCGGAGGCCCCGGAGGGCGACATCCCCGGCGAGGTCGGGCTGTTCGGCTCGTTCGTCGCCGAGGAGGAGATCCTGCGGCCGATCATGCAGCCGCTGATCGACGAGGGGGTCGAGTACATCGACAGCGGCGAGACCGACTGCTACCGCATCTCCGACCTGACCCCCTGCGATGCGATGTCGATGTGCATCGAGGGGATCGATCCCACCGGCGTGCCCGCCGTGGTGCACTCCGAGGTGATCGACGCGCCGGTGCTGGAGGTCGAGCGGGCGCTGCTGCACGACGACTGGACGGAGCTGTTCCCCAGCAACTACGAGGAGTGGAGCATCTCCGCCGAGGACGGCCGCGAGGCGTACCTCGCCGGCGACGTCCACTTCTTCTGGCTGCAGTACCAGGCCACCATCGACGTGATCGGGATGAAGGCGTCGATCGTCACCAACCTGCAGTTCCGCCGGATCGACGACTGGGACGGCGAGGGCAACCCGCTGGTGATCATCCGCGGCTACTTCCCCGAGATGCCGGCCACCGACAGCGAGAACCTGAGCATGACGATGAACTTCAGCTGGGAGGTGATGGAGCCCGTCGAGGGCGGGACCAAGACCCGCCGGCTGTTCGCCAACTGGACCGACCTGACGATCGGCACCCTGACCACCGACGACGCGTTCAACATCGCCTGCGGCCAGTCCAAGTCGTCGTGGGGCGACATCGCGGACTGGCTCGAGGAGAACCCCTCGTAGGCCCCGCAGGGATCGTCGCCCAGCTTGCGTGCGGGCGCGAATCGGGGCATATCTTGGCGACTCGATGAGGAGCCGACCGATGCTGAGCGACCCTTTGAGCGTGATCCGGGCCATGGCCTACATCGGCTGGTCCGACAAGGAGATGAGCGACGCCGAGCGGCGCGTGATCGAGGGCCAGATCGTGGCGCTCGGGCTGTCCGGCGAGCAGCTCGCCACCGCCCGCGGGTACCTGGACGTCGTCCCGGCCCTCGCCGACGTGACCCTCGAGGACCCCGACGAGGCCCGCTACGCGCTGACGATGGCCGTGATCGTGGCCTGCGCCGACCGCCACAACAACGCCATCGAGGTGCTCGACGTGCTGCGCCTCGGCGAGCAGCTGCGGGTCCCGGATCACGAGATCCGGCGCATCTCGCAGGCGGTCGAGAAGATCTACGGCGCGTAGGCGCGGTCGGCGAGCCGGGCTAGCCCGAGAGCGTGACCGGCATCCCCATCAGCGGCCAGACGAACAGCACGAACAGCGTCACGACGACCATCAGCAGCAGGCTGGCCGGGATCCCGGCGACGAAGAACTCCCGCGAGGTGAACTGCTTCGAGGCGTACGCGATGGCGTTGGGGGCCGCGCCGACGAGCAGCAGGAACGGCATCCCGGCGGTCACCAGCGAGGCGAACATCACGACGTGGGGGGCCACGTCGAGGTAGGGCGCGATGACCAGCGCCACCGGCATCGAGATCGCGATCGCGGCGACGTTCATGATCAGGTTGGTCATCACCAGCACGAAGAACGCGATGCCGACGATGAAGACCCACCCGGGGGCGCTCTCGAACATCGTCAGCCAGTGGATCGCGAGCCACGACGCCGCGCCGGTCTGCCACAGGCAGTAGCCGATGCTCATCGCGCCGCCGAACAGCAGGATGATGTTCCAGCTCGTGCCCTCGAGGTCCTCGAGCTTGAGGATCCGGAACAGGAAGAACGAGACCGTGGCGAGCAGGATGATCCCGGCCTTGTCCATGTTGGTGACCATCTGGATCCACTGCGCGTCGCTGTCGGCGGGCAGCAGCGCCCGGGCGGCGAGCACCGCGATCACGGTGCCGACGATCACCAGCGCCAGGATCTCCTGGGTCGACATCGGGCCGAGGCCGGCCGACAGCTGCTTGACCTTGCTGCGCAGGCCCGGGATCGTCTTCTTCTCGGGCTTGTAGTAGACCATGAAGAAGCCCCACAGCAGGAACGTCATCAGGATCCCCACCGGGGCCATGTACCAGGTCAGCTCGAAGAACCCGATGTTCTCGCCCGTGATCTCGCGGAAGAACCCCAGCGCCACGGCGCCGCGCGCGGCGCCGAGCAGCGTGATGATCGACCCGGCGCCGGCGACGAAGGCCATGCCCATGAACAGGCCCTTGCCGAACCGGGTCGGCTTCTCCTCGTCGGTGTACATCGAGTAGATCGCGAGCAGCAGCGGGAACACCGTCGCGGCCACGGCGGTGTGCGCCATGATCAGCGTCAGCGCCGAGGTCAGCACGAAGCAACCCAGGTAGATCATCGACGTGCGCTCGCCGACGATGCCCAGCATCCTGTAGGCCAGCCGCTTGGTCAGCCCGGTCTTGGTGAACACCGCGCCGAAGGTCAGCGACCCGAAGATGAACCACACCGACGGCGCCAGGAAGTCGGTGAACGACCGCCACGAGCCCGAGATCGGCTTGATCTTGTCCACCGCCTCGAGGGACTCGGGCGGCAGCGCCGCGCCGTCCTTGATCTGGTCGAAGATCTCGGGCGGCACGGGCATCACGTCCGGGCGGATGAAGAACAGCGCCTGGACGATCCCGATCATGATCGAGGTCACACCGATCGGTACGACCTCGGTGACCCACCACGTGGCCGCGAGCAGGAACAGCCCCAGTGCCAGCCTGGCCTGGTCGTTGAGGACGAAGACCTTGCCCTCGGGGTCCTCGGCGTCGGGGAGCCCGGGCAGGAAGTACATCAGCGCGAACAGGCCCAGCCCCAGCAGGATGAACGCGACGCGCCTCAGGTCGAACTTGGGAGATTCGGCCGCCATGGTCGGACCTACCAGCCCTTCTTGCGGAGGATGTCCTCCACCTCGTCTTCGGCGTGCTTCTCGACCAACAGCATCTTGTTGGCGGCCGCCTGTTCGATCTTTTGCAGCAACTCCTGGAAATCCGCCGGCTTCTCGAGGAAGTCGACCGCGCCGTGCTTCATCGCCTCGACGCCGGCCTGCACCGAGCCGTGCCCGGTCAGCAGGATGACCTGCAGATCGGGGTTGAGCTGCAGCATCTTCTCGAGCGTCTCGATGCCGTCCATCCCCGGCATCGCCAGGTCCAGGACGATCGCGTCGAAGCCCCGCTCCCGCACCATCTCCAGGGCCGTGGTGCCGTCGGGGGCGGTGTCGACAGAAAGCCCTCGCTTGGCCATCCGCTTGGCCAGGGCGGTGACGAACAGCTCCTCGTCGTCGACCAGGAGCACCCTCGTGCCGCTCATCTTCTCGACCTCCCAGAGACCCGGTTGACCGGGGCGGCGGGCAGCATAGCAAACCCCATTTCGCCGAGTGACGGCCCTGCAACACGAGCGGACGGCCAGGGGTGCTATCCTCTCGGCAGGGAGTACGACCATGACGAGAACCTGGATGACGTGCAGTGTGGTCCTGCTCGCCGTCGCGCCGGGAGCGGCCTTCGCCGGCGACGACCTCGCGGCGGCCGTGCAGCGATGCGCCGGGATCGAGGACGACGCCGAGCGGCTGGCGTGCTTCGATCGGCTCGGCGATCGGGGCGACGCGGCCGGCGCGGACGCGGCCACCGAGGCGGTCGAGGGGACCGGGCGCTGGGAGGTCCGCGTCAGCGAGGACTCCCTGGGCCGCGGGGAGTCGGTGTCGCTGATCCTCGGCGCCGACGAGATCAAGTCGAACTACGGGCTGCCGGTGTTCCTCGTGCTGCGCTGCGTCCAGGGCCGCCCCGAGCTGTTCATCGACTGGGGCGTGACGCTGGGCAACGACGCGTTCATCGAGAGCACCTTCGGGGACGGCGCGTCCGAGATCGAGGTGTGGGACCTGGCGGCCAGCGGGGACTCCTCGTTCTACCCCTCGCGCAACCCCGACGCGTTCGTGCGGCGGCTGGCCGGCGCCGAGCGCTACGTCGCCAGCACCGAGGTCCGCGGCGGGGAGAGCCGCATCACGGCCCGGTTCCGTCCCGCGGGCCTCGACCGCGCCCTGGCGCGGATGGAGCAGGGCTGCGGCTGGAGCCCGAGCGCCGCGGTCGCCGACCAGGACACCGCGTCCGGCCCGGAGCTCTCCGGCCAGGACCGCAAGTACCGCGACCAGGCGCTGGCCAACTTCCACGAGCGCTGCGGGGTCGATCCCGACGGCAAGGCCGCACAGAAGGCCCTGGCCGACTTCGACAACCTGATGGGGCTGGGGTACACCCCCAAGCGCATCTGGCAGCTGTCCAGGAAGATCTCCGAGGGCTGCCGCGTGCAGTCCTTCCGCGACGAGATCATCGCCCGCGGTGATCCATAGGTGCCGCCGCCCGCTTCGCCACATGGCGGGCGCGTGACGGGTCCGTCGGACCGAGCCGACCGCCGGATGCGGCACAGCGCCGCCGTGCTCGTCGTCGCCTGCGTGCTGGTCTCGGTGCGGCGCGACCCGGCCCGGCAGCGAGCCGGGATCGGTCGGGATCCCGAGTTCGACTCCAGGTCGCACGGGACCTCGGGGTCCGGCTCACGCCCCCTCGCGCCACCGGCACAGCCAGAGCTCACCGTCGATCCGCCGAAGCCCGCGCCCGCTGACGGCGACCCACCCCCCGGGGGCCACGCCACTGGCGAGGTAGAGGATGCCGTGCTGCGGCAGCAGCCCCCGGGCGAACCGCAGCAGCTCCGTCCAGGTGGTCCCGTCCCGACTTCCGAGTAGCTGGGCGCGCGTCGCCTCGACGCCGGGGCCCGGCTCGAGGGTCGACCCCAGGAAGCGCTGCCCGGCGCGATTGGTCGCACCGTAGTACAGCGGCGCTCCGACGCGGTGGACCCGGCGCTGCACGCCGGTGGCGCGAGAGGCGCGCACGATGTAGGACGGCGTCCTCGGGCTGTCCATGCCCCAGACGAGGTGCTCCGGCTCGAACAGGAGGCTCACCGCCCGGCACTGCTGGCTCCCAGCGGCGAAGCGGTGCAACGTCTCCAGACCGTCGTCGGAGTACAGGATCCGGCACGCCGCGTCGTCGTCCCCGGTGAGGACCCACAGCCGCCCCGGCACGTGGGGGTCGGCCTGGACCGCGTGGACGTGCCGGACCTCGCCCCTGGCGAACGCGTGGGCGCAATACCAGCTCCGGCCGTCGTCGTCGCTGCGCAGGATGCGGACCGCGCGCGCCTCGGGGTTCCGTCCGTACTCCGCGAGGTAGTGGACCCCGTCGAGGGTCGCGGCACCTCGGTGCATCGGACACAGCTCGCGGAGGCGGCGGACGGGCGCGAAGCGACGGCCCGTGCCGCGGTACAGGACGCTGCCGGCCACCGCCAGCCCCCCCCCGGCGCAGGGGTGTACCAGCCCGATGGAGCGGTGCAGCAGGCGCTCGGCGAGGCGGAGGCGGGTCAGCCCGTCGACGGCCTGCCCGGGCAACGTGCCCAGCTCTCGCCACGATCGACCCAGGTCCGGCGAGAGCAGCAGCTCCCGCCTGCGACTGGCCACCAGCCCCTGCGCGGTCCACAGGTGTCCCGTCAGCCCGCGGAGCCGTCGCTCGACCCGGAAGCTCATCCCACTTCCTTGCGAGCCACGACGCAGAGGTTGGCCTGGATCCGACCGCGGCGGCGGTGCGAGCAGACCGTCAGCCCGTGGGTCTCCAGCGCCTGCACCAGGGTCGCCTCGCGCAGGAACGTCACCTGCCCCTTGAGCAGCAGGTTCTCGTACTTCCCGCGGAGGATCGCGTCGTCGGGCCGCCCCCCCCGGCGGGGCACGACGCGCTGGACCAGCCGGTAGGGCTGCCACCCGAGCAGCTCCGCTGCCGGCCGCCCGATGCGCCCCAGTCCTTCCAGTCCTCGAAGCACGCGCCCCGGGCCCTGGTACAGCCAGCGATAGAGGCTCGCGGCGTTGTAGGTCCGCAGGTACAGCACCCCGCCTCGCCGGACCACCCGGGCGCACTCGGCGAGCCCGCGGTAGGGGTCGACCGTGTGGTGCAGGATCCCGGTACACAGGACGAGGTCGAACGTCCCGTCGGCGAAGGGCATCGCCAGCACGTCTCCCTGGACGCAGCGCGTCCCGCGGTATCGCCGGATCAGGGCCAACGAGCTGGCGCTGCGGTCGAGGCTGACCGTGTCGTAGCCCCGTCGGACCAGGGGGATCGAGAGCCGCCCCGCCCCGCTCCCGGCGTCCAGCACGCGGATCGTCCTGGGCAGCGACTGGAGCAACGTGTCCAGCTCTCCGTCGAGGGCAGCCTCCGCGGCACCCTCGTCGTCCCAGTCGATGCGTCCGAAGGGGTGGCGGTCGTAGAAGCCGTCGCTGTCCCTGGATGCCTCGGCCTGGTCTGGATCCAGCAGGACGTCGATGCCAGCGGCCCGACGATAGGCCGGCCCGCCCTCGCGTCCTCGGTACCGCTCACCGTCCCAGCGGAGCGGGACGCGGGTGACGGGACAGACGTAGGACAGGCTCCCCGCGGCGTCCTGGTCTTCGCGGCGTGACATCGGTGGGGTCACGGTATCCTGGATCCAGCGCGGCTGTCAGCCCGTCCGCCCGGTGGAGCCTCACTCCGAGAACGAGTCGCGCTGCCGCCAGTACGGGCCGTCGAGGCGCCGGTTGCCCGCCATCGCCTCGGCGTAGTCGTAGGCGGCCTGGTAGACCTCGTCGGGGTCGTACATCTCCGCCTCGGTGCGGCGGATCTCCTGGTTGATCGGCGAGCGGAAGCCCAGCAGCGGGATCGAGATCCCGACCACCCCCAGGCCCGAGAAGATCCCGACGTAGTCCCACTCGCCGGACCGCAGCGAGAGCCCCAGGTTGATCCCGGAGATCGCGAGGCCCGCGGCCAGGGTCGACAGGCCGGTGGCGAGCAGCACCGCGCTGACCGGCTTGAGGCGCTTGACGCGCATCATCTCGCGGTCGTACCAGCCGCCCCGCACCACGCGCCAGAACTCGTCGTTGTGGTACGAGTTGCCGAGATCGTCGTACAGCACGAACGTGTCGTAGTTCCGTCCGAGCATCTTGCGCGGGGCGGTGGTCAGCACCTCGCCGGAGGAGTTGATCGGGAACCGCTCGGCGGTGCGCGGATCGAACAGCACGAAGTAGGTCGGGTGGGGCGGGAGCTGGACGTCGCCGAGCATCGAGCGCAGGTCGACCACGGTCGCCGCACCGTCGACCGTCACGCCCTGCTTGGCGTCGACCCCGCCGAGGTCCCTCGGCTCGGGCAGGTCCACGACCACGTCCGCGGTCTCGTCCGCCGGGGTGTCGACCATGAACATGTGCACCACGTCGTAGGGGATCAGGTACGGCTCGAGCTCCTCGTGCTCGCGGACCCAGTAGCCGTCGGTGAGCTTGCCCAGCAGCTGCACGCGGGTCATCCCCCCGCCCTCGAGCGAGATCAGGATCCAGGCGCCGACCTGGACCGACTCGTCGGCCGCCGCCGGCCCCGGCGCCAGCGCCCCCGCCAGGGCGAACCACAGCACCACCAGCGTGACTGCGACGGGGCCCCTGGGACGGGGCGGGCGGACCGCGAACTCCATCGGGGATCTCCGGTGGGGTTGGACTCCTGGGACATCCCCAGAATAGGCGAGTGGACCCAATGCCCGCAAGGCATTGACGAATTCCTGACGACCCGCGCCGGACGGCTGCGCAGCGCCCCTCCGGATTGGTCCCGGAGGGGTAGCTGGCGTACCATGATCGGAGGGGTCGACCGGCTGCAACCGCGGGGGGGGCCGGAGCGTCACGAGGTGAGCGCCACCAACCGTACGTCAGGGATCATCGGAGCCGCGCCCTCCACCGGGTCCACCGTCGCCACGATCGCGCTCGCCGTGGTCCTGGCGTGGTGCGCCACGCCGGCGATGGCCGAGGACAGCAAGCCCCGCCTCGACGCACAGCGCTTCGATCCGGCCCCGCAGGGCACGGGCTTCGCGCGCGTCCGCGAGGCGCAGCAGCTGTACGACAAGCAGTGGGCCCTGGGGCTGAGCCTCAACTACGCCCGCCGCCCGCTGCGGCTGGGGGGGTCGGAGACCACCGACGAGCTCGGCGGCGTGATGAACTACCTGATCGGCACCGACCTGTGGGGCGCGGTGGCGCTCGGCGACCACGTCCAGTTCGGCGTGGTGCTGCCGCTGCTGCAGACCCAGAACGGCGCCGACGACGTCGCCGCCTCCGAGGCCTACGGGCTCGCCGGCGGAGGCGACGGCTTCGGCGACATCCGCGTCACCGCCGGCGTGCAGCTGCTGCGCCAGGACGCGGCCCCGGTGTCGCTGGCCGTCGCGCCGACCTTCGTGCTGCCCACCGGCAGCCGCGAGATGCTGGTCGGCAGCGGCGCGCTGGGGCTGGGCCTCGACGCCGCCGTGGGCCGGCGCTGGCAGCACTTCCGGTTCGACGTCAACGTCGGCTTCCTGGTGCTGACCCACTCGGACCCGCTGATCGACGTGATGGCCGACGACGAGCTCCACTGGGCCGTGGCCGCCGGCGTGCCGCTGGGGTTCGGCGGCCGCATCGAGGCGTTCCTGGAGTACCTCGGCGCCACGGTGATCTCGCCCAGGCTGGAGGACGAGCTGGGGCTGAAGCCGTTCGCGCCGCGCCACACCCCGATGGAGGTCGACGTGGGCGCGCGCTTCGACCCGATGGGGCCGTTCGCGTTCGTCGTCGGCGGCGGGCCGGGCCTCGGCGGAGGGTTCGGCACGCCCGACGTGCGGATCTTCGCCGGCGTGATCCTGCAGCCCGACGAGCGGCGCGATCGCGACGGCGACGGCATCCCCGACCTGGTCGACCAGTGCAAGCTCGAGCCCGAGGACCTCGACGAGTTTCGCGACAAGGACGGCTGCCCGGACATCGACAACGACGGCGACGGGATCCTCGACGCCAACGACCAGTGCCCCGGCGATCCGGAGATCGTCAACGGGGTGCTGGACGACGACGGCTGCCCCGAGGTCGACACCGACGGCGACGGGATCCTCGACCCGCGGGACGCCTGCCCCGAGGAGCCCGAGGACATGGACGGCTTCCAGGACGACAACGGCTGCCCCGAGCTGGACAACGACGGCGACGGGATCCTCGACGCGGACGACCGGTGCCCCGACCAGCCCGAGACGATCAACGAGTTCGAGGACGAGGACGGCTGCCCCGACCGCCGGCCCATCGCGGTGCTCGCCGCCAAGGAGATCCAGATCGAGGAGAAGGTCTACTTCGACACCGACTCGGCCAACATCCAGAGCCGCTCGTTCGCGGTGCTCGACGACGTCGCGGCCGTGATGGCCGCGCACCCCGAGGTGCTGCGCCTCGAGGTCCAGGGCCACACCGACGCGTTCGGCCCGTCGGACCACAACAAGAAGCTCAGCCAGCAGCGGGCCGAGGCGGTGCGCGACTACCTGGTCCGCAAGGGCGTCGAGACCGAGCGGCTGGTGCCGGTCGGATACGGCGAGGAGCAGCTGATCGACAAGCGCTTCGAGGAGGAGGCCCACGCCGCCAACCGGCGGGTGCAGTTCATCGTGCTGGAGATGGAGCAGGAGGCGGGCGAGCGGTCCGGCGATCCGGGCGAGCCCGAGGGGGAGTAGTCGTCCGGCGGTCTTCGTTCGTCGTCTTGGCGGTTGGCGGTTGGCGGTTGGCGGTTGGCGGTTGGCGTTCGACGAGAGACGCTCGACGTCAAACCAGGAACCACGAACGCGTCTCCCTCATCCAGCCCGTCCCTCTCCATCTCGATCTCGCTGTCGATCTCGCCGTCGATCTCGCTCAGCAACCATCCCCCGGGATCACGTCCGGATCCCCGTCGTCGCAGTCCAGCCCCATCGCCGGGTACGTGACCCCGTCGTACCCCCCCGGCTGCCACCACTCCGGGTAGCCGTCGTGGTCCAGGTCCCACAGGTCGGCGCTGAACCCCCCGTAGGCCCCGATGTCGCTGCGCGAGATGTCCGGGTCGTACAGCGCGGTGTCGCCGGCGTCGACGAGCAGCGAGCCGCTGTTGAGGTGCAGGTCCCACGCGGAGGCGTCGGGGGCGCTGGTCCACAGGTAGGCGGGGTCCTCGGTGAGGTTGCCGTCCGGGTTCGCGGGGTCGAACGGATCGGTCAGCGTCCCCGAGGCGTCGGCGAAGGCGTTGGGGGCGTTGTCCCACGCGTTGCAGAACTCGATCTGGAGGTTGGTCGTCGCGTCCCAGATCTGCAGGCCGCCACCGTCGACGTCGGCGACGTTGTCGGAGAAGTCCACGTTGTAGAGGTC
The DNA here is from genome assembly GCA_964584075.1 of uncultured Rickettsiales bacterium. Classification (GTDB taxonomy): domain Bacteria; phylum Myxococcota_A; class UBA796; order UBA9615; family CAYRNR01; genus CAZOYV01. The sequence continues at coordinate 12,646 of CAZOYV010000116.1, read as the reverse complement.
GGGGCTGGCGTAGTCCCAGGCGAACAGGCCGCCGCCGTAGCCCCCGACCCCGCCGACCTCCTCGGCCCAGTTGCCGACGAAGCTGACGTTGAACAGCACCGGGGCGACCCCGTGGACCAGCAGCATCCCGGCGCCGTTGCCGGCCACTGCGTGGTTGCCGGCGACGATCACGTTGTACAGCTCCGGCGCGGGGACGAGGTCGACGTCCCAGGAGATGGTGAACCCGCCGCCCCCCGAGCTGGTCTGGTTGTCGGTGACGCGCACCTGCTGGAACACCGGATCGCCCTCGCCGACGTAGATCCCGCCGCCGTAGTGGTTCGCCGCCAGGTCGGTGCGGTTGCCGTCGACGATCAGGTTGCCGTAGGTGCCGTGGGCGAAGATCGCCATCCCGCCGCCGATCCCGCCGGTCTCGTTGTCGGCCACGGTGACGTACTCCAGCGTCGGATCGCAGCCGACGCCCTCGATGTACAGCCCGCCGCCGTGGGCGGCGGCGTAGTTGTCCACCACGGCGACGTCGCTCAGCGTCGGCGAGGAGTCGATCCCGATGTAGATCCCACCCGCGCGGTGCACCGCGTCGTTGAGCTCCACGACGGTGTCCTCGATCTGCGGGTGGCTGCCGGACCAGACGCAGATCCCGCCGCCGTACCCGCCGGTGTTGCCGGTCACCACCAGGTTGCGCAGCCGCGGCGAGGCGTCCTCGATCTGGACCCCGCCCCCGGTGTAGACCCCGCTGCTGTCGCCGCCGGTGATCGTGAACCCGTCGATCGTGGTGCTGGCCCCCACCTGCAGCAGCGTCAGCGTCGGGCCGGCGCCGGTGCCCTCGATGGTCGTCACCGCGGGGCCGAAGGTGCTCATCAGCGTCACCTCGCCCAGGTCCCAGTCGACGTCCTCGACGTAGGTGCCGGGGAGCACGCAGATCCGCTCCTGCCCGTCGTGGATCGCCTGCGCGTCCATGATCGTGGTGGCGTCGAGGGTCCCGGCGGGGTCGACGCCGAGCTCGCTGTAGCTCCCGTCGCAGTCGCTGTCCTTGCCGTCGCAGATCTCCTCGGCGCCGGGGTGGACCCACTCGTCCCCGTCGTCGCAGTCGGGGCCGAGGTCGCAGTCGGTGCCGTGGCCGTCGCCGTCGGCGTCGACGCACAGCCCGCAGTCGTGCCAGTGATCCGCGCTGGCGGGGTCGCAGTCGGTGTCGTCGGCCAGGTACCCCGTCGGCGCGCTGCAGGCGTTGGCCACCGTCGCGGGGTCGCCGTAGCCGTCCCCGTCGCCGTCGTCGTAGAAGTCGTTGCAGCCGTCGTGGCACGCCGCGCCGGTCTCGGCGGTGTCGTCGCAGTCGGTGTCGTCGTCCACGTACCCCGTCGGCGCGTCGCAGGCCATCACCGGCTTCCCCGGCGCGCCGTACCCGTCGCCGTCCCCGTCCGCGTACCACGCCGTGGCGTCGTCGGCGTCGACGTCGATCGTCCCGTCGCAGTCGTCGTCGACCCCGTTGCAGATCTCGGTGGCGCCGGGGTTCACCGCGGCGTCGCCGTCGTCGCAGTCGTCCTCGCAGACGCGGTACTGGTCCCCGTCCGCGTCGGCCTCGTCCGCGGGGACGTCCCCGTCGCAGTCGTCGTCGACGCCGTTGCAGGCCTCCTCGGCGTCGGGGTGGACCGCCGCGTCGCCGTCGTCGCAGTCGGTGTCGTCGGCGACGTGGCCGCTGGGCGGATCGCAGGCCTCGGTGGTGTTCGCGGCGTCCCCGAACCCGTCGAGGTCGGCGTCGCGGTAGTAGGTCTCGGGGTCCACCGGGTCCTCGTCGACGTCGCCGTCGCAGTCGTCGTCGAGCTCGTTGCAGGTCTCGTCCGCGCCGGGGTGGACCGTGTCGCGGGTGTCGTCGCAGTCGGTGTCGTCGGCGACGTGGTGCTCGGGCTGCGCGCAGGCGAGCTCCTCGGCCGCGGGATCGCCGTACGCGTCCCCGTCGGCGTCGAGGTACCACGCGTCGGCGTCGATCGCGTGGTCGTCGACCTCGCCGTTGCAGTCGTTGTCCAGGCCGTCGCACAGCTCGTCCGCCCCGGGGTGGACCGCCGCGTCGCCGTCGTCGCAGTCCTCGTCCTCGCCGTAGCCGTCCCCGTCCTCGTCGGCGGGGCCCGTCGCCGCGGGGCACCCCAGGAGCGGCAGGGCGAGGAGGGCGGCGAGGATCGTCGGGATCGGTCGGGCGGCGAGGGGGTTGGACACGGGACCTCCCGGGGGTGGTGATCGGGGGGGGGCGCCCCCCCCGGCGATCGATTGTCGGGGGTCCGGGCGGCGGAGACAAGCCTCGGCGGACGGCCTACGCGCGCCGGCGGCGGGCGAGCCACAGCCCGGCGCACCACGCGGCCAGCGCCAGCGCCAGCCCGGGCGCCGGGCCGCCGGCGCCGACGCGGCACGAGCAGGCCCCGGGGGTGCCGACGGAGCCGGTGACCAGGTTCTGGCTGGTGGCGTCGTCGTCCCCCGCGTCGTCGTCCCCCAGATCCCCGTCCGGGCCGTCGTCGCCCTGATCGCCGCCGCACTCCTGGTCGTCGCCGTCCACCGCGCCGTCGCAGTCGTTGTCCACCCCGTCGCCGCAGTCCTCGGGGGCGTTGGGGTGGGTGCCGTACGCGCTGTCGTCGCAGTCGTCCCCCCCGCACGCGGTGTCGGGGTAGCCGTCGCCGTCGGCGTCCCAGCAGTCGCCGCTGCCGATGCCGTACAGCGCGATGTCGTCCAGGTTCCAGCCGCAGTACCGCCAGCCCTCGTCGGTGCTGCCCATCGTCCAGCGCAGGTAGACCGCCGGCTGCCCGTCGGCCACCGACGACAGGTCGAACTCCTGCTCGACCCACTGGCTGTCGGCGACCTCGGCGCTGTTCTGCCACAGCGTGGTCCACGACTGGCCGTCGCGGCTGACCAGCACCGCGGCGTGGTCGTACTCGCTGGACTCGACGCCCAGCCAGCGCCGGAACCGCAGCGTGGTCTTGGTCAGCCCGCTGCAGTCGATCGGGGCGCTGGTCAGGTGCATCTGCCCCAGCCCGTTGGGGTAGTCGCCCTGGAGGTTGTAGCCCAGCACGTTCGTGCCGGTGTGGCCCCCGGTGGGGTCCTTGCCGCCGTACTCGCCGCCGCCGCCGCTGGGCTGGCCCCAGGCCCAGTCGCCCTGCACCGTCCAGCCCGGATCGTCGTCGAGCAGCCACTCGTGCTGCAGCTGCGGCACCCCGACCTCGAGCGACACCGGGCGGCTGGTGTCGCCCTGGCCGTCGGTGACGTTGCGGAACCACACCACGTCGCCGAACGTGCCGTTGCCCAGGGTCAGCGCGGCGGTGGTCAGCTCGAGCGTCACCGACGCGGTCCCGCCCGGCGGCAGCGAGCCGCTGGCCGGTGTGGCCTGGAGCCAGCTGGCGCCGACGTGGACCTCGAAGTCCAGCGCGTCGTCGCCGGTGTTCTCCAGCGAGTAGACCTGCTCCACCGGCGCGAACGGGCCGCCGGCCTGTCCCTCGCTCTCGAACCCGCTGCCGGGGTCCACCTGCAGCCCGCCCACCGCGATCGCCTGGCCGAAGATCCGCACCGACGGATCGCCGAACAGGTGCCAGTGGTCGAACTCGGTGGCCCCGCTCTGGCCGTACTCGTCGATCATCCGGCTCGAGCCGGCGAACAGCAGCGCCCCGAGCGCCACGTACTGCTCGGCGACGAACACGTCGAAGACCTCGTCCTGGGCACACATCGGCGGGTTCCACGACTGGCTCACCGACGACCCGTAGAACCCGATCGCGCCGGCGGGCTGCCCGCCGCTGGTGGCCCGCAGCCACGACTCGGCGAAGCACGTCCCGCCGTCGAACTCGCCGACGTTGCACGCCACCGAGACGACGAACGGCAGCTTGCCGGTGTTGGCCAGCGCGTTGACGTGGGACGACGAGAAGTTGCTCGTCCCCCAGCCGTCGATCCAGCCGTGGCCGCAGTACGCCACCGCGCCGCGCCCGTCGTCGAGCGCCTGGCTGACCCCGCTGGCCGTCGCGCCGTAGCCGAACAGCTGGTCGGCGTGGGTGTACCCGTAGGCCAGCAGGTCGTCGAGGATGTGGTCGATGTGCTGGTAGTCCATCTCGTTGTCGTCGCCGGGGCCCTCCTCGGAGCCGATCCCGGTGGCCTTCCTGAACCACGGCTGGGCGGTGGCCGGCTGCAGCTCGTAGTCGATCGTGCGCGCCACCTGGGTGTCGACGTGGGCCGCGCTGTCGGCCGAGAACCGGCCGATCAGGATGTCGGGGTAGCTGTCGTTGCCCGCCACCGTGGCGTAGGTCGGATCGGCGGCGGAGCCCCACGACTGCGGCGAGGCCACCTGGCTGTGGTCGCCGACCAGCAGCACGAACGTCAGGTTGCTGCCGGCGTACAGGTTCTGGATGTAGCTCTCGATCGCGCTGGCGTTGTTGCCGATGGTGCCGACCCCCACCAGCGTGGTGGGGATCCCGAGGCTGTTCTTGTGGTCGGCCAGCGGCTGGGCGTTGGCGACCCAGCTGTCCGCGGCGATGATCAGCATCTCGCCGCTGTCCGGCAGCGGCTGGTACTTGGCGCCGCCCCGTGTTTCATGATTCACGAAGTGGTGGCGGTAGATCGTCTCGAACGGCTCCACCGGAGGCTGGTCCCGGCCTTCGAGCAGGTTGACCTGGCCGTCGCCGGCGCGGACCAGCTCGACCACCAGCCGGTCGTAGACCCGGGCCGTGCCCCGCACGGGGTTGACCTGCACCGGGAACAGCTCCACCACCACGCCGCGGTGGTCGCGCAGGATGTACGGCTCGCCCAGCGCGGCGAGGTCGCCGGGGAACCAGGCGTCCTCGCCGTACGGCGCCCCGAACTCGTGGGGCACGTCGGCGGGGTCGACGCTGCGCAGCAGCACGCCCTTGGTCGGCGCGACCTGGACGTCGCTCCAGTCCTCGTACTCCGCCTCGAGCACGGCGATCTCCATCCGCGCGTCGCCGGGGACGATCACGCTGCGGTCGACGGTCGGGACCTGGGGATCGCCGACGACCTCCATCCACGGGCTGCCGCCGTCGAGGCCGAGCTGGACGAACGGCTCCCCGTCGATCTCCACCGGCTCGGTCCGCAGCTCGCCGATCTCGACCTCGAGCACGATGCGGTCGCCGGTGTCCTCGAGGACCCGGACGTCCACCTCGGCCCGGGCATACCGGACAGTCAGCAGGAGCAGACCAGCCAGCGCGACAGATCCCGACCATCTGGTAGACACGAGGCCCGGTCGGGGGCGCAGGGGGGCGAGACGCTGGGGAACTGGGGGCATGTCGAGACCTCTGTGGGAAGCCGGCCGATTCCCATCATACGAACGCGCGCGGGGGGACAGGTGTGAGATGTCTGTCAACGATCGGGGGGGCGTGCGCGAGCGACCGTTCGGGCTCGAACGAACGTTCGGTAGGGGCGGCGGTGATCAGGGGTGTTCGAGGAAGCGGTGCCACCAGCCCTCGGGCTCGAGGATCAGCGAGGCCGCCGGGACCAGCAGGCGCGTGCTGCCCGCGCGCTTGGGGCGCACGATCGTCGGCGGCTCCACGGCCCGCTGGTGGAACCACTGCCGCAGCCGCGACAGCAGGCGGTTGATGTCGCCATGCTCCTGCTGGTCGCGATCGCCGCGCCACACGAACGAGCGCAGGTCGGTGTCCGGCACCGGACCCATCTTGTCGCGCTGGTACACGGCGAGCAGGCACAGCGCGAGCCCGAGCTGGTACGGCATCGAGTCCCGCAGCGAGCCCACGCGGCTCTCGTACTCGACCACGAACTGGTCGGGGTGCAGCTCGATCCGGAGCTTGGCCGACTCGCCGCGGATCACGGTGGTGCGGGTCCCGCGCGGCGGCGGCTCGAACGACACGACCGCGATCTCGAGCACGTCCCCGATCTGGATCCGGTCGCCGATCGACAGCGCCTGCCCGGCCGCCCCGACCCGGCGACGGTTGACGTCGGTGCCGTTCTGCGAGCCCAGGTCCCACAGGCGGTAGCCGTCTCCGTCGGGGAAGATCTCGAAGTGCCGGCGGCTGACGAAGTCGCGGTCGAGGACGAGATCGGCCCACTCCGGGTCGCGGCCGACGCGCAGCCCGTGCTCCGACTCGAAGATCCCGTGTCCCGGTACGTCGAGGACGATCATCTCGGGGGGTATTGTAGCGCCTGCCCGGCGGCGATGTGCGGCGCGGTCGCCGGGAGGGCCCCGATCAGTAGGTGCGTCGGGGCTGCAGGCGGATCTCGCGGTTGGGCCCGCTGGAGATCTTGACCTTGTCGGTGCGGCTCCACTCCAGCTCGCGGTTGCGGAACGTCAGCTCGTGCTCGCCGGTGGTCAGCCGCACGTCGTACACCGGCGTCTTGCCCACGTACTCGCCGTCGACCCAGACCTCGGCGGCCGGCACGCCGTAGATCGAGATCGTGCCGTAGGCGACCGGTGTCGCGCCCTCGGCCGTCGGCGCCTCGGTGCCCCCCTCGGCGTCGGTGATCTCGAACCCCGGACGCGGCCCCCGGTAGGGCAGCACGGGCTCGTCCTCGACGACGATCTCGGCCCGCGGATCGGTCGCCGCCCCCTCGTCGTCCGGCAGCGCCTCGCCCCCCCCCGCGAGAGGGCGGCGGGTGTTGCCGCCCCCGAAGATCGCGGCGCCCAGGACCCACAGGAACACGGCGATCCCGAGGCCCACCGCGATCATGATCCCGATCCGCTGCGCCGGGGGCCGCGCCTCGAAGCGGCGCCACAGCTCGACCGGGTGTCCCCAGCGCCCCTCGCCCTTGTCCCCGCTGCGGGCCCGGCTGCGCCGCTGCGGCCGCAGGCGCAGGTCGTCCCCGGCCGGGGCGGCGGCCCGGGCCTTCTGGCGCTCGCGGTGCTTGCGCTTGCGGATCTTGACCTTGAGGGTGTCCTCGTCGTCGTCGCCCAGGGAGTCGATCGAGGTCGAGCCCAGCGGGGCCTGCTTCATCATCGGCTCGGCCCGCGCCGCACCGGGCGGCGGGGTCCCGGGCTGGGTGTCGGGCTCGGGGAGCGCCTCGAGCTCCGACTCGTCCAGCGAGGGCGCCGACGGCTCGTCCCCCACCGCGCGGGCCACCGGCGCGAGCGAGTCGGTGCGGCCGGGGCGCAGCGTCTCGGTGTCGTCCTCCTCGGGGGCGACCACCGACTCGCGCAGCTCGGTGAGCCGCTCGAGGAACGCGACGGTGCGATCCACCGGCGGCGAGTCCGGCACCCGCGTGAGGTACCGCCTGAGCTCCTCGAGCAGCGCCGCCGGGCTGGCGAAGCGGGCCTCGCGGTCCTTCTCGAGGCACTGCTCGACCAGCGCGATCAGCATCGGGTGCAGGTCCGGCCGCGCCACCGACAGCGGGATCGGGTCGACGTTGAGCACCAGGTTGAAGGTGTCCAGCTCGGAGCTGCCCTGGAACGGGTTGCGCCCGGTGAGCATCTCGTAGCCCACCACGCCGAGCCCGAACAGGTCGGCGCGGGGGTCCAGCTCCTGGTCCATGATCTGCTCGGGCGACATGTAGGCGTACTTGCCCACCAGGTGCCCGGTGGCGGTGTGCGCCTCGCGATCGGCGGCGCGGGCGACGCCGAAGTCGATCAGCTTGGCCTGCCCGTCGCGGCCGACGATCACGTTGGACGGGCTGATGTCGCGGTGGATCAGGCCCAGCGGCTTGCCCTCGGGGGTGCGGACCTGCCCGACGTAGGCCAGCGCCTCGGTGACGCAGCCCAGGATGTGGGCCGCGACGTCCTGGCTGAACCGGACCCCCGAGCGGCGGCAGTCCAGGACCAGCTGCTTGACGCTGCGGCCCTCGATCTCCTCCATCACCATGAAGTGGTGGTGATCGACCTCGCGGTACTCGTAGACGCGGGCGATGTTGGGGTGGCGCAGCATCAGCCCCAGCCGCGCCTCGTCGCGGAAGCGGTGGATCAGCTCGGGCTCGTCGTTGTACTGGGGCAGCAGGTGCTTGACCACCACGCGGGTACGGCCGAACTCGGCGAAGACCTTCTCGCCGCGGAACAGCTCGGCCATCCCCCCCATCGCGAAGCGCAACGGGTTCTCCACACCGAGCTCCGGCGGAAGCTGGACGACGACGGCCACGCGCACACCCCCGGGCCCCCGCACGCGGGGGCGCCAAGCAGCACCATTCTACCGGTTTTCCGCGGGCCTACTCGGCGCGGGGGTCCACGGCGGTCATCCCGATCTGCTCCATCAGGAACCCGTAGTGCCGGGCGACCTGATCGGCGATGGTGTCGATCCCGACCCCGCCGCTGTGCCCCGAGTCGCTCTGCAGGTGCAGCAGGATCGGCTCCTCCGTGCCGTGGTCGGCGTCGGCCCAGCGCAGCGCCGCGACGAGCTTCAGCGCGTGGACCGGGTCGGTGCGGGCGTCGTTGGTGCTGCCGGTGACCAGCACCGCGGGGTAGTCGGTGCCCTCGGCCACGCGGTGGTACGGCGAGTAGGCCAGGATGTGGGGGAACATCTCGGGGTCGTCGGCGCTGCCGTACTCGTCGGTCCAGATGTTGGCCAGCCCGAAGCGGTGGAACCGGACCATGTCGATCAGCGGCTGCTGGCACAGCACGGCGGCGAACAGGTCCGGCCGCTGGGTCACCGCCGCGCCGACGAGCAGCCCGCCGTTGGAGCCGCCCGAGATCGCGAGCCGGTCGGGGGCCGTGTGCCCCTCGGCGACCAGGCACTCGGCGGCGGCGAGGAAGTCGTCGAACACGTTCTGCTTGTGCTGCCGCATCCCGGCCTCGTGCCACGCGCGCCCGTACTCGCCGCCGCCGCGCAGGTTGGGGATCGCGATCCCGCCGCCGGACTGGACCCACACCGCCTTGGTGGTCGAGAAGTACGGCGTCATCGAGATGTTGAAGCCGCCGTACCCGGTCAGCAGGTAGGGCACCGAGCCGTCCCGCGGCGCGCCCTCCTGGTGGACCAGGAACATCGTGATCTCCTCGCCGTCGCGGGACAGGTAGCGCACCTGCTCGGCGACGATCCCGGTGGGATCGATGTCGATCGGCGACTCCTTGTACAGCGTCAGCGAGTTGGCCTCGGGGTCGTAGGTGTAGACCGTGGAGGGGAACGCGAACGACGAGAACGACAGCCACGTCGTCGGCTTGGACCAGTAGCCCCACACCCCGGCGCTGCCCATCGTCGGCAGCTCGATGTCGTGGCGGTGGGTCCCGCCGGCGTCGTACACCGCGATGCGCGTCGACGCCGCGTGGTCGTAGTCGGCGTAGAACTGGCCGGCGATCGGCAGCAGGCCGTTGAGCTTGTCCCCGCTCTCGGGGATGAACTCCTCCCAGTGCTCGCGACCGGGCCGGTCCACCGTGGTGGTCATCACCCGGTAGTTGGGCGCCTCCCAGTCGGTGACGATGTACAGCCGGTCCTCGATCACCTCGACGCGGTAGTCGTTCTCCATGTCGGTGGCGATCGGCACGGGCTCGCCGCCGTCCTGCAGGTCCTGCAGCCACCAGCCGTTCTTGCTGAACCGGTAGCGCGCACGCAGCAGCCAGCGGCCGTCCTCGGAGACGCCGACGACGTGGAAGTGCTCCTTGACCTCGGGGTCGTGGAAGAACAGCTCGTCCTGGTCCCGGGTCGTGCCCAGCTGGTGGTACCAGACCCGGTGGTAGTACTCGTGGTCGCCCTCGCCGAGCTCCCCCTCCTCGGGGTTGGCCGAGTACCAGAACCCGGCGTTGTCGTGGCGCCACGCGACCCCGCGCTGCTTGCGGCCCTGCAGCGTGTCCGCCAGCGGCTCGAGCGTGTCCAGGTCGATCACCGTGATCACCGGGTTCTCGTCCCCGGCGTTGGCCTTGCCGTAGGCGGCGTACTTGCAGTCCGGGGACGGGTAGAACCCCGCCAGCGTCTCGGTCTGCGCCCAGGTGTTGGGGTCGAGCACGACCCGCCCCTCGGCGTCGGGGCCGTCCTTGACGTGCACCACCCACTTGTCCTGGTCGGCCTTCTTCGTCTCGTACAGGATGCGCTCGGACAGCAGGCACGGATCGGGTGTCGACTCGTCGTCGTAGCGCCACAGGTGCTGGAACCGATCGTAGAGCACCTGGCGCTGGGGCAGGCCGTCGGTGTAGGCCTCGAAGTCGGCGTTGCGGGCCGCCGCCCAGGCCACGGTCTGCTCGGCCTCGCCGTCCTCCATCCAGCGGTACGGATCGGCGACCTCGACGCCGTGCAGCACGTCGACGGTGTCGCCGCGCGGGGCGAGCTGCGGCGCCGCGGGGGCGGCCTCCCCGCTGGTGGCAGGGGGCTTGCGCTCCTGGCAGGCGAACAGGACCAGGGGGGCGGCGAGGGCCGCTGCGGTGAGGAGCCGTCGGCAAGACATGCGGGACCTCCACAGGGAGCTATGCGGGACGAGCGACCTTGAGCGCGTGGGCCACCACGTTGTCGGTGGTCAGGCCCAGCTCCTCGAACACCCGGGCGCCGGGCGCGCTGGCGCCGAAGCGGTCGATGCCGACCCGGGCCCCGGAGACGCCCACGTAGCGCTCCCAGCCCTGGGTGATCCCGGCCTCGAGCGAAACGCGGGCGCGCACCTCCACCGGCAGCACCTGCTCGCGGTAGGCCGGGTCCTGGGCCTCGAAGACCTCCCAGCTGGGCAGCGACACCACGCGGGTCGCGACCCCCTGGGCCTGCAGCGGCGCCACCGCCGACAGCGCCAGCGAGACCTCGCTGCCGGTGGCGATCAGGATCACGTCGGGGGTGCCCTCGCAGTCGCGCAGCACGTACCCGCCGCGCTCGGCGCCGGCGGCCGCCGCGGCGTCGAGGATCGGCAGCTTCTGGCGGCTGAACAGCATCGCGGTGGGCCCGTCGCTGCGCTGCAGCGCCAGCTTCCAGGCGATGGCGGACTCGTTGGCGTCGGCGGGGCGGATCACCGTCAGGTTGGGGATCGCCCGCAGGCTCATGGCGTGCTCCACCGGCTGGTGGGTGGGGCCGTCCTCGCCCACGCCGATGCTGTCGTGGGTGAAGATGAACAGGCTCGGCGTGCCCTGCAGCGCGGCGTGGCGCAGCGCCGAGCGCATGTAGTCGGCGAACACCAGGAACGTGCCGCAGTACGGCCGCAGCCCGCCGTGGAGCGCCATCCCGTTGGTGATCGCGGCCATCGCGAACTCGCGCACCCCGAAGCGGATGTTGCGGCCGGCGACGCCCAGGTCGGGGCGCAGGTCCTTCGTGCCGTCGATCACGGTCTTGTTCGAGGGGGCCAGGTCGGCGCTGCCGCCCAGCAGGTTCTGCACCGCCGGGGCCAGCCCGTTGAGCGCCTTGCCGGACGCGGCGCGGGTGGCCAGCACCCCGTCGCCGGGCTCGAACGTGGGCAGCCCCTCGTCCCAGCCGGCGGGGAGCACGCCGTTGATCCAGGCCTCGAACGTCGACGCGTCCTGGGGCCGGGCCTCGCGGTAGGCCTCCCAGCGCGCGGTCCACTCCTCGTGGGCCCCGGCGGCGCGGGCGCCGGCCTGGCGCAGGTGCTCGCCCACCTCGGGGGGCACGTGGAACGTCTGCTCCGGCCAGCCCAGGGTGCGGCGCGTCTCGGCCATCGTGTCGCCCAGCGGCTCGCCGTGGGCCTTGGCCATGTCCTGGCGCGGGCTGCCGTGGCCGATGTGGGTCCGCACGCAGATCAGGCTGGGCTTGTCGGTGACGCCCTGGGCCTCGCGGACGGCGGCCTCGATGGCGTCCAGATCGGTGCCCTCGACCGCGTCGACGACGTGCCAGCCGTAGGCCCGGTAGCGGGCCCGCACGTCCTCGGTGAAGGTCAGCTCGGTTCCGCCCTCGATGCTGATGTGGTTGTCGTCGTACAGCACGATCAGCCGGCCCAGCCCGTGGGTCCCGGCGAACGAGCAGGCCTCGTGGGTGATGCCCTCCATCATGCAGCCGTCGCCGGCGATGACGTAGGTGTGGTGCCCGACGATCTCGTGGTCGGCGTCGTTGAACCGGTCGGCCAGGACCCACTCGGCGAGCGCCATCCCGACCGCCATCGCCATGCCCTGGCCCAGCGGCCCGCTGGTGCACTCGACCCCGGGGGTCTCGCCCACCTCGGGGTGCCCTGGCGTCATGCTGCCCCACTGGCGGAAGGCCTGCAGCTGCTCCATCGGCAGGTCGTAGCCGGTCAGGTGCAGCATCGAGTACAGCAGCGCCGAGCCGTGCCCCGCCGACAGCACGAGCCGATCGCGGTCCGGCCACGCCGGGTCCGCCGGGTCGTAGCGCAGGATCCGAGACCACAGCACGTAGGCCATCGGCGCGCACCCCATCGGCATCCCCGGGTGCCCGCTGTTGGCCTGCTGCACCATGTCGGCGCTCAGCATGCGGATGGTGTTGACGGCGAGCTGTTCGAGGTCGGAGTCGGTCATCGGGCTTCCTCGGTTGGGGATTGGCTGGAAGACGCACTATCTCGCGCCCGCGCGCGGGGTGCAAGCGGTGCAGGGTCGGGGGGGCGCATGGCGGAGACGTGTCGGAATCGGACCCGGGCGGCGGGGGGGGTGGGCTCTTGTGGAAGGTGGTGTTTGGATCGGAGCCAGATTCCATCAGGGGAGAGCTATTCCTCGAGCCTGCTCTTCGAGAAATACGAAGTTTCGGCTGGGGTGAGCCGTCACCCCGCCCGTTACTTCGCAAAAACCGAAGTTTCTGGGAGGATGAGCCGTCACCTCGACCGTTTCTTCGCGAAAAGCCAATTCGTCGGTCAAACGCGAAAAAGGACAAGA
>CAZOYV010000115.1:0-24320 GCA_964584075.1 uncultured Rickettsiales bacterium | reverse complement strand
TCGGTAGGTCAGATCAGGCGTGAGGGGCGGGATTCCGCTCTATGACGGGAGTGTCGATTCCTGATGGACAATATCCGCCAGAGGCACATGTGCCCTGCTGCCTCGGGAGCGCCCGGTGAAGATCGTCCTGGTCGATGACCACAAGATCATGCGCGAGGGCCTGCGGCTGCTCATCTCCGGCATCGACGGGCTGGAGGTGATCGGCGAGGCCGAGGACGGCCGCGAGGCCATCGAGCTCGTCCGGGAGCGGGCCCCCGACATCGTGGTGATGGACGTGGGGATGCCCAACCTCAACGGCATCGAGGCGACCCGCCGGATCCTCGAAGACGCCCCCTCGGTGCGGGTCCTGGCCCTGTCGATGCACGCCGACGCCCGCTTCGTGATGGCGATGCTCGACGCCGGCGCCAGGGGCTACGTGCTCAAGGACTGCGCGTTCCGCGAGCTCGAGCAGGCGCTGCGCACGATCCAGGGCGGGCACACGTACCTCAGCGCGCCGCTGTCGGACGTGATCGTGCGCGACTACGTGGAGGCCGGCACCCCCGAGCAAGAGGACGTGGGGTCGCCGCTGACGACGCGGGAGCGGGAGATCCTGCAGCTGCTCGCCGAGGGCCGGTCGACCCGCGACATCGCGGAGGAGCTGTTCATCAGCCCCAAGACGGTCGAGACCCACCGCCGGCACATCATGGAGAAGCTCGAGATCGACAGCATCGCGGGGCTGACCAAGGTCGCCATCCGCGAGGGGCTGACCACGCTGTAGGCGGGGAACGACGCGCGATGGGCCAGGTCGGCGACCACGGCCGGGGGCTTCCCGGGGAGCGCGGGGACGCGGTGATCCCGTCGCAGGACGGGGAGCAACCGGTGCGCGTGCTGGTCGTCGAGCCGCAGCGCCTCGTGCTCGACGGCCTGTGCGCCCTGGTCGCCGTCGACCCGGGGGCGCGGGTCGTCGGCGCGGAGCTGGACGGCCGGCGGGGCCTGGAGCGGTGCCGGGAGCTGGGTCCGGACGTGGTCCTGCTGGCGCAGACGCTGCCGCGGCTCAACGGCCTCGACGCGACCCGCCAGATCGTCGAGGGCTGCCCCGACGCGCGCGTGATCGCGCTCGCCGAGGAGCGGTCCCGGCGGGCCGTGCGCGAGGTACTGCGGGCGGGCGCACTGGGGTACCTGCTCCGCGACGCCAGCGGGGACGAGCTGCGCCTGGCGATCCGCACCGTCTCCGAGGGGCACGTCCACCTGTCGCGCCCCATCGTCGACCTCGTCGTGCGGGACGTGCTCGAGAGCACCGGCGGCCCGCAGCGGGGGCGCGCGGCGCGGCTGTCGGCCCGCGAGCGCGAGGTCGTACAGCTGCTGGCCGAGGGGCGCGACGCGAGGCAGATCGCCGCGGACCTGTTCATCAGCGCCAAGACGGTGGAGTCCCACCGCCGGCGGATCATGACCAAGCTGGGGATCGCCAGCGTCGCGGAGCTGACCAAGTTCGCGATCCGGGAGGGGCTCACCCCCCTGGAGAAGTGACCGCCGTCCTCCGGCGCCACCGGACATGGAGCAACCCCAGCAGGACCAGCGCCGGCCACGGAGCGCCGGCCCGGGCGGCACCCGCGCCACAGGCGCACCCGTGGCGGTCCATCGGGTCGCCGAGCACCAGCGGGTGGATCGGCGGGTCGGCGTCGTCGTCGCCCGGGCCGCCGTCGTCGTCGCCGGCGTCGTCGTCGGCCGCGTCGTCGTCGGCCGCGTCGTCGTCGTCGCCGCTGTCGTCGTCGCCCGGGCCGCCCTCGAACTCGACGTGCAGGAATTAGCCGCCGGGGTACTCGCTGCTGCCGCTCCAGTACGAGTCCACCACCAGCCACCACTCGCCGGCCTGCACCGCGTGGGCGATCGAGACGTCGTCGCGGGCCACGCAGTCCTGGGCGCTGGGGCCGGACAGCAGGTGCAGGTCGACGTCGACGTCGGCGTCGTCGGTGACCGTCGCGGTCAGCGTCCCGGCGCTGTCCAGCTGCAGGCGGTAGACCCGCTCGGGGCCCGACTCGCCGGTGGACGGCTGGCAGCTGTAGGCGTCGAGCTCGTCGCTGCCGGCGCCGGGGGTGGCGTCGAACACGTCGTAGGGAAACGCGGTGATCTCGATGGGGTTGGCCAGCGTGCCGCGGGCCACGCCGTCCTCGATGTCGTCGTAGCGGATCGGGTCGTAGCCGCCGAGGGTGTACCAGTTGGTCCCGGTGTTGAGCCGCACCTTCGAGGCGCTGCCCGAGGCCTCGTAGACCACCGGCTTGCCGGCCGCGGTCTCGTGGGTGAACAGCACGATGTGCGACCCGGGGTTGTTCAGCGCGTCGCCGCGGGTCAGGTCGTTGGTCGAGATCGGCGTCGAGACGTTGTGCATCGTCGACGTGGAGTTGTGCCAGGTGTCCCACGCCTTGCTGACGAACCCGGAGCAGTCGACGCCCGCGGTGCAGAGCAGGATCCCGTGCCACGAGTGGGAGCCGGCGCCCTCGCCGTCGGCCATCGCCTGGTCGTACTCGGGCAGCGTGTAGTAGCCGCCCCAGTCGTAGGGCAGGCCGATCCACCAGCCCACCGAGTAGTCCGACTCCCAGCTGTCGGAGCAGTCGACGACCAGGTTGTCCGCCGAGCAGTACCACTCGTGGTAGCAGTAGTCCCGCCCCCCGTCGATCACCTCGTCGCGGGTGATCGCGGCGGCCGGGACGGCCAGCGACAGCGCCACGGTCAGGGCCAGCGTCCTCATCGCCCGCCCTCCAGCGCCGCGCGCAGCAGCGCGAAGCCGTCGTCCCCGGCGTGCAGCAGCCACACCGTCCCGTCGGGCGACGCGGCCAGGTCGGCCGGGATCGCCAGCGACCCCGCCGGGGGGGTGTCCAGCGCGTCGAGCAGCCGACCGCCGCGATCGACCCGCACCACGGCGCGCGCCACGGCCAGCGGGCCCGCGTCGGTGGAGACCGACTCCAGCGCCAGCACCGCGTCGCGCTCCGAGGCCGCCAGCACCGTCACCGAGCCCGGCCGCCACGGCCGCCCGGCCGGCGCGGGCCAGGCCTCCGCCGGCAGCGCGACCTCGTCGTCGCCGAAGCCGAGGACCCCCTCGTCGCCGCGGCACACGGCCCACACGCCGTCGCCGCCGCCCCCGCCGGGCAGCCCCCGCGGGAGCGGTGCCGGCCGCGCGGCCCCGCCCGGGCCCAGCGGCAGGCGGTTCTGGAACGCGTCCAGGCCGGCCACCGTCACCGCGCCGTCCCCGTCGTCCCACGCGATCAGCCGCACCGGCGGCAGCGCCCACGCCGGGGCGCTCCACGTCTCGCGGGCGACCCCGACGACGCGGACGGTGCGCTCGTCCCGCTCGTCGGCCACCGCGGCGCCCCCGCCGGGCAGCAGCACCGCCGCCGCCGGGCGCCCGGCGACGGAGATCGTGGCGGCGACCTGCCCGGCCCCGTCGAGCACCAGCAGCCGCCGGTTCACCCGGTCGATCACGGCGATCGCGCCGTCCGGACCGGCGGCCAGGCCGTAGGGTCCCCACCGGAGCTCCTCGACCCGCGGCGGGGACACGCCGACCTCCGACGGACCGTCGCCGCGGTCGAGGAACGCCTGCTCTTCCCACGTCGCCGCCGCCGCCGGGAGCCCCGACACCAGGGCGAGCCAAGTACCCAGGATCACGGTTCGCATGTGCCGACCCTATCCGCCCCGCGGCCCCGGGGGCAATCGTTCCGTGCTGCGGCCGACCGCCGCCGGGGGGACACGACGCTAGGAAAAACCGCTACCCCCCTGGCCCGGCGACCACGAGGCGATTACGGCGCCCAGCCCGATACCGGCGCGGCGCGCTGCGGGGCAGCCTGATCCAGGAGGCTCGGAGGGCAACCCGCGGTGGACCCCGACCCCGCGATCGCGAACACCACCACCCCGGACCGCGCGTCCGGTTCCCCGCCCCCCCTCCGGGGCCCGGCCGATCCGCCTCGCCGGAGCCCCGGGGGGGGCCCGCCCCGCGCCCACCTGGACCCCGACCACACCGGCTCGCCGTTCGCCAGCGGCGGCGGCGTCCACGGCCACGCGTACTTCGACCAGCTGCGGCGCCGCGTGCGCACGCGCCTGCTGATCGGCTACGTCACCCCGCTGCTGCTGCTCGCCGCGTTCTTCCACGTCCAGTTCGGCCGCACGCTGCGGGTCGGGATCGAGAACCACCTGGTCTCGATCGCCGACAACCAGCGCAACACCGTCGATCTGTTCCTGCAGGAGCGGGTCTCCAACCTGCGCCACGCCTTCGAGGCGATCGATCCCGCCCAGCTGCCGGACCACGCCGAGACCGAGCAGCTGCTCGCCTCGCTGCGCGCCGAGAGCGACGCGTTCGTCGACGTGGGGCTGTTCCGCCCCGACGGCCGGCTGCTGTCCTACGCCGGCCCGTTCGACTTCCTGGTGGGCAAGAGCTACCAGCGCGAGGCGTGGTTCCGGCAGGTCCTGCAGGCCGACGACAACACCACGATCAGCGACGTCTACCTCGGCTTCCGCGACCAGCCGCACTTCGTCATCGCGGTGACGCGCTACGTCGACGGGTTCCCCTGGACGCTGCGCGCCAGCGTCGACCCCGAGCGCTTCGGGCAGTTCGTCGGGTCGTCGCTGCTGCTCGAGGACGCCAAGGCGTTCATCGTCAACCGCGGGGGGTACCGCCAGACGCTGGCCGCCCGCGAGCAGATGCAGCAGCAGTGGCCGCTGCCGGACATCGCCGGCGGCGAGACGGTGGTCACCGAGCTGACCGTCGACGGCGAGCAGCGGCTGTGCGCGATCGCCCCACTGGAGGAGAACGACTGGTACCTGGCGGTGACGACCTCGCGGGACCAGGCGCTGGCCCCGATCCGCCGCGCCCGCGCGATCCTCGGCGGCGTGCTGGCGGTGGCGCTGGTCACGGTGGTGTGGATCGCGCTGCGCAGCACCAGCCGGCTGGTGGGGCAGCTCGAGGAGGCCGACACCGCCAAGGAGAGCCTCCAGCAGCACCTGTTCAACGCCGCGCGGCTGGCCTCGGTGGGGGAGATGGCCGCCGGGGTGGCCCACGAGATCAACAACCCGCTGGCGATCATCTACGAGGAGGCCGGCGTGATGTCCGACACGCTGGACCCGGCGTTCGGCCAGCGGGTCGACCTCGACGAGTTCCGCGAGCGGCTGGACGCCATCTCCGGTGCGGCGCTGCGCGGGCGCAACATCACCCGCCAGCTGCTGGCCTTCGCCCGCCAGAGCGAGCCCCGGCCGGAGCTGCTCGACATCAACGAGGAGGTGGCGTCGGCGCTGCAGGTCAAGGACACCGAGTTCCGGGTCAACGACATCGAGGTCGAGACCGACCTGCACCCCGCGCCGCCCCCGGTGCGGGCCGACCGCAACCAGCTCGAGCAGGTGCTGCTCAACCTGCTCAACAACGCCCGCGACGCCCTGGCCGATCGGCCGGCGCGCCGCATCGCGATCCGCACCGAGGTCCGCGGCGACGCGGTGTGCGTGATCGTCCGCGACACCGGGTGCGGGATGACACCGGAGCAGATGGAGCGGGCGTTCTTCCCGTTCTTCACGACCAAGGAGGTCGGGAAGGGCACCGGCCTGGGACTGTCGATCAGCTACGGCATCGTCAGGGCCCAGGGGGGCCACATCGAGGTCGAGAGCCAGCCCGGGGCCGGCACCGCCTTCACCATCACCCTGCCCGCCGCCGAGCCGCGGCGGGACCTCCCCCACGAAGCGAGGCGAGGAGAGCATGTCGACGAGCGCTGAGCCGACGCCGGAGAACGTCGCGTCGCTGCACCGCGACGACCCGATCCACGCGCTGCTGGTGGACGACGAGGACCGCTTCCGCCGCGGCCTGGCCCGCCGCCTGACCCACCGCGGGCTGCACGTCCACGACACCGGCGACGGCGAGGAGGCGATCCGCTTCGTCCGCCTCGAGCGCCCCGACGTGGTGCTGCTCGACGTCAAGATGCCCAGGCTCGGCGGCGAGGACGTGCTGCGCGAGATCAAGCGCATCGCCCCCGAGACCCAGGTGGTGATGCTCACCGGCCACGCCACGATCGAGTCGGCGCGGACCACCGGCAAGCTGGACGCGTTCGCCTACCTCGAGAAGCCCTGCGAGATCGAGAAGCTGCTCGAGACGCTCCACCGCGCGCGCCAGGAGAAGCGCTACGCGATGGCGCGCCACGAGATGGTCGAGGTCGAGCGCGGCTCGGTGTGGACCTGGCTGTGGGGGACCCACAACTTCCGGCCCGGCGTGCTGCTGCTCGCCGCGGCGGTGTTCGCCGCGCTGGTGCTGGCGCCGGCGCCGCGGAGCATGATCGACCTCGTCGACACGCCCAAGGCGGCGACCGCGACGGGCGACGCGATCGCCGGCTACGCGCACTACAAGAAGATGCAGCCCGGCGAGACGATCGCCACGTACTACAGCCACTACGCCAAGCGGGCGGTCCGCGAGACCGCCGCCGACGGCACGGTGACCACCCGGGCGCTGACCGCCACCGAGGCCACGCGGCCGATGCGGGTGATGGTCGGCGTGCTGGTCGTGGCGGCGCTGCTGTGGGCCACCGGGGCGCTGCCGGTGGGCATCACCGCGCTGCTGGTCGGCGTGCTGATGATCGTGTTCGGGGTGTTCCCCGCCGACCTGGTGGCCAAGAGCTACGCCAAGGACGCGGTGTTCTTCATCGCCGGCGTGCTGGCGCTGGCGGTGGGGATCTCCAAGACCGGGCTGGACCGCCGGATCGGGCTGGTGCTGCTGGGCACGAGCCGCACGATGAAGGCGTTCCTGTTCCTGTTCTGCCCGCTGCTGGCGGTGTCGGCGTCGTTCCTGTCCGAGCACGCGCTGGTGGCGTTCATCGCGCCGATCCTGGTGATGATCTACATGGCCACGATCAAGGCCGCCGGGCTGAAGCAGGACCGCGCGCTGGCGGTGATGATGATCCTGGCGGTGTGCTTCGTGGCCAACCAGGGAGGCCCCGGCTCCCCCGCCGCGGGCGGCCGCAACGCCGTGATGATCGGGATCCTGGCGGACTACGGGCAGGCGCCGAGCTTCGGCCAGTGGGTCAAGTACGGCCTGCCGTTCGTGCCGGTGATGTCGCTGGTCACCGCCGGTTACTTCTACCTGCGCTTCCGGCGCAAGCTGCAGGTGAGGGACTTCGACGCCGCGGCGATCGTCAAGCGCGAGTCGGTCAAGATCGGCAAGATGACCCGCCAGGAGATGGTCACCGGCGGGATCCTGGCGGCGGTGATCGTGATGTGGATCACCGCCAGCGACCGCCTGGGGATGGGCGGCCCGGCGATGATCGGGCTGGTCGCGCTGGCGCTGTTCCGCGTGATCGGCTGGCGCGACGTCAACCACATCTCGTGGGACGTGGTGGCGCTGTACGCGTCGGCCTGCGCGATGGGCGCCGGGCTGGCGACCTCCGGCGCGGCGCTGTGGCTCGCCGACTCGTTCCTCCGCGTGCTGCCGGGGTTCCTGTCCCAGGGCGAGGGGCTGTGCGTCGCGGTCAGCCTGTTCACCGGCGTGCTGACCAACTTCATGAGCGACGGGGCCACCGTCTCGGCGATCGGGCCGCTGGCGGTGCCGATGGCGCAGATGACCGGGACCCACCCGTGGATGGTGGGCTTCGCCACCGCGTTCGCCTCGTCGTTCGCCAACTGCCTGGTGATCGGGACGCCCAACAACGCCATCGCGTTCTCGCTGGCCAAGGACCACGAGACCGGGGAGCAGCTGGTCACCCTCGGCGACTTCCTCAAGCACGGCGTCGTGGTCACGGGGCTGTGCTTCGTGGTGCTGTGGGCCTGGGTGTTCTTCGGCTACTGGCGGTGGATCGGGTTCTAGCGCCCGCGGCCCGCGGCCCGGGCGAGGAGGAGACCATGGAGCACACCATCCGGCTGCTGGTCGTGGACGACGAGGCCCGGTTCCTGGCGACCCTGTCGAGGCGGCTCGGCCTGCGGGGCTTCGACGTCACGATGGCCGGGGACGGCGCCACCGCGCTGCAGGCGGCCCGCGACCACGTCTTCGACGTGGCGCTGGTGGACCTGAAGATGCCCGGGATGGACGGCGAGCAGGTGCTGCGGCTGCTGCAGCAGAACGACCCGCACACCCAGGTGATCATCCTCACCGGGCACGGGTCGATCGAGTCCGCCGAGCGCTGCACCCGGGCCGGCTCGTACCGCTACCTGCAGAAGCCGTGCGAGACCGACCGCCTGGTGGCGATCCTGCAGGAGGCCGCCGGCCGCTGCGAGGCGCACCGGGAGCAGATCCGCGAGCGCCAGGCGGCGGAGCTCCAGCGGCGGGCCCGGCCCGGATCGCCGCGCGTGATCCTCGACGGGCTGCGCGGCCGGGACTAGCCGGCCGGAGGAGCGGGAGATGGAGAGCCGGGCGGTACGGGACCTGATGCTGTCCCTCGACGAGTACGCCACGGTGGACGCGGACTGCACCCTGCGCGAGGCGCTGGTGGCGCTGGACAAGGCCCAGCTGGGCCTGACCTACGACCGCCACCACCACCGCGCGGTGCTGGTGCTCGACCGCCGGCGCGACGTGATCGGCAAGCTGACCCACTGGGCGATCCTGCGCAGCCTGGAGCCGGAGCTGCTCGGCCGGGCCGAGGTCGAGACGCTCCAGCGGGCCGGCCTGCGGCCCTCGCTGATCGACTCGATCCGCCGCGACGTGGCCCCGTTCCGGGGCAACCTGGCGCGGATGAGCCGCGAGGCCGGGCGAGTGCGGGTCCGCGACGCGATGGTCGCGATGGGCGAGAGCATCGACGGGGACGCGTCCCTCGGCGAGGCGATCCGCCAGATGGTGCTGCAGCACGCGCAGTCGCTCCTGGTGACGCGCCAGGGTACAGTCGTGGGGATCCTGCGGCTCTCGGACGTGTTCGAGGAGGTGGCGGAGCGGATCCGCGACGACGCGGGGTGAGGAGCACGGCGGCGCGATGGCGGCATCCCACCCGGGCCCCAGCTGGTGGACGTGGATCGCCCCGTGGGCGACCGCGGTGGTGCTGTCCGTGCTCTCGGTGGTGATCTGGCAGCGCCAGGTCCAGCACGAGCGCCAGCTGCTGGCGGCGCACACCGAGGACATCGCCCAGGGCGCGGCCCAGCGGCTGGAGCTGTACGTCGAGTCCCGCCTCGCCGTGGCGGAGATCTTCGCCAAGCGCTGGTCGACCCACGAGGACCGCGACTTCTCCCGCCGGCGGTTCGAGGAGTTCGCGCGGCTGATCATCGACCAGGTCCCGGGGTACGGGCTGATCGGCCTGTCGCCCTCGGGGCACGAGCTGGGGTGGACCGTGCCGCCCCAGGACTCGGCCCGCGTGGCGTTCCACTCCAAGCAGGACCAGGCGCTGCTGTGGACCGCGCGCCAGCAGGGCCGGGCGGTGCTCTCCGAGCCCGTCGAGATCGCCCCGGGCAAGATGGGGTTCTACGCCTTCGCGCCGCTGCTCCGCGGCACCGAGTTCCTCGGGTTCCTGTGGATCGAGTTCGACGCCGAGACCCTGATGACGGGCAGCTTCGATCCCGAGATGCCGGACGAGTTCCAGTTCACCGTCGCCGACGGCGAGACCGTGCTGGTCCGCCACCAGCCCGAGGCGGCGGCGCCCCGCCCGGCCGAGGCGCGGGTCTCGGCGGCCCACTCGTTCGACGTCGCCAACCGCACCTGGACGCTGACGCTGGCCCCGCGCCCCGTGACGCTGGGCGCCTTCGGCGGCCGCACCAGCTGGCCGATCCTGGCGCTGGGGCTGACGATGTCGCTGGGCCTGGCGGCCTTGATGTTCCTGCTGTCGCGGCGGATCGAGGCCCACCTGCGGGCCCGCGACGCCGCGCTGCGCGAGGTCGAGGAGCGCAAGCGCGCCGAGCGCACCGCGCGATCGATGGAGGAGCGCTACCGCGGCGTGTTCGAGCACGCCACCGACGGGCTGCTGGTGCTGTCGCGGCACGGGATCATCGCCGAGGCCAACCGCGCGGCGAGTGCGATGCACGGGGTCGCCCACGACGAGCTGATCGGCGTGCCGATCCAGGAGCTGATCGCCGAGGAGCACCGCCACCGCTGGGACGAGTTCGTCGAGCGCCTCGAGGAGGTCGGCACGGTGGCGTTCGAGTCGACCGACGTGCGCAAGGACGGCAGCCGCGTCGACGTCGAGGTCCGCGGGACGCGGTTCCTCCACCGCGGCAAGCCCGCGATGCTCGCGATCCTCTCCGACGTCAGCGACCGCAACGCGGCGATGCGCCAGCAGCTGCAGCTCTCGCGCAAGGTCCTGGTCGCCCAGGAGGAGGAGCGCGCCCGCGTGTCGCGCGACCTGCACGACGGCCTGGGCCAGCTGCTCACCGCGCTGCGCTTCGAGCTGGACTGGATCGGACGCCAGGGCGGCGGCGAGACCGGGCCGTGCGGGAGCTTCGCCGAGGCCAACCGGCTGGTGGAGAGCGCCGCCGACGAGCTGCGCGGGATCTGCGAGGGGCTGCGGCCGCCGCTGCTGGACGAGCTGGGCCTCGAGTCGGCCGTGCGCGAGCTGACCGAGGACTTCCAGGCGCGCAACGAGTTCACCGTCGATCTCGACCTGCGGCTGGACGACGACCAGAGCCCGGTGCCCCCGGAGGTGGCGCTGAGCACCTACCGCGTGTTGCAGGAAACGCTGCACAACGTGCGACGCCACGCCGACGCCCACCACGTCTCGATCTCGCTGGCGACCACCGACGTGGGGCTGAAGCTGACGGTCTACGACGACGGCCGCGGGTTCGACCCGGAGCACGTCCGCGAGACCGCGGGCCTGGGGATCGCAGGGATGCGGGAGCGGGCCCGGCTGGTGGGCGGTAGCATCGAGATCCGCTCCGCGCGGGACGAGGGCACCCGCGTGGTCCTGCGCGTGCCGCTGCGGCGACCGCCGGAAGAGGAGACGCCATGATCCGGGTCCTCGTCATCGACGATCACGAGGTGGTGCGCGCCGGCGTGTGTCGCCTGCTCGAGGCCGAGCACGACATCGAGATCATCGGCGAGTCGGGCAGCGGCCACGACGCCGTCCGGCTCAGCCGCGAGCAGTCCCCCGACGTGGTGATCCTCGACTACAGCCTGCCCGATCTGGACGGCCTCGAGGCCACGCGCCAGATCGCCGAGCTCCCCGACCCGCCGCGGATCCTGATCCTGACGATGCACGCCAACGAGGAGTACGCCACCCGCGTGATCCGCGCCGGCGCCGTGGGCTTCATCGCCAAGGTCGCCCCGCCGACGGAGCTGATCCAGGCGGTGCGCAAGGTCGCCAACAAGGGCGTCTACGTCAGCCCCCAGATCATGGAGAAGATGGTCAGCCGGATCGGCCAGCCGGTGGCCGACAACCCCGAGTCGGTGCTGTCCAACCGGGAGCTGCAGGTCCTGATCCGGCTCGCCCGCGGGATGACCACCAAGGAGGTCGCCGAGGCGCTCCACCTCAGCCCGTCGACCGTCGAGACCTACCGCAGCCGGATCCTCGAGAAGCTCAACCTGCGGAACAACTCGGACATGACCCGCTTCGCGATCCGGCGGGGGCTGATCGACCTGGACTGAGCCCTCGCTCCAGCGAGCCCGGCACGGGCCACACGGGGTGCGCCGAGCGCCGGCGCGGGCCGGGTCCGCGGCCCGGCGTGCGGCCCAGGGACCGGATCGCCGCGACCACCGCGGCCGGGTCCGCCTGGTAGACGGGGAAGCCGTCGGGGTACAGCGCGTACGCCCGCCGGTACACGTCCGGCGTGAGGTTGACCATCACCACGTTGGCGCCACAGCGCAGCGCGCCGGTCAGCCCGCGGGGGTCGCTCCCGGCCAGCGCGGTGGTGACCGGGATGTTGGCCTCGGGGCAGAGGATCCTCGCCAGCGCCAGCACCTTGCGGGCCGCCCGGGCGGTCCCCGGGACCTGGTCCGGGACCAGGGTCCACGGGCGCCGGCCCAGCGGCGTGGCGGGGTGCGGGACGTAGGGGCCGATCGCGATCATGTCCAGGTCCAGCTCGCGGAACCGCAGCAGGTCCTGCGCGACGCTGCTCCAGGACTGCCCCGGGAGGCCCACGATGTTGCCGCTCCCGACCTCGTAGCCCAGGGACTGCAGGACGCCGATCAGGGCGGTCCGGTCCGGCTCCCCGGGCCAGCGCGGGGGGTGCAGCAGCGCCATCAGCTCCTCGTCGGAGCTCTCGAACTTCAGCAGGTAGCGCTCCGCCCCGGCGTCCCGCCACGCCGCCAGGTCCTGCTCGGACGCCTCGCCGACGCCGAGCGCCACCACCAGGCCGAGGTGCTCGCGGATCGTCCGGATCGTGCGCCGCAGCTCCGAGGCCGACCGGACCGCCCCCTCGCCGGACTGCAGCAGCACGGTCCCGATCCCCAGGTCGCGGGCCCGCACCGCGCAGCGCACGATCTCGCCCGGCCGCATCCGGTAGCGCCGCACGTCCTCGTTGGGGGCCCGCAGCACGCAGTAGTGGCAAGCGCGGGTGCAGCAGCTGGAGAACTCCACGATCGCGCGCAGGTGGACCTCGTCGCCCACCGTCCGGCGGCGGACGTGGTCGGCCCGGCGCCACAGCCCCCGCAGCCGGACCGGGTCGTCGAGGCGGAGCCAGTACAGCAGCTCGTCGCGGTCCATCATCCCTCCCTGGGCAGGCGCACCGTGAACGTGCTGCCCACCCCCGGCGCGCTGCGCACCGTCACCTCGCCCCGGTACTGCGCCACCACCTTGCTCACGATGGAGAGCCCCAGCCCCGATCCGGGCACGCCCTCGGTCTCGGGTCGCCGGATGCGCACGAACTCCCCGAACAGCCGGCCCTGCTCCTCGGGGGTCAGGCCGAACCCGGTGTCCCGCACCGCCAGCTCGATCTCGCCGCCGCGGTCTTCGATCGACACGTCGACCCGGCCGCCGGGCCGGTTGTACTTCACCGCGTTGGACAGCAGGTTGGTGCACACCATCTCCAGCTCGCTGCGGTCCGCCATCAGCCACACCGGGTCCGGGCGGGGACCGTGGAGCGCGATCCCCCGCGGCGCGGCGGCCGGCTCGACGGTCTCCACCGCGGACCGGCACAGGGCGGCGAGATCCACCTCCTCGAGCACGCGGTGGCGGGTCCCGGCCTCGATCCGCGTCAGGTCGAGCAGGTCGTGGATCAGCGTGCGCATCCCGCTCACGCGGGCGTGGCACCGCTCCGCCAGCTGCGCCACCGAGGTGTCCTCGGGCAGCTCGTCGGGCTCGCGCAGCAGCCACAGGTAGGACTCCACCGCGGCCAGCGGCGCCTTGAGCTCGTGGGCCAGCAGCGACAGCAGCTCGAAGCGCACCGCGCGCCGCTCGGCGACCAGCTCGCGGGCGCGGCGCTGCAGCAGCAGGTGGCGCGCCGCCTTGCCCACCACCGCGCGCAGCTCGTCGGGCCGGAACGGCTTGGCCAGCAGGTCGAAGGTGCCCTGCTTGGTGGCGCGGACCGCCATCTCCAGCGAGGCGTAGGCCGTGACCATCACCACCAGCAGATCGAGATCGCGCTCGGCCAGCTCGGCCAGCACGCCGAGGCCGCTGATCCCGGGGAGCTTGTGGTCCAGCAGCAGCAGGTCCGGCGGGGACTCGTCCAGGCACCGCAGCGCCTCCTCGCCGCTGCCCACCGCCTCCACCGCGAAGCCCACCTCGAACTCCAGCTCGGGGATCGGGACGCGCGTGTCGGCCAGCACGCGGCCCACGCCGCTGCACATCCCGGGCTCGTCGTCGACGACCAGCACGCGCAGCGGCCGCATCGCTCAGGCCTCCCCGGGGCCGCGCCGCGGCAGCACGCAGCGGAACTCGCTGCCCGTGGCGCCCTGCGCCGGATCGTGGTTGGAGCGCAGCGTCAGGTCCCCGCCGTGCATCTTGACGATGCCGTAGGCCACCGCCAGCCCGAGCCCGGTGCCCTTGCCGATCGACTTGGTCGTGAAGAACGGCTCGAAGACCTTGGCGCGGTGCTCCCGGGGGATCCCGACTCCCTGGTCGCGGACCACCAGCGCCACCCGGTCGTCGACCTCCTCGCAGCGGATCGTCAGCTCGCCCCCGTCGGGCATCGCGTCGAAGCCGTTGCCGACCAGGTTGACCAGCACCTGGGTGATCTGGTCGCGGTCCCACTCGGCGACGCGGTCCGTCAGCGCGGGCTCGACGCGGACCGTGATCCCGTCGGGGGGCGGCATCGCACGGGCGACGTGCGTCACCAGGGCGACGACGTCCAGCGGCTGGCGGGCGACCCGCTGCTGGCGGGCGAAGTCCAGCAGGCCGGCGACCGTCTTCTTGCAGCGGTCGGCCTGCTCCGCGATCAGCGCCACGTCGGCGCGCAGCGCGGAGCTGGGCTCCAGGGACTCCAGCAGCAGGTGGGCGTACATCAGCACCACCCCCAGCGGGTTGTTGACCTCGTGGGCGATCCCGGCGGCGAGCTGGCCCATGCTGGCCAGCCGCTCCGAGTGCATCAGCGCCGTCTGGGCGCGGGCCAGGTCCTCGTGGCTGCGCGCCAGCTCGGCCACCGTCCGGCTCAGCTCGTCGATGGCGTAGGGCAGGCACATCTCGCTCTCCGCCAGGCCCTCGCAGATCGCCACCGCGTGCTCGCGGCAGGTCGGGTAGCCGCAGGCACCGCAGTTGAGCTGGTCCTCCCCGGTCCGCTTGCCCATCCTGCGCAGCGCCGCGTCGATATCCGCCTCCGAGGGGTCGGGAATCCGCTGGTCCTCGACCGCGTAGCTCCGCGTCAGGTCGATCCCCTCCAGCGCGGCCAGGGTCCGCTGCCAGCCGGCGCGATCCAGCCCGGCCACGCTGGCCCGCGCGTGGCGCGCGACCCGGGCACGGCGGGCGTGGGGCCGCAGCGCGGCGGTGGTCCCCGGGCCGTCGATGCAGCCCTCGCAGCACAGCAGGTCGAGCAGCGCCGCCTGGAGGTCTCCCGAGGCCCGCTCCCGCAGCGCCGCGACGAACCGCGGCCGGCCCTCGGCGGCCACCACCCGCCCGGTCAGCAGATCCTCCGGGATCCCCGCGGCCTGCAACAGGCCGCCGCCGATGGCCAGCAGCGTGCCCTCCGCGGGGTGGGGGGGGTCGAACTGCGACGGGGCCACGCGACCGGGCTCGATGCCGCGCCGCTGCAGCAGCTCCGCGAGCTCGAGGAACGTCAGCACCGCGTCGACCGACCCCCGCACGGGCGCGTCCTCGGCCTCGGCCTTCTTGGCGATGCACGGCCCGATGAACACCACCGCCAGCCGCGGCCCGTGCTGCCCGTGCAGCGCCCGCGCCGTGGCCACCATCGGCGACACCACCGGGGCCAGCGCCGGGACCAGCTCGGGCAGGTGGCGCTCGACGTACAGCACCACGGCCGGGCAGTTGGCGGCGATCCACTGGCGCCCGTCGTCGCGGTCCACCAGCTCGCGGTAGGCCCTCGCGACGAGATC
The DNA here is from genome assembly GCA_964584075.1 of uncultured Rickettsiales bacterium. GTDB lineage: Bacteria > Myxococcota_A > UBA796 > UBA9615 > CAYRNR01 > CAZOYV01. Next base: position 8,992 of record CAZOYV010000115.1, on the reverse strand, counting down.
GGCACCCAGCGCCACCTGGTGCACCTGGTGGAAGCCCAGCGCCCGCAGCGCGCCGACCATCGCCGCCGGGTCGTCGTACTCGACGGGGAACGACGGCGCGACGCAGGCCGCCAGCCGGCGCCCCGAGCCCAGCAGCTGCTCCACCTGCGCCACCGAGCTGCGGACCCGCTTGGCCCCCTGGCTGCAGACCCGGACGCAGTTCCCGCAGCCGATGCAGCGCTCGGCGATGACCTCGGCCTGCCCCCCGGAGATGCGGATCGCCTTGGCCGGACACTCGCGGACGCACGTGTAGCAGACCCGGCAGCGCTCGCGGACCGTGGAGACCAGGGGCTCGCTGCGGCGCAGGGCCACGCTCATGGCGCGGCTCCGAGGCCGCCCCGGTCCGCCGCGGACTCCCCCGGCGGCGGCGCGGGGAACGGCTCCAGCGCCCGCTCGAGGATGCCGTGCAGGTGCGCGATCGCCATCCCGTAGTTGGTGATCGGCACCCCGCGGGCGCGGCAGCGCAGGATGCGGTCGAGCACCGCGCGGCGCGTCCACATGCAGGCGCCGCAGTGGATCACCAGCCGCGTGTCCCCGAGGTCGTCGGGGAAGTCCCGGCCGCGGACGTGCCGGTACCGCAGCGGGTAGCCCAGGCGCTGGTCCAGCCAGCGCGGGATCTTCACCGTGCCGATGTCGTCCTCCACCGGGTGGTGGGTGCAGGCCTCGGCGATCAGCACGTGGTCTCCGGGGCGCAGCCGGTCGATCGACCGGGCGCCGAGGGCCTGCACCGCCAGATCCCCCTTCTGGCGGGACAGCAGGATCGAGAACGACGTCAGCGGCACCGCGGCGGGGGTCGCGGCGGCGACGGCACCGAAGGCCTGCGAATCGGTGACCACCAGCGACGGCGGCCGGTCCAGGCGCGCCAGCGCCGCCGGCAGCTGGTGCTCGCGCGTCACCAGCGCCTGGCGGCCGTGGTCGAGCAGGTCCCGGATCGCCTGGGCCTGGGGCAGGATCAGCCGCCCCCGCGGCGCCTCCGCGTCCACCGGCACGACCAGCACCGCGATCCCCCCGTCGGGGACCAGGTCGGCCAGCAGCGGCGGCGCCTCCAGCCAGTCCTCGGGGACCACCGCGAGCAGCGCCTCCTGCAGCGCCTCGATCCCCTTGCCGGCCGGCGCCTCGGTGGCCACGAACGGCACGCCGCGCCGCCGCAGGCTGGCGATCACCGCCAGCGGCGGGGCGCCGGTGTCCGCCTTGTTCAGCACGACGACCGTCGGCACCTCGCGGTCGAGCAGGTCGTCGAGCAGCTGCTGCTCGAGCATCCCCCAGCTCGGCGCCTCGGCCACCAGCAGCGCCGCGTCGATGCGGGACAGGACCGCACGCGCGCGGAGGACCCGCTGCCCGCCCAGCGCGCCGGTGTCGTCCAGGCCGGGCGTGTCCACCAGCACGACCGGCCCCAGCGGCAGCAGCTCCATCGGCTTGTGCACCGGATCGGTGGTCGTCCCGGGCTCGGGGGAGACGATCGCGCTGTGCTGCCCGGTGATCGCGTTGAGGATGCTGGACTTGCCCGCGTTGCGGCGGCCCACCAGGCCGATGTGGAGCCGCGATCCGCTGGGTGTCCGGCGCATCGGTCGCGTCAGCGCTGCTGCGCTGCCTCCGCTGCGGCCGGGGCGACGGCGCCACGCCGCTCGAGCAGCTCCCGCCGGACCCGGCTCCGGCTCCTCGGTCGCCCTGCCATCGGAGCCCTCCGCTCCCGCCCACGCCGCGCTCGCGCGTCGCCGGCGTCAGAAGTACAGGTCCCTCGCCCCGCCCCGGATCCGGCTCAGCCGGCGGTACGTCTCGTGACGCCGCCGCAGCGTGGGCACGTCCTCGAGGTGGCGTCGCAGCGCGCTGCGGCCCATCCGCCGCGTCGTCCCGCTGGCGTAGTCCTCGAGGTACTCCTGGAACGTCAGCAGGGCGTTGGGCAGGCAGAACCGGCGGATCAGCCCCGGCTTGGCCAGGTCCATGAAGTCCTCGCCGGTCCGTCCCAGCCGGTAGCACGCGGTGCAGAACGAGGGGACGAAGCCCAGCCGCAGCACGTCCTGGATCACCTCGTCGAGGCTGCGGTGGTCGCCGAGCTCGAACTGCGCGCTGGCGGGCACCCCCGCCGCGTAGCCGCCGGGGTGGGTGCGGCTGCCCGCGCTGATCTGCGACACCCCCAGCGACAGCGTCTCGGCCCGCATCCGCGGCGTCTCGCGGGTGGACATGATGATCCCGGTGTAGGGCACCGCCATGCGCAGCACGGCGACGATCGTGCGGAACTCGGCGTCGGACACCGCGTGCGGGGGGTCCGCGGCGATCGCGCTGCCGTCGGCCGGCTCGAGGCGGGGCACGCTGATCGTGTGCGGGCCGACCCCGTGGACGCGCTCGAGGTGCTGCGCGAAGCTCAGCAGCGCCAGGATCTCGAAGCGGTGGTCGTACAGGCCGAACAGCACGCCGACGCCCACGTCGTCGATCCCGGCCTCCATCGCCCGCCCGATCGCCGCCAGGCGGTTCTCGTAGTCGGCCTTCGGGCCGTGGAGGTGGACCCGCCGGTAGGTCTCGGGGTGGAACGTCTCCTGGAACATCTGGTAGGTGCCGATGCGCGCCGCCGCGAGCTCGCGGAACTGCTCCACCGTCATCGGCGCGACGTTGACGTTGAGGCGCCGGATCTCCCCGGGGCCGGCCCGCGTGGCATAGACCGTCTCGATCGAGCGGAGCAGGTAGTCCAGCCCGCGGCGGCCGCGCTGCTCGCCGGCGACGAGCAGCAGCCGCTTGTGGCCCATCCGCACCAGGTGGCGGACCTCCTCGGCGATCTCCTCCTGGTCCAGGCACCGCCGCTCGACCCCGCGGTTCCGCGCGCGGAACGCGCAGTACAGGCACTCGTTGGAGCACAGGTTGGAGACGTACAGCGGCGCGAACAGCACCAGCCGCTTGCCGTAGATCGTGTCCTTGATCCAGGCCGCGGCGGCGTCCATCTCCGCGCGCAGCTCGGGATCGCCGCAGGCCAGCAGCACCGCCGCCTCGGACGGCTCCAGCCCCTGCAGCTGCCGCGCCCGGGCGATCACCTCGCGGACGCGGACCGGATCGGGATCGGCCTGCTCGATCAGCGCGTGGATCCCGTCCGGATCGATCCACGACCGGCTCGACACGGAGGGCGGTGGCGACGGATTCAGCACGACGGGTCTCCCTGGCTGGCGGAGGGCAGCAGCAGCACGGCGACGGTCCCGCCCTCGCGCGGGAACTCCAGCGCCACGCGCCCCCCGTGGCGGTCGACGATCTGCCGGACGATCGCCAGCCCCAGGCCCGTGCCCTGCTCGTCGTGCTCGCGGGCGTTGGAGGCGCGGAAGAACTCCTGGAACAGCATCGCGCGCTCGTCGGCGGGGACGCCGATCCCGGTGTCGGCGACGCGGACACGGACCTGATCCGCCTCGCCGGGCGCCCACGAGACCGTCACCGCGCCCTGCGGCGTGTAGCGCAGCGCGTTGGCGATCAGGTTCTCCAGCGCCTGCTCGAGGTCCACCAGGTTGCCCCGCAGCGGAGGCGTGTCCGGCGCGACGTCGAAGTGCAGCGCCAGCCCCCGGCGCCGGGCCTCGTCTCCGAACGTGCGGCGCAGCCGGTCGGAGAGCAACGCGGGGTCCAGCACCTGGGTCCACGGCTGCCGCGCCGGCGCCCGCAGCTCCGCCAGGTCCATCAGCTCCTCGAGCAGCTCGTGCAGCGTCCTGGCCCGGCGGATGACCCGCCGCACGTACTCCCCCTGCTCGCCGTGCAGCTCGCCGAGCTGTCCCGTGCGGACCACCTCGAGCATCTCGATCATCGCCGCGAGCGGCGCGCGGCAGTTGTGGGTCACGCGGAACAGGAACCGCGCCCGGTCGGCCAGCACCTTGCGCAGCTCGTCCTCGTTCCGCGCGTTCTCGAGGCTGATCGCCAGCAGGCTGGCCACGATCTGGAAGTGCCCGATCTCCTCGCTCCCGAAGCGCTCCGGCCGCCGGGTGTAGGCACCGAGCACCCCCTCGATCCGGCCCTCGAGGCCCAGCGGCACGAGCAGCACCGACTCGATCCCGGCCGCCCTCAGCCCCTCCCCGAACTGGAACTCGTCGTCCCGCCCGAGGTGGCCGGTGACGAACAGCTCCCCCTCGATCACGCGGCGGTTGACCGGGCTGTGGTCCAGCGACACCACCTGGCCCTCCAGCGCCTCGGGCAGGCCGCTGGCGGCGACGTAGCGCAGCCGGGTGCGATCCTCGGTCAGGAGCTTCACCGCGATGCCCCGGACGTCCATCGCCGCGGCGAGATCGGCGCGCACGATCCCCAGCAGCTCGTCCATCCCGTGGCGCGCCGCGATGGCCTGGACGATCCTCGTCAGCCCGCGCAGCTGCGCCTCGGGCGTCAGGAAGCCGTCCTGGGCGGCACGCATCACCGCGCCCCCTGCGGACCGCCGTCCCCCTCGAGGATGTCGCGGACCTTGGCCAGCAGCCGGCCCGGCTCGATCGGCTTCTCGAACAGCCACCGGGCGGGCCACTCCTCGCCGAGGACGTGCTGGAACGCGTCGGGGCCGTCGTCCCGCACCTTCCGCAGGAAGCTGGTCAGCAGCACGATCGGCATCCCGGCGTAGGACGGGTCGTCCCGCAGCTCGAAGGCCAGGTCGAAGCCCTCGGTGTCGGTGGTCATCATGATGTCGAGGATCACGAGGTCGGGGACCTGCCGCTGGAGCTCCGCCAGCGCGGACGCCCCGTCGACGGCGGTGCGGACCTCGTAGCCCGCGCGTCTCAGGATCAGGCCGATCGCGTCCCGGATGTCCTGGTCGTCGTCCACCAGCAGGATGTCGGCGTGGGGCATCTCCCCTCCTCCCGCGCGGGGCGCGGCGCTCACAGGCCGCGCTCCACGTAGTGCGTGTGCAACAGATGATGGGATCGGGGTCCGAGGGGCTCGCCGAGGAACCGCTCGTACAGCTCCTGGACCGCCGGGTTGAGGTGCGACTGGCGCAGCGCCTGGATCTCCGCGTCGTCCCGGTACAGGGCCGCGGCGCGGGCCGCGCGGCGCTCGTCGCTGGCCGGCAGCGGCGACCCGCCCCCGCCGACGCAGCCGCCGGGGCAGGCCATGATCTCGATGAAGTGGTATTCGGCGTCGCCGGCGACGACGCGGTCCAGCAACCCCCGCGCGCTGCCCAGCCCGTGGGCCACGGCGACCCGCACCGGGCCGAGGCCCTCGATCTCGAGCGTGGCGGCCTTGACCCCGTCGAGCCCGCGAACCGGCTCGACCTCCAGCGCCGCCATCGCCCGCCCGGTGACCAGCGCGTGGACCGAGCGCAGGGCGGCCTCCATCACGCCGCCGGTGGCCCCGAAGATCGTGGCCGCCCCGGTGTACCGCCCCATCGGCGGATCGGGCTCCTCGTCCGGTAGCGCGGCGAAGTCGAGCCCCGCCTCGCGGATCATCCGCGCCAGCTCGCGGGTGGTCAGCACGATGTCCACGTCGCGGTGGCCCGAGGCGCGCATCTCCGGGCGCCCGGCCTCGTACTTCTTGGCGGTGCAGGGCATCGCGGAGACGACCACGATGTCCGCCGGGTCGAGGCCCGCGAGCTCCGCGTAGTAGGTCTTCGCCAGCGCCCCGAACATCTGCTGGGGGGACTTGCAGCTGCTGACGTTGGGCAGCAGCTGCGGGTAGTGGTGCTCGACGAACTTGATCCAGCCCGGGCTGCACGACGTCATCATCGGCAGCACGCCCCCGCTGGACAGCCGCTGCAGCAGCTCGTGCCCCTCCTCGACGATGGTCAGGTCGGCGGTGAAGTTCGTGTCGAACACGCGGTCGAAGCCCAGGCGGCGGAGCGCGGCGATCATCTTGCCGGTGACCAGCGTCCCCGGCGGCAGCCCGAACTCCTCGCCCAGCTGCGCGCGGATCGCGGGCGCCTCCTGGACCACCACGTGCTTGCCGGGGTCGGCCAGCGCGGCCCACGCGCGGGCGGTGTCGTCGCGCTCGACGATCGCCCCGGTGGGGCAGACCAGCGCGCACTGACCGCAGTACGTGCAGGCGGCGTCGGCCAGATCGGCGCCCATCGCCGGGACGATCCGGCTGTCGAAGCCGCGCCCCTCCGGCGTCAGCAGGTGCACCCCCTGGACCTCGGCGCAGACCGTGACGCAGCGCAGGCAGTGGACGCACTTGGCCGGGTCCCGGATCAGCGCCGGGGACGACTCGTCGATCGCCCGGTCGCCGAATACCGTGCGCTCCACGCGCAGGTCCCGCAGCCCCACCGTGCGCGCCACCTGCTGCAGCTCGCAGTCGCCCCCGCGCAGGCAGGTCGCGCACTCCTGGGGGTGGTCCGAGAGCAGGAACTCGACCACGGCCCGCCGGGCGCGTCGCACCCGCGCGCTGTTGGTGCGGACCTTCATCCCCGGGCTGACGGGGTGCACGCACGAGGCCACCAGCGCGCGGCTGCGCGCCACCTCGACGAGGCACACGCGGCACGCCCCGGGCCGGTGCTCGAGCTCGGCGTGGTGGCACAGCGTCGGGATCCGGATCCCGGCCTCGCGCGCGGCCTCCAGGATCGTGGAGCCCTCGGGGACCTCGACCTCGCGGCCGTCGATGGTGAGTGTGACCATCCTTCGCTCCTCCGACCGGCCCGGTCAGCGGGCCTCGCCGTCGCACCGCAGGCAACGGCGCGCCTCTTGCTGCGCCATCGCGGGCGTGTACCCGCGCTCCACCTCGCGGAACCCCAGCGCGCGCCGGGCCGGGTCCAGCTCCGGCATCGGCTGCTGCGGGCGCTCCTCGGGCTCCTCGTCCGGCTCGTACGGGATCTCGACGTCGAACGGGGGCTCGACCCACGGCGCCTCGCCCCGGCGCCGGCGGATCCAGCCGTCGATCGCGCGGGCCGCGTCCCGGCCCGCCCGGATCGCCTCGATCACGGTGGCCGGCCCGGTGACCACGTCGCCGCCGGCCCAGATCCCGAGCCCGGCGACCCGCCCGTCCGGCTCCGTCACCACCCGGCCCGCCGCGACCCCCTCGGGGGCGAGCCCCTCCAGCACGGACAGGTCGGCGACCTGGCCCGTGGCGACCAGCACGGTGCTCGTCCGCCACACGAACTCCGAGCCCTCGACCGGCACGGGCCGGCGGCGGCCGCTGCGGTCGAACGGCCCCGGCACCGTGCGCTGCAGCTCCACCGCCGAGACGCGGCCGGCCTTGGTGATCCGCAGGCCGATCGGCGTCACCTGCTCCTGCAGCTGGACCCCCTCGTCCAGCGCGGCCCGCACCTCCTCCTCGTAGGCCGGCATCTCGTCGCGCGTGCGGCGGTAGCAGATCGTCACCTCGCCGGCGCCCAGCCGCAGCGCCACGCGCGCGGCGTCGACCGCCGCGTTCCCGCCGCCGATGACCGTCACCCGGCGCCCCGGCCGGACCTTCCGCCCGCGGTGGTGGTCGCGCAGGAACTCCAGCGCACCGATCACGCCGGTGGCGTCCTCCCCGGCGATGCCGAGCCGCGCGCTGGCCGCGGCGCCGACCGCCAGGTACACCGCCTCGTACTGGTCCTGCAGGGCCGCCAGGGACAGGTCGTGCCCGACGCGCACGCCGGTGTGCAGCTCCACGCCGCTGGCCAGGATCTGCCCGATCTCTTGCTCGAGGATCTTGCGCGGCAGGCGGTAGGACGGGATGCCGTAGCGCAGCATCCCCCCGGCCTCCGGCGCCGCCTCGAGCACCCGCACCGCGTACCCCCGGCGCCGCAGCTCCCGGGCCGCGGTCAGCCCGGAGGGCCCCGCGCCGACCACCGCGACCCGCTCCGGGCGGGTCCAGCGCGGCGGCCCGGCGGGCGGCGGCTGCCCGCGATCGGTGACGTACCGCTTGAGGTGCCGGATCGCCAGCGCCTCGTCGAGCTGCGCCCGGCGGCACTTGGCCTGGCACGGGTGCGGACAGACGCGGGCGCACACGGCGGGGAACGGGTTGGTGTCGAGCAGCAGCCGGTAGGCGTCGTCCAGGCGACCGGCGGCGACCAGCGCGACGTACCCCGGCACGTCGGTCTCCACCGGGCAGGCGTGCTGGCACGGCGCGCGGAACAGCGCCGAGCAGACCACGGCGCGGCAGCGGCGCTCGCGGATGTGCTCCTCGTACTCGGAGCGGAAGAACCGCAGCGTGCTGAGCACCGGGTTGGGCGCCGTCTGCCCCAGGCCGCACAGCGAGGCGTCCTTGATCGTGGCGGCCAGGTCCTCCAGCAGCGGGATGTCGGACAGCTGCCCCTGCCCGGCGCAGATCCGCTCCAGGATCTGCAGCATCCGGCGGGTCCCGATGCGGCACGGCGTGCACTTGCCGCAGGACTCGTCCTGGCAGAAGTCCATGAAGTAACGCGCCATGTCGGGCATGCAGGTGTCGTCGTCCATCACGATCAGGCCGCCCGAGCCCATGATCGCGCCCACCGCCGAGATCGCCTCGTAGTCCGTCGGGGTGTCCAGGTGCTCGGCCGGGATGCAGCCCCCGGAGGGCCCGCCGAGCTGCGCGGCCTTGAACGCCTTGCCCTCCGGCACGCCGCCGCCGATGTCGTGGACGATGGTGCCCAGCGATGTCCCCATCTCCACCTCGACGAGGCCCACCCGGCGGACCTTGCCGGTCAGCGCGAACACCTTGGTCCCCTTGCTGGACTGCGTCCCCAGCGCGGCGAACGCCGCGGCGCCGTCGCGCAGGATCCCCGGTACGCAGGCGTAGGTCTCGACGTTGTTCAGGACCGTCGGCGCCCCCCACAGCCCGGAGACCGCGGGGAACGGCGGGCGGGGCCGGGGCGTCCCGCGGCGGCCCTCGATGGAGGCCATCAGCGCGGTCTCCTCCCCGCAGACGAAGGCCCCGGCCCCCTGGTACAGCGACAGCTCGAGGTCGTAGCCCGAGCCGAGGATGTCCTCGCCGAGCAGGCCCAGCTCCCGGGCCTGGTCGATGGCGTTCGCGAGGCGCTGGATCGCCAGCGGATACTCCGCCCGGCAGTAGATGTGCCCGCGGTGCGCGCCGATGGCGCGGCCGGCGATGATCATGC
>CAZOYV010000114.1:0-24732 GCA_964584075.1 uncultured Rickettsiales bacterium | reverse complement strand
GGCGACGGCACCCTCGACTGCGACGACGGCTGCCCCGACGACGGCGACAAGACCGACCCCGGCGTGTGCGGCTGCGGCGTCCCCGACGACGACACCGACGGCGACGGCACCCTCGACTGCGACGACGGCTGCCCCGACGACGGCGACAAGACCGACCCCGGCGTGTGCGGCTGCGGCGTCCCCGACGACGACACCGACGGCGACGGCACCCTCGACTGCGACGACGGCTGCCCCGACGACGCCGACAAGACCGCCCCGGGCGTCTGCGGCTGCGGCGTCCCCGACGACGACACCGACGGCGACGGCACCCTCGACTGCAACGACGGCTGCCCCGACGACGGCGACAAGACCAGCCCCGGCGTGTGCGGCTGCGGGATCGCCGACGACGACACCGACGGCGACGGCACCGAGGACTGCATCGACGGCTGCCCCGGCGACGGCGACAAGACCGCGCCGGGCGTCTGCGGCTGCGGCGTCCCCGACGACGACACCGACGGCGACGGCACCCTCGACTGCGACGACGGCTGCCCCGACGACGGCGACAAGACCGCGCCGGGCGTCTGCGGCTGCGGCGTCCCCGACGTCGACGGCGACGGCGACGGCTCCCACACCTGCGAGGGCGACTGCGACGACGGCGACGCCAGCATCTACCCCGGCGCCCCCGAGCTGTGCGACGGGATCGACAACGACTGCGACGGCGACACCGACGAGGACACCGGCGTCGACGGCGACGGCGACGGCTACAACGCCTGCCAGGGCGACTGCGACGACCTCGACGACGCGGTCCACCCCGGCGCCCCCGAGATCTGCGACGGCAAGGACAACGACTGCGATCCGGCCACGCCGCAGCTGGCCGGCGACCAGGACGGGGACGGCGACGGGGTCCTGGAGTGCGACGGCGACTGCAACGACGCGGACGACCAGACCTACCCCGGCGCCACCGAGGCCTGCGACGGGGTCGACAACGACTGCGACGGCGCGGTGCCGGCCGACGAGACCGACGGCGACGGCGACGGCTACGCCCCCTGCGAGGGGGACTGCGACGACGCCGACGACGACGCCTACCCCGGCGCCACCGAGGTCTGCGACGGGGTCGACAACGACTGCGACGGGTTCACCGACGAGGCCCCCGACGGCGACGGCGACGGCTACGACGCCTGCGACGACTGCGACGACACCGACGCATCGATCCACCCCAACGCGGTGGAGACCTGCAACGACCTCGACGACGACTGCGACAACGTCGTCGACGAGGGCTTCGACGCCGACGGCGACGGGGTCACCTCGTGCAACGGCGACTGCGACGACGGCGACGACACCGTCTACCCCGGCGCCACCGAGCTGTGCGACGGGATCGACAACGACTGCGACGGCACCACCGACGAGGACGTCACGTTCGTGGACTACTGGCCCGACGCCGACGGCGACGGGTACGGCGACGAGGGCGGCAACCCCGTCTCGGCCTGCGACGGCGCGCCCACCGGCACCGTCGCCGACGACACCGACTGCGACGACGGCGACGCGGCGATCAACCCCGGGGCCACCGAGCTGTGCAACGGGATCGACGACGACTGCGACGGCACCACCGACGAGGGCTTCGACGCCGACGGCGACGGGGTCAGCACCTGCGACGGCGACTGCGACGACGGAGACGACACCATCTACCCCGGCGCCACCGAGACGCTGGACGGCCAGGACGAGGACTGCGACGGGATCGTCGACGAGGGCGTGGTGCCGATCGGCGCGCTGGTGATCACCGAGCTGCACGTCGACCCGGTGGCGGTCACCGACAGCTACGGCGAGTTCATCGAGGTGCGCAACACCACCGCCGACGACCTGGTGCTCGAGGGCTGGGTCCTGCGCGACGACGACGGCGAGGCCCACACGATGACGGCCAACCCGTCGCTGGTGGTCGCCGCCGGCGCCCGCGCGGTGCTGTGCCGCAACGGCGACGACGCGCTCAACGGCGGCATCACCTGCGACTACGACTACGCCGACCTCAACCTGCAGCACGCCGCCGACGACGAGGTGGTGCTCGAGCTCGACGGGCTGGAGATCGACGCGGTGCGCTACACCACCGCGTGGCCGTACGCCAGCGGCGTCGCGATGCAGCTCGACCCGCTCGGCGAGGACGAGGTCGCCAACGACGATCCGGGCAACTGGTGCGAGGCGATCGCGAGCTACGGCCTCGGGGACCTCGGGACCCCGGGCGCGGACAACGACGACTGCGCGGCGGTGGGCGACGACGACACCGCCGGAGACGACGACACCGCCGGAGACGACGACACCGCCGGAGACGACGACACCGCCGGCGACGACGACACCGCCGGAGACGACGACACCGCCGGTGACGACGACACCGCGGCCGACGACGACTCCGGCGACGACGACGAGGACCCGCCGCCGTCCGACGACGACAGCGACGACGGGACCACCGGGTGCGACTGCCGGGTGGACGGCCGGGGCGCGGGTGCCTCGTGGCTGCTCGGCTCGCTGGCGCTGCTGCTGTGGTGGCGGAGCCGACGCCGGTAGCGGCTGCTAGCCGATCGGCGTCAGGCCCTGCTCGGCGACGACGCGCTGCCCCTCGGCGCCGAGCACGAGCTCGACGAACGTGGTGACGACCTCGCCGGCGTCGGCGCGGTACACCAGGTACAGCTCGCGCCGCAGCGGGTAGGAGCGGTCGCGGACCGTCTCCGCCGAGGGCACCACGCCATCGGGGTGCTCGTCGTCCGACACCGGCACCACCCGGAGTTCTCGCCCCGATTCCGGCACGAAGGCCAGGCCGACGTAGCCCACGGCGTGCTCGCTGGTGGAGACCACGTGCGCCAGCGAGGCGTTGGACGAGGTGCGCAGCGCGCGCCGCGAGTAGCCGTCCCCCGCGAGCACGTGCTCCTGGAAGAACACGTAGGTCCCCGACGACGGGTCGCGGGACACCACCTGGATCTCGTCGTGCGCCCCACCGAGCTCGTTCCAGGACTGGATCCGGCCGGAGAAGACCTCCCGCAGCTGCTCGGTCGAGAGCGCCTCGACGGGGTTGCCCGCGTGCACCACGATGGCGATCGCGTCCCACGCCACCTGGGTCTGCTCCAGCTCGACGCCGCGGTTCGCGGCCTCGGCGAGCTCGGCCTGGTCCACGGGCCGGGACGAGCACGCCACGTCGACCGTCCCGTCGAGCACCGCCTGGATCCCGGTGCCGCTGCCGCCGCCGGTGACGACCACCGGGTGGCCCTCCTCGCGGGCCATGAACTCCCTGGCCCACTCGAACGCCAGCGGTTGCATCGTCGTCGAGCCCTTGACCCGCAGCGTGGCGCGGGCCGCGGGGTCCGCCTGCTCGCCGCCGGACGTGTCGCCCGCGCAGGCCGCCAGCGCGGTGAGGGTCAGGGCGATCCCGATCATGGGGAGTGCGTGTCGCATGGCCCTGGACTCTACTCCGGCGAGGTGACGAATCGGTGACCTCCCCGGCGGCCCCCCGCAGCACGGCGACGAGCAGCCCGCCACCGGCGGTCCCCGGCACGGCTCGACGCACCGGCTCCTCCCGCGCGGGGCCCGGTTTCATTGACAAGAACCGGCCCCGCTCCTTAGATTGTCGCGCTTTCCACGGCCGTGGGACCGGGCAGAGAGCCCGGCGACGCGGCGAACCATCCGGACGACGACGGGTCGAGACGTGAGCCAGGTCGAGCAGGAGTTCAAGGGACGGATCGCGTTGGTCACCGGAGGCGCGCGCGGCATCGGCCGGGCGATCTCCGAGCGCCTCGCCGAGCGCGGCGCAGACCTGATCCTGGGGTACAAGACCGACGCCGGCAACGCCGAGCAGGCCGCCGAGGAGCTGCGCGAGCAGCACGGCTGTCGGGTGTGGATCGTCCAGGGCGACATGCGCGACCCCAAGGCGATCGACGCGATGTTCGCGTGGGTCCGCGAGGAGGTCGGGGAGCTGCACATCCTGGTGCTCTCCGCCGCCTTCGGCACGATGGGCCGCATCGAGCGGATGGGCCTGTACTCGTGGGACGCGACCTACGAGATCAACGTGCGCTCGGTGATGCTGTGCTCGCGCGCTGCGTTCCCGCTGCTGAAGGAGACCGGCGGCTGCATCGTGGCGCTGAGCAGCATCGGCGCGTTCGTGGCGTTCCAGGAGTACGCCGCGGTGGGCAGCTCCAAGGCGGCGCTGGAGTCGCTGGTGCGCTACCTGGCCAACGAGTTCACCCCGGACGGGGTGGCGGTCAACGCCGTGTCCGCCGGGCCGGTCGACACCCGGGCGATCAAGTGGTTCCGCAAGCCCGAGGCGGTGTACCGCTTCGCCGAGTGCAAGACCACCCAGGGCCGCATCGGGCAGTCCGACGACATCGCCCACGTGGTGGCGTTCCTGTGCTCCGATCGGGCACGCTGGATCGTCGGCCAGACCATCGTCGCCGACGGCGGCATCACGCTGGGCATCAACTTCGAGGACTGGATCCGGGACACCGGACAGGACGAGGGAATCCAAGAATGACGCAGCGAACCTGGTTCATGACGGGCGCGACGGGGCAGGTCGGCCGCGAGATCCTGCGGCGGATCCTGGAGCGCAGCGACGACAACGTGATCGGCCTGGTCCGCGGCGCCAACGACGAGCGGGTCGCCAAGCGCAAGGAGCGGCTGCTCAAGGACCTGTTCGGGATGGAGTTCCCCGCCGAGTACGCGGTGCGCTTCGAGGCGCTGCGCGGCGACCTGATGGAGGACCAGCTCGGCCTCGACGACCAGACCTGGGGCCGCATCGCCCGGGTCTGCTCGCGGATCGCCCACCCGGGCGCCTCGGTGGACTTCGGCGCCAAGTACGAGGACGCCTACCGCCACAACGTGATGGGCACGACCCACATGCTCGAGCTGGCCACCGAGATGCAGGCCCAGGGCGGGATCGACCGCTTCGCGATGGTCAGCACCTGCTACGTCGGCGGCGACCTGGACGAGTTCCGCCCCGAGGACCTCTACGCCGGCCAGGACTTCCGCAACGCCTACGAGAAGACCAAGGCCGAGAGCGAGCAGCTGTGCCGCGACGCGATGGACCGGCTGCCGATCACGACCTTCCGGCTGTCCACCGTGGTGGGCGACAGCCGCACCGGCAAGACCGCCACGTTCAACGTGATCTACTGGCCGCTGCGGATCTACTCCAAGGGCTGGTACCCCTGGTTCATCGGCCGGATGGAGGCCACCTCGGACGTGGTCCCGGTCAACTACGTGGCCGACGCGCTGCTGCACATCCTCGAGCAGGAGTCGGCGATCGGCAAGACCTTCCACCTCGCCGCCGGGCCCGACCGCTGCACGACCAACGGCCACGTGATCGAGATGGCCAGCAAGTTCTTCGACCAGCCGATCCCCGAGGTCGTCGACCCGGAGGACCTGACCGACGAGAAGAAGAAGGAGATCTGGGACGCCCTGGGCTCGGCGCAGCGCACGATCATCACCCAGGGGATGGTCTACCTGCCGTACTTCACCAAGAACCCGATGTTCATCACCGAGACCACCGAGGCCGCGCTGGAGGGCTCCGGAATCGAATGTCCGGACGTCGGGGACTACTTCTCGGTACTGTTCGAGTACGCCGCCCGGACCGACTGGGGCCGGCGCAAGGAATAGCGCGACCACCGCGATGTCCCCCCGCCGCCGAGCCTGGCTCCCGCTCTCCGGGGTCGCGCTGTGTGCGGTGCTGTGCGCGCCGGGGCCGGCGGCGGCCCAGCGCAGCCTGACGCTGGCCGAGGCGCTGCAGTCCGCGGCGGTCCGCGACGAGACGATCGGGATCGCCGAGCAGGACGTCGCCTCCGCCCGCGCCGGGGAGGCCGCGGCGGGCGCCGATCTGCTCCCCACCGCGGCGCTGTCGGCGTCGCGGGTCCGCACCGACGAGGAGATCTCGCGGGAGCTCGGCGGCGGCGGCGAGGTGATCATCCAGCGGCTGGAGTACGGCCGCGCCGACCTGTCGCTGTCCACCCCGCTGGTCAACCCGACGGGGATCGGCGAGCTGGTGGCCGCCGGCGAGGCGCGGCTGGCCGCCGTGCAGCAGCAGCACGCCACGGAGCAGGAGGTGCTCTACGGCGTGGTGCGGACCTACTACGCGGCGCTGTCGGCGCGCTCGGCGGTGCGGGCCGCCGAGGCCTCGGCCGACGCGGCGCGGACCCTGGAGGAGGCCGCCCGCGGGCGCCTGGCGGCGGGGACCGAGACGGTGCTCGGCGTGGACCGCGCGCGGGCCGACCGGATCGCCGCCGACGGGGCGCTGGAGCAGGCCCGGTTCCTGGCCCAGTCCAGCGACCTGGCCCTGGCCCACGCCGCGGGCCTGCCGCTGGCGGAGCCGGCCGCGGAGGCCTTCGCGCTCCACGTCCCGGAGCGCCCCACCCCGCCCGGCGGCGGCACCGGCGTCCGCATCGATCTCGCGCTGATCGGCCGGCCGGACCTGCTGACGGCCCGCTACTCGGCCCGCTCGGCGCGCACCGGGATCACCGCCGCGGCGCTGAGGCTGGCCCCCGAGCTGTCGCTGGACTGGAGCTGGCGCTACAACGAGAACTCGGGCTTCTCGGGGGACCCCGAGAGCTGGACGCTGACGCTGCAGGCGAGCTGGGCGCTGCCAGGGCTGATCGGGCCGGCGGCGGCGATCGCCAGCGCGCGGGCCGGCTGGCGGCGGGCCGACCTGCAGGTGCGCCAGCTGGAGCGCAGCCTGGACCTCGAGATCCGCTCCGCCGAGCTGGCCCTCGACGCCGCCGAGGCGGCGCTGGTGGTGGCCCGCGAGCGGGACGCCCTGGCCCAGGCCAACCTGGACGCCGGGCTGCGGCTGTACACCGCCGGGCTGGCCACCGGCCTGGAGGTCTCGACGCTGAACAGCGAGCGCGACGAGGCCGCCGCCGACCTGGTGTGGTCGACGCTGGAGCGGGACCTCGCCGAGGTCGCGCTGCTCGAGGCGCTGGGCGAGGACCCGCTGGCGGTCTACGGCGCCGAGGAGTGAGGATGCGGCTCGCACGGACCATGACGGTGGCGCTGCTCGTGCTCGGCCTGCTGCCGGCCTGCGGCGGCGGCGAGGCGGCGGCCGGCGGGGGCCCGGGCGGCCCCGGCGGGAGCCGGCGCCCGGTACCGGTGCGCGTCGACGCGGCCGCCGAGGGATCGCTGGCGCGCGTGCTGGAGCGCACCGGGACGCTGCGCACCGACGCCGACGTGGAGGTCGCGGCGCGCTACGGCGGGCGCCTGGTGGAGGTCCCGGTCCAGATCGGCGACGGCGTGGCCGCGGGCCAGCTGCTGGCCCGGCTGGACGACCGCGACGTGCGCCGCTCGCGCCAGGAGGCCGAGGCCGGGCTGGAGGTCGCCGAGGCGGCGCTGGTCAGCGCGCGGCTGGACCAGGAGCGGGCGCGGCGGGATCAGCAGCGCATCGAGGCGCTGGCCGCGGACGGGCTGGTCACGGCCCAGCAGGCCGACGACGCGCGCACCGCGGCGGCGGCGGCCGACGCGGCGCTGGACCTGGCCGAGGCCCAGTCCGAGCAGGCCCGCGCGCGGCTGGAGTCGCTGCGCCTGCAGGAGTCCGAGACCCGCCTGGTGGCGCCGTTCGCCGGCACGATCGCCGACCGCGCCCACGACGCCGGGGACACCGTCGCGGCGGGGGCCACGGTGGTGCGGCTGGTGGGCGACGGCCCGCTGCGCGCCCGGGTCCAGGTCCCCGACCGCGACGCCGTGCTGCTGGCGGTCGGCAACCCCGTGGATCTCCGCGTCGACGCCTTCCCCGGCGAGGTCTTCACCGGCGAGATCACCGGGATCGCCCCGGCGGTGGACCCCGACAGCGGCACGGTCGCGGTGGAGGCCGGGGTCGAGGACCCCAGCGAGCGCCTGCTGCCGGGGATGTTCGCCCGCATCCGGGTCCAGCTCCCCGAGCGCGACCGCGGCGTGCTGGTCCCCGCCGAGGCGGTGATCGATCACCCCGAGGACGGCCGCCCGGCGATCTACGTCGTGCGCGACGGCACCGCGGCGCTGGTGCCGGTGGTGACCGGGGTCACCGAGGGCGGCCGGACCGAGATCCTCGATGGCCTCGAGGCCGGGGCCGAGGTGATCGTCGGCGGCCAGCACCTGGTCCGCGACGGCGGCCCGGTGGAGGTCCTCGGCGGAGACGCGGCGGGCGCCCCGTGAACGTCACCCGCTTCGCGATCCGCCACCCGGTGACCGTCGCGATGGCCGCCATCGCGATGGTCAGCACCGGCGCGGTGAGCCTGACCCGCCTGCCGGTGGACCTGATGCCGTCCATCGACTTCCCCTCCATCTCGGTGGTCACCAGCTACGGCGACGTCGGCCCCGAGGAGATGGAGAGCCTGATCACCCGGCCCCTCGAGCAGGCGGTGGCGACGATCGAGGGGGTCAACGAGCTGGAGTCCACCTCGGCCGAGGGCACCTCGCGGGTCTCGCTGCGCTTCCCGTGGGGCACCTCGCTGGACACCGCGCTGAACGACGTGCGGGCCAACGTCGAGCGGGCCAAGGCGCGGCTGCCCGAGGACGCCGAAGTCCCGGTGATCTACAAGTTCGACATCTCGGCGACCCCGATCCTGTACCTCTCGCTGGAGGGCGACCTGCCCCCCAAGGAGCTGCGCGCCTTCGCCGAGGAGGTGGTCCAGGTCCGCCTCGAGCAGGTGCCCGGGATCGCCAGCGTCGACGTCCGCGGCGGCCAGCGCCGCGAGTACCAGGTGGAGCTCGACGCCGGCAAGCTCACCGAGATGCGCATCGGCCCCGACGCGGTGATCGACGCGCTGCGCCGCGAGAACGTCGACGTCCCCGGCGGCGACGTGCTCGAGGGCGGCCGCGAGCTGCTGGTCCGCAACCCCGGCCGGTTCCAGGGGGTCGAGGACCTGCGCAAGGTGGTGATCGCGTGGCGCAACGACACCGCCGTGACGGTGGCCGACGTGGCGCGGGTGCGCGACGGCTTCGAGGAGCCGACCAGCTACGTGCGGGCCAACCGCCGCCCGGGGATCCGGCTGGCGGTGGCCAAGCAGGCCGGGGTCAACACCGTGTCGGTCGCCGCCGGCGCGCTGCGCGCCGTGGAGCGCCTCGAGGCCGACTACCCCGACATCAAGCTGCGCACCCTGGTGGACACCTCGACCTACATCTCCAACGCGATCCGCAACGTCGAGATCGGGGTCGGGCTCGGCGCGCTGCTGGCGGTGCTGGTGCTGCTGCTGTTCCTGCGCGACATCCGCTCGACGCTGGTGGTCGCGCTGTGCATCCCGATCGCGGTGATGTCGACCTTCACGCTGATGGACCTGACCGCCAACACGCTCAACCTGATCACCTTCGGCGGGTTGGCGCTGGGGCTGGGGATGCTGGTCGACGGCGCGATCGTGATCCTCGAGAACATCGTGCGGCTGCGCGAGCAGGGGGTACCGCCGATGGAGGCCGCCGAGCGCGGCACGCGCGAGGTCCAGACCGCCGTGATCGCCGGCACCACCACCACCCTGGCGGTGTTCATCCCGGTGCTGTTCATCGAGGGGTTCTCCAAGGTGTTCTTCGGCGCGCTGGCGATGGTGGTCAGCTTCGCGCTGCTGTGCGCGCTGGCGGTGGCGCTGACGCTGGTGCCGGTGCTGGCCGCGCGCCTGCCCCGTCCGCGGCCGCTGGCCGAGCAGTCCGGCTGGTCGCGGCTGCTGGCCCGCGGGATGGGGGTCCTCGAGGACCACTACGGCCGCTGGCTGCGCCGGGCACTGGACCACCCGTTCCTCACCGTGCTCGTCGCGCTGGCCCTGCTCGGCGGCGCCATCGCGGCGACCCCGCTGATCGGCCGCGAGCTGATGCCGCTGGGCGACGAGGGGGTGATCAGCATCCGCGGCGAGATGCCGGTCGGGACACCGCTGGAGACCACCTACGAGGTGGCCCAGCAGGTGGAGGACATCGTCGCCGCCGAGGTCCCCGAGCTGGAGAACCTGATGATGGTCGCCGGCCAGCGGGGCTGGTACTCCACCTCGGGCGGGCGGGCGTTCTCGATGCAGGTGCGGCTGCGCGACGGCCCGCGGCGCAGCTCCGAGGAGGTGGCCGAGGCGCTGCGCGGCCCGCTGTCGGGGATCCCCGATCTGCGCTGCCGGGTCCAGGCCTCGGAGGGGTTCTGGCTGTTCCGCATCCTGCGCGGCGGCGGCGATCGCCTCGAGGTGGAGATCCGCGGCCACGACCTGGCCGAGTCGGACCGCCTCTCGCGGGAGGTGGTGCGGGTGATGGAGGAGACCGAGGGCGTCACCGAGGTGCGTGCCTCGCGGGAGTCCGGCAACCCCGAGCTGCTGATCCACGTGGACCGCGACAAGGCCCGCGCCGCCGGGCTGACCGCGGCCCAGGTGCGCGAGACGGTGCGGACCTACGTGCTGGGCACCGAGTCCACCCGCGTGCTGCGCGGTGGCCAGGAGTACCGCGTGCGGGTCCAGCTGCGCGAGGCCGATCGCCGCGCCGTGGAGCAGCTCGCCGGGCTGCCGGTGGTCTCGCCCAGCGGCGAGGTCTCGTTCCTGGGCAGCCTGGTGACCTTCGAGCGCCGCGACGGCCCGCTGGACATCGAGCGCAAGGACCAGCAGCGGGTCTCCACCGTCTCGGCCAGCTTCGAGGGCGCCAGCCTCGGCGAGATCGTCGAGCGGCTGCGCCCGCGGCTGCAGGAGATCGAGCGCGCCGACGGCTTCGACATCGTCGTCGCCGGCGAGGCCGAGGAGCAGAAGGGCACCTTCCAGCAGATGGGGCTGGGGCTGCTGCTCGCCGTGGCGCTGGTGTACATGGTGATGGCCGCCCAGTTCGAGAGCCTGCGCCACCCGCTGGCGGTGATGGGCGCGCTGCCGTTCGCCGCGGTGGGCGCCATCGCCGCGCTGCTGGTCACCGGCACGACGTTCAACATCTACTCGTACCTGGGCCTGATCGTGCTGGCCGGGATCGTGGTCAACAACGCGATCGTGCTCGTCGACGTGGTCAACCGCGTGCGCCGCGAGGAGGGCCAGGCGCTGCGCCAGGCCCTCGAGATCGGCGCCGGCCGCCGGCTGCGCCCGATCCTGATGACCACCGCGACCACCTCGCTGGCGCTGATCCCGGTGGCGATCGGCACCGGCCAGGGCGCCGAGCTGCAGGCCCCGCTGGCCCGCGTCGTGGTCGGCGGTCTGCTGTTCTCCACCGCCGTGAGCCTGATCGTCGTGCCGGTGCTGTACCAGTGGATGGGGGGCAAGGACGCCCCCGGGGCGATCAGCGACCCGTCGTGACCGGCGGGCCGGCGCGGGCCCAGACGTCCATCCCGCCGGCCAGGTCGTGCACGCCGGTGGAGCCCTGGCGACACGGGCAGGCCGCGGCCCACGCGCTGCGATGACGCACTGGACTCTCCCGTCTGCCCTCCTGGGAGCCATCACCCCGCGCGATCGGTGCAGCCGGCCCACCCCGTGGCGTCCCCGAACGCCCGGGCGCGGCGTTATTGGTACCCTGGAGGGACGGGAATCCGATTGGAAACGGCACGACCCCCTTGCGAATCCCGCCGGAGCGGCTATAACGGCCCGCTGACGGGGAACCAACCACGGTCGAGGGTCCGAGCCGCGATGAACCTGCGGGTGCTGCCGCTGGTCACGCTCCTGCTCGCCGCGTGCGCGGCGAGCGCGCCGGCGTCCGCGCGCGTGGCGGTGGTCACCCCGGGAGACGCCGAGGGCAACCCCAGCCCCTACCCCGGCACGCTGCCGGACTGGTCCGGCGGCACGCTCCCGCTGACGTGGTCCTACGTCGCCGAGCTGCAGCCGCTGGTGGTGGTCGGGGCCACGGCCCACGACCGCTGCGACGAGCCCGAGCCCCCCTCGGTCAACGTCACCGTGGCCCAGGCCCTGCAGCAGATGACGGCGCTGGACGCCGAGGGCGCGATCGCCGAGCTGGACGGCCTGGTGGCCGACCTGCCCTGCCTCGATGAGCCGGCCACGACCCGCGAGCTGGCCCGGATCTTCTACTACCGCGGCGCCGCGCTGGCGTTCATCGGCGACGTGGACAAGGCCGCCGCGGCGATGCGCCGCGCGCTGGCGATCGACCCGGAGCTGCGCCCGGACGACAACCTGCCGCCCGAGCTCAACGACATCCTCGACCGGCAGCGCGGCGAGGAGCCCAAGGCGCTGCCGCTGCACCTGCGGTTCCCCGCCGATCAGGAGGTCCGGATCGACGGCACCGAGCCCACCGCGGAGCTGACGCTGGACGCGCTGGGTCTGCTGCAGTGGAGGGGCCCCGACGGTGCGTGGCACACCGTGCTGCTCGACGACCGCCGCGACGAGGTGCTGGTCGCCACCCCGGCCGGCATCGCCGAGGGGCTCGGCCCCGACCGCGACCCCCAGCTCCACCGCCTGGCGGCGGCGCTGGGCGAGGCCGTCTCGCGGCCGCTGCGGGTCCAGGGCGCGCTGCTCTACGTCGGCGGCGAGGGCGCCCTGCTGTGGGACGCCGCGGCGGACACCACCGAGTGGGTGATGCGCGCGGCCGACCTCGGCGACGGGGGCGGCGCGGACGACGGTGCGCGGCGGCCGGCGCGCCCGCGGCAGCCGCGCCCCCCGCGCACCTCGCTGAAGCTGCCCGCCCCCCCCACCGACCACGTCCGCCTCGCCTTCGGGGGCGGCGTGATGTACGTCCACCCGTTCCCGTACGCGGCGGCCAGCTTCGACGCCACCGTCAAGCTCTACCGCTCGCTGTGCGTCGCCGCCGGGGTCGACCTGGGCTTCCCCGTCACCGGCTACAAGGACCCCGTGGTGCTGCCGCTGTTCCACGCCGGCCTCCGGCTGCGCCCGGTGGGCGGCGTGGTCCAGCCGTGGATCGGCGCCTCGGCGCGGCTCGCCGTCGACGATCGCCCGGGCGCCGCGTGGCTGATGGGCGGGGTCGTGGGCCAGGTCGGGCTGGACATCCCGCTGACCCGTCACTTCCTGATCCGCGTCGGCGGAGAGGGCGGCTTCCTCTACCAGCAGGCGCAAGTGCATGCGAAGATCGGGATCGTTCTGGGAATATAGGAAGGGACCCTGGGATTCAGGGCGGTACACCCGTGCGCGCGGACCCGGGCGGTCGGGGCGGCGAGTGCGCGGGACGACGTGATCGATCGATGCAGCAGCTGGGGCGCTATCGGCTACTGGAGGAGCTGGGGTCCGGCGGGTTCGCCGTGGTCTACAAGGCCGAGATCCGCGGCCCCGAGGGGTTCCGCTCCCGCGTCGCGATCAAGCGGATCCACCCGTTCCTGACCCACAACGACCCCGGCTTCGTGCGCTCGCTGCAGAACGAGGCGCGGCTCTGCGCGCTGATCCAGCACCCCAACGTGGTCCACGTCTTCGAGCTCGCCAGCGAGCCCGACGGCGATGGCCGGCCCCAGTACTACATGGTGATGGAGCTGGTCGACGGGCCGACGCTGGACATCCTGACGCGGATGGCGATCAAGCGCGACGGCCGGTTGCCGCCGGCGGTGCTCGTCGACCTGCTGCTGCAGATCGCCCGCGGCCTCGACCACGTCCACACCCTCAAGGACGAGGATGGCACGCCGCTGCAGATGGTCCACCGCGACCTGAAGCCCGGCAACGTGCTGGTCAGCCGCGAGGGCTCGGCCAAGATCCTCGACTTCGGGATCGCCAAGGCGGTCAACTCCGCCGGGCCGCGGACCGCCACCGGCGTGACCCGCGGGACCGCCGCGTACATGAGCCCCGAGCAGGCCTACGGACAGCACCTGACGTTCGCCTCGGACCTGTTCAGCTTCGGCGGGATCCTGTTCGAGCTCGCCGTCGGGGAGCAGCTGATCGTCGGCGACTCGATGGCGTCGCAGCTGATGGCGGTGGTCAACGCCCCGGCCGACTTCCGCGCCGACGAGGTCGAGGCGGCGGTCCCGGGGCTGGGGGAGATCTTCTTCCGCCTGCGGCAGCCCGCGGCCGAGGACCGCTACGGCTCGACGCGGGAGCTGATCACCGCCCTGCGCCAGCTGCGCCGGGCGCTCGACGACGCCTCGGTGGACCCGGCCGGCTACCTCGCGCACCTGATCGACGATCCCGAGGCCCAGGTCAGCCCCGAGGAGATCGCCCAGTTCAAGGTGCTGCGCACCGACCTGCGCGCGCCGTCCACCGCCACGTTCTTCCAGGTCGGGGGGATGCAGCGCGACCGCGACGGCCACATGGTCCCGATCGAGGAGGCGATCCGCTCGTGGGAGGCCGAGCAGGCCGAGGCGATGGACAGCCTCGACCTGGACTCGCTGGACGACGACTCCGCCGAGCTCGCCGCGGCCTCGCGGCCCCGGCGGGGGCGCCGCTGGCTGTGGGCCGCGCTGCTGCTCGCGCCGATCGCGCTGGGGCTGATCGCCGTGCTGGTCGCGCGGCCGTGGGCCTGGGACGGCGCGCCGGACGGGGACGCGGTCGCCGGCGGCGGGGACGAGACGGCGGCGGAGCCATGGGATCTCGGCGGCGCGCTGGAGGAGATCGTGATCGAGAGCGACGCCGACGCCGAGGACGCCGAGGACGGCGAGGACGACGGCGACGACGAGGCGGAGGAGACCGTCGCGGACGGCGAGCGGGACGGCGACGAGGACGGCGAGACCGGGGAGCCGGCGCCGGCCACGGACCACGCCCCCGGCGTGCTCAAGATCAACGCCTACCCGGCGGCCAAGGTCTACATCGACGGCCAGCCGGCGGGCAGCACCTTCGTCACCGCCCGCGGGGTGTCCGTCGAGCCCGGCGTCCACACCGTGCGGATGGTGCGGACCTCGGACGGCCACGAGCAGACCCTGCGGGTGGAGATCGCCGCCGGCGAGGAGCTCGCCGTCCCCTTCGAGTGGGAGCTGTGATGCGCGCGGAGACGCTGCTGCCCCTCGCCGCGGCCGCGCTCGCCCTCGCGGGGGCGCGCCCGGGATGGGCCCAGTGCACCTCGGGGACCCAGGCGCTGCCGTACTGCGAGCCATCGCTGGACTACGTCGGCTGCTGCGCGGGGGACGCGCTGTACTGGTGCGAGAACGGCGTGACCTGCCTGCTGGACTGCAGCCAGAACCCGTCGTGCGGCTGGAACGACACCGACGAGTTCTACAACTGCGGCACCGACGGCGAGGCCGATCCGTCCGGGTCCCACCCGCTGGCCTGCCCCGGCGACGAGGACGGGGACGGGTCCCCGTTCCCCGCGGACTGCGACGACGGCGACCCCAACACCTACCCGTTCGCCGAGCCGACCTGCGACGGCGTGCTGGACAACGACTGCAACGGCGTCACCGACTCCAACGAGAGCGACGACGACGGGGACGGGTTCACCGACTGCGACGGGGACTGCAACGACTTCGACCCCGACATCTACCCCGGGGCGCCGGAGACCTGCGGCGACGGGATCGACAGCGACTGCGACGACGACTTCGAGTCGGAGTACGACGCCGACGGCGACGGCTACCCGCCCTGCGCCGGGGACTGCGACGAGGGCAACCCCGCGGTCAACCCGGGCGCCGACGAGGACTGCGACGACGGCATCGACAACGACTGCGACGGCAAGGCCGACGGCTACGACGGCGAGTGTGCCGGGGACGACGACGCGGACGACGACGCGGCGGGGGACGACGACGCGGACGCGCTGAGCCCGCGGGCCGGCCCCTACGGCGTGCGCTGCGCGCTGGACGCCGGCCGCTCCGCGACGACCGTGGTGCTGCTGCTCGGCCTGGCCCTCGCCGCGCTCTACCGCCGCCGCTGATCGAACAGCGCGCGCAGCCGCGCGGCCGCCGCGTCGAGCTCGGCGTGCAGCGCCTCGAGCTCGGCGAGGTTCGCGTCGGGGTCGGGCTCGGGGGACGGAGGGAGCGCCACGCGGGGGCCCCGGCTACGCGGGCCCGCGGACGGTCACCGCGGCGTGGGTCCCCTCGGGGGACAGGCTCAGCACCAGCGCGCTGCGCATCGTGCGCGCCTCGGCCGGGGCCTCGCCCGGGCCGCGCCACTCGTCGATCGGGTCGGACAGGTTGCGCCGCGGCGGGACCTGCCCCTCGGCCATCGCCCGCAGCGCGACGGCCACGCCCAGCGGGCCGGCGGCGGCCTCGGTGGAGCCCAGCGTGGGGCCCAGGCAGATCACCGGCACGTCGCCGGCGCGGTCGCCGAGCACCTCGGCGTGGACCGTGGCCTCGAGGCGATCCATCGGCGCCCAGGACCAGCCGCTGAGCACCACCAGGTCGGGGTCCTCGTCGGCCTCCCGCAGCGCCCGTCGCGCCGCGTCGACCGCCGGCGCCGCGGCGTCGGGCACGTCGGGGTGGTGGCTCGCGGGGGGGGCGAAGCCGGTGCCGAAGCCGGTCAGCGTGCCGTACCGCCTGTCGGCCCCCGCGCGCTCGCCGAGGACCAGGAACGCCCCGGCCTCGCCGGGCACGATCCCGGTGGCGCCGCGGTCGAACGGGCGGCAGGCGTCCTCGGGCGCCACGTCCGGCGACGACAGCTGCCCGCGGTAGCCGCGGGTCATCAGGATCTGGTCGGCGACGCCGGAGCCGACACCGCCGGCGATCATCACCTCGGCCTGTCCGTCCTCGATGGCGTAGCCGGCGCGCCCGATCGCCTGCAGCCCCGCGGCGGCGAACCCCAGGAAGGTGTTGCACGGCCCCTTGCAGCCCGCCTGGATCCCGCCGTGGGCGGTGGGCATGTTGTTCATCAGCTTGAGGAAGTCGAAGCCGGAGAACCGCTTGAGCCCCAGCATCGAGCGCTGGTCGTCGATGCGGTGCTCGCCGGTCTCCCACGAGGCGCGGTCGGCCATCACGTGGGACAGCTTGATGTACTTCTCCATCGCGTCCATGTTGCAGTACTCGGCGACGTACAGGCCGCGCTGCTGCTGTCCCTCGGCGGGGTCGACGCCGCCGTCCTGCAGCGCCTGGCCGATGCCTCCGCAGGCCAGGTACGAGTAGCGCGTCATCGTCGACGGGCGGTGCCCGGCGGCCCCGGGCAGGGGGCGCAGCTCGGGCCACTTCGCGGTGACGCAGGCGCCGTAGCCCGGCGCCAGCAGGTCCAGCGGCTCGGGCAGCGGCTGCAGGGCGGTGCGGCCCTCGACCATCGCGTCCCACACGAGGTCGAGGCCGAGGCCGAACGGGCTGAGCACGCCCACGCCGGTGATCGGGATCTGCATCGCGTGCCTCCTCTCAGCCCTCGAAGCGGCCCAGCACGACGGAGACGTTCTGTCCGCCGAAGCCGAACGAGTTGTTGACCGCGATGCGGCACTCCGCCTCGCGCGCCTCGTTGGGGATGTAGTCCAGGTCGCAGGTCGGGTCGGGGACCTCGTAGTTGATCGTCGGCGGCAGCACCCCGGTCTGGATCGACCTGATGCAGAAGATCGCCTCGGTCGTGCCGGCCCCGTGGATCAGGTGGCCGACCATCGACTTGGTCGAGCTCAT
Source organism: uncultured Rickettsiales bacterium (assembly GCA_964584075.1). GTDB lineage: Bacteria > Myxococcota_A > UBA796 > UBA9615 > CAYRNR01 > CAZOYV01. Next base: position 7,424 of record CAZOYV010000114.1, on the reverse strand, counting down.
CGGGATCCGGTAGGCCCGCTCCTCCCCGTACGCGATCTTGACCGCCCGGGTCTCGGCGGCGTCGTTGAGCTTGGTCGAGGTCCCGTGGGCGTTGATGTAGTCCACCTGGTCGGGGGTCACGCCGGAATCCGCCAGGCCGCGGGTCATCGCCAGCGCCATCCCGGTGCCATCGGGGTCGGGGTCGGTCAGCCGGTACGAGTCGCAGGCCAGCCCGTAGCCCAGCACCTCGGCGTGGATCCGCGCGCCGCGGGCCTGGGCGTGCTCCAGCGACTCCAGCACCAGGCACGACGCGCCCTCGCTCATCACGAACCCGTCGCGCTCGAGATCGAACGGCCGCGAGGCCTTCTCCGGCTCGTGGTTGCGCTGGCTCAGCGCCTGCAGCGCCGAGAACCCCGGCACCATCGCGCGGTTGACCGCGGTGCAGACCCCGCCGGCGATCGCCACGTCGGCCTCTCCGCGGCGGATCAGCTGGGCCGCGTCGGCGATCGCCTGGGACCCCGAGGCGCACGCCGCGGCGGTGTCGTAGACCTGGGACGCGCCCAGCAGGATCGCCGCGATCCCCGGGGCCGCGTCCATGTAGAACCCGTCGAGCTCGTCGGCCTCGGGCTGCTGCTGCATGTACGGGTAGAACTCGCGGAGCTTGTCCCGGTAGATCTCGTGGTCCTCGGGGTAGAACCGCACCGCGGCGGGTCCGAACCGCTCCAGCGAGGCCTTGCCGATCCCGGTGGCGAGCACCACGGCCCGGCGGCCGGGATCGCCGTCGGCGGTCAGCCCTGCGTCGGCGACGGCCTGCTGCGAGGCTCCGGCGGTGAACTTCAGCGCGTCGCCGTCGACCGGGTACGGCCCGACCCGGTCGGGGCAGTCGACCTCGTACAGCACCTCGCCGCCCATCTGGGTGGGGAACTCCACCGGCTCGAACTTCCGCAGCCGGTGCAGCGCCCCCCGGCCCGCCGCGATCTGGTCCCAGACCGCGCCGAGCTCCTGGCCGTGGGGGATGACCAGTCCGAGGCCCGTGATCACGACCCGTCGTCTCATCGACCGTCTCCTTTGCGCTCCCGCGGGGCGGCGTCGCCGGCGCGCGGGGACGCGGAAGGATATAGCACGCGCCCGTGTCCTACCAGCCGGAGGTCGAGCCCGGTGGGCTGACGGAGCGGCGGAGACCGCGTAGGATCGGCCGACGAGGAGGGACGATGGCCCGAGCGGGGAGCAAGGCCGGCCCCCAGCCGGCCGGAGGCGTCAAGCGGACGGCGGGGATCGCCGTCGCCGGCGTGCTGCTGCTGCTCGTCGCCGGCGGCTGCCTGGCGCTGACCCTGGTGGTGCGCCCCTCGACGCGAAGCGGCACCGTGGCGAGGATCCCGCTGACGATCGATCCCAACAACCTGGGTGCCAGCAAGGCCGAGACGACCCTCGACGTGCACGGCGGCGCGCTGTACGACTTCTACCTGACGGTGCGCGCCGACGACCGCGGGGTGGGCGACTACGTCAGCCTCGACCTCGAGGGCCACCGCGGGTCGCAGAGCCGCTACCTGTCGTACGGCTACATCTACCTCGGGGACGAGCAGTACCGCGTGCGCAGCAGCGGGTTCGGCACCGCCCGGGAGGAGATCTACGAGGTCTCGCGGAACGTCCACATCTCCAACCAGGACGAGTCGATCGAGATCGTCGTGTCGCCGTCCTCGGCGTGGTTCACCGGGATGAAGCCGATGCGGATGGTGCTCGACGTCGTCGAGGTCACCGCGATGGATCGCCTGCTGCTCGTGGTGACCAGCGTCACCCAGGTCGGCGTGTTCCCCACCGCGTTCCTCGGCGTGGCGCTGCTGTGGCTGGCGGCGATGCGCCAGCTGCGGCTGATCGGCGTGCCGCTGGCGCCCCCCGGCCGGTTCCGCCTGCGCCGCCCGCTCCCCGAGGGGGACGGCCCGTGAGGACCGCGCCGCTGCTCGGGGCGCTGGCGCTGGCGCTGGCCGGCGCGGGCTGCCCGACCACGGACGGCCTGACCGGTCCCGCCGCGATCGAGGAGGTCTCCACCGCGCTGCTCCTGCCGGTGACCCGCGCCGAGTGGGTCGAGGGGGTGCTGCTGCTCAGCGGCGGCGGCTTCGAGTGCAACCACGTGATCGGCTACGTCGACGAGGGGACCGACAGCGCGCTGGCCGAGGACCTGCTGGCCGGCCGCCACGTGGTGTCGCTGCTGCGCCGCGAGCCCGCGGTGGCGTGGCCCGGGCTGTACGTCGGCGAGACCGCCGAAACGCTGGCGCTGCCCGACGCGGGGGGGCACCGCCTGAGCACGTCCCTGGTGTACCTCGACGGCGAGGAGATCGTCTCGGACACCGGCGGCTACGTCTGGCTCGAGGCCTTCGCCGAGGACGACGCCGCCGACGGCTCGCTGGATCTGGGCGTGGTCGAGGGACCGTGGGCCGCCGAGGTCTGCGCCGCCATCGACCGGAGCGGCTCGTGAGCCGCCTCGGCGGCGCGTTCTGGATGCTGGGGCTCGCCGCCAGCCTCGGCGCCGCAGGGTGCGGCAGCGGCCTGGTGGGCGACGGCGTCCCCAGCACGGTCCGCTCCACGGTGTTCGGCCACCGCGCCAGCGGCGACCTCCAGGAGGGCTGGCTGCTGGTCACCGCCGAGACCACCGGCTGCGACGAGATCCCCGCCGTGCTCGACGGCGGCGGCTCCCCCGGAGACTCGCTCTGGATCCTGCTGGAGAAGGGCCCGGGCCTGCCCTGGGAGGGGCTGTACCCCGGGACGTTCGGCGGCTACCCGGCGGAGGACAGCGCCGAGGGCCGCCACACCGAGGTCTACGTCCACCAGGGCGGCGACACCGCCGTGCTCACCGGCGGCGACGCCTGGGTCCGCGTGTTCGAGGCCCGGGCGGTGTTCCGCGCCGAGCTCGGCACCAGCCTCGCCGAGGGGCTGATCGTGGCCGAGGACTGTGGCGAGCTGTAGGGCCGCGCGCTGGCCGCGGTTCGCGATCGCACCGCTGGTCGCACTGGCGCTGGTGGCCGGGTGCAGCTCCGACGCCACCCCGCCGGAGGTCTCCGCGGCGCTGGCCATGGCGTTCCAGGAGCGTCTGCAGACACAGGCGGAATCGGCGGCGGCCCGCGACACTCCAGAGTGGCCCCTGTGGCGAGCCCACCTGTTCCGCGTCGGCTTCGAGGACGTCGACGACGATCTGGCGCTGTCCGAGCCCCTGCGGGGCGCGATCGAGTCCTACTGGGACGACAACCAGGTGCTGGCGATCCCCGCCGAGGCGAGCCTCGCCGAGCAAGGCGCTCTGCTGGCGGCGCACCACCGGGAGACCGGGGAGCGGTACACGGCCTACGTCACCGCGCTGGAGAAACTCGCCGACGCGGACGACGACGAGACCGCCGCACGGGGCCTGCTGGCGATCTCGACGACGATGCTCCAGAGCGCCACCCAGAGCCTGTACTTCCAGTACCCGCGGCTGGACCTGCTCGACCACGTGGTGCTCGACGATCGCTACGCTCCCCGCCCGCCGGCGTGTCCCCTGTACGGGGCCGGCGCCGGCGGGCCGGGCACGCTGCTGGACTGCGCGCTGCCGTGGAAAGAACGCTGGGACATCGAGGTCGCCGCGCTGGACGAGGTCCAGGTCTGGCTCGACGAGATCGAGGAACAGGACGAGGACTCCCCGTGGCGCGACACGGTGATGGCGTCGCGCGACCACGAGGCCGTCCGGGTCAAGCCCTCCGCCGATCTGATGCTCCCGGAGTCCACCTCGACGACGCCGATCACCGTCGCGACCAACGTGGTGATCTCGACCAGGTCGATATCCGTCGATGGGGTGGAGGTGGTCTCGTTCCAGGGCGGCATCCCGGCCGATGCGGGGGCCGTCGGGAAGCCGTGGGCCCGGCTACGAACCGAGCTGCGCGATCGAGCCGCCACCGCCAGGAAGGTGGCCACCCGCCGCCCGGACTACCCCACGGACCTGTGGATCCTGCAGTCCGACGTGTCGGCGCCGCTGACCCTCGTGGGCGACGTGATGGCCCTCGCCGCCGAGGTGGGGCTGGTTCGGCCGCAGCTCGCGGTGTTCCCCGCGCGCCACAGCCCGCTGCTGCGCTACAGCTCGGTGCTGGCGATTCCGACGACCTTCGTGGCGCAGCCGCCGCGCGGGTCGACTCCCGCCCGTGGTCCCGGGCTACCAGACCACATCCCCTTGCTGACCATCTCGTCCGACGGCTACGTGCTGAGCAACCCCCGCGCCGTCCGGCTACCCTCGGCCACACCCGGTAGCTGGCCCACTGCCGCGCTGTCCGAGACCCTGGCAGGTCTCCGCGCGGAGACCCGAGCCACCGCGCTCGCCATCGCCCTGCCGGCCGACCCGGCGATCCGTTTCGAAACCCTCGTGGCCGCCGCCGACGCCGCTCGCCAGCGCGGCTGCGGCGAGCCGGAGGGGTGCCGCGAGCTGTTCCCCGACCTGCTCCTGGTCGCCGCGAAGACGACCGAGGTCGGTCCGTGACGACCCCCCACGCTCTCGACGCGAGCCACTCCGCGGTCTCCGCGGCTGGCAACGACGCGCAAGGTCGAATCGCCGCCTCGCCCACATGAGCAATGCGAGCTGGGAATGGGATCGAGGCCCGGGTGGACTTCTGGCAGAGACGTGTGGGAATCGAACCCAGCTTGAGGGGGAGGGAGCCCGTCGCGTGTTGAGGGTGCCATTGCTGCCGGGAGCGCCTCGAGGCCGAGCTCGTCGGGCTTCGCCCTCCTCGTGGCCGCTTCGCGACCAGCCTCGACCCGCTCCCGGCGGCAATGGCGTTCCGTGGGTGGGCGACGGAGGCCGACCGGGAGCGGGGGCCGGCCGGGAGCGGATGGGCTCTGGCGGAAGGTGGTCCAGGGAAGAGGGGTCCCCAACATGGACTGAATGCACACAGAATGCGCGTTCAGTGGCACTTGGGATACCCAACATGGACTGAATGCACACAGAATGCGCATTCAGTGGCACTTGGGTGAGCTACCGGCCGACGATCAGCATCTTGTTGCCGTTGTCGACGGCGCGGAGCTTGCCGTCCCCCCGCGCGGCGCGCTCGTCGATCCAGGCCTGGGGATCGGCGACGTGGTGGAACCCGCCCGCCTCGAGGCGCTCGGGGGGCAGCTGGCAGTGGACGTGGATCTGGACCCGGTCGGCCTTGAAGTTGCGCAGCACGCGCCAGGTCTTCCACAGGTACAGCTCGAAGTTGGCGTCGATCCACTCGCGGCAGGCGTCGAGCTCCCAGTCGCGCATCCGCACCAGGTTGTCCCAGAACAGCCGCTTCGACGCGGCGTGGGTCGCCACCCCGCGCACGTCCTCGGGCAGGTCCGGGCGGCCCTCGCAGGGCGCCACGACCAGCACCTCGCCGCCGGGCTCGACGGCGCCCTTCATCGCCATGTCGAAGCAGTTCTGCACGCCGTACATCGCCTGGCTCGCGGGGGGACCGCCGGGGGAGATCACCAGGTAGCGGGTGCGGTCGACGGTGAACTGGGCCTGCTCGTCGGCCTTGCGCACCGCGCGGCGGCAGATCTCGTCGGGGTCCCCCGCGGCGACCCAGTAGACCGAGTCGCGGTCGGAGATCATGTCCAGCGCGAACGTCGCCAGGTCGTCCCGCTGCTGCAGCGATCCGGCGTCGTCGAGCCACAGCCCCTCGACGATGTGGCGGGCGTCGCGGCTGTCGATGCAGAACGGGTTGTCCTTGCGCTCGGGGTCGTCGTGCCACGGGCAGCGTCCGGGGCCCGAGTCGGGGGACAGCGAGCGCTTGTGGTTCATCTCCACCGTGCGGCGGCCGGTGATGCCCGGCACGATCTGCTTGTCGACCAGCGAGTAGCCGTGCATGTAGTGGTGCTTGGCCTCGTGGCCGTAGACCCGCACGTCGGCGCGCAGGTAGTCGCGCTCGATGGCGATCGCCGTGCCCAGCGGCGTCCGGCCGACGGGGACCAGCTCGGGGTCGTCGCAGTCGTGGCCCACGAAGCGGTGTCGCAGGCCGCGGGCGCTGGCGTGGCGCGCGACCTTCTCGCCGATGCAGCGCGCGTAGACCCCGGGGTCGTGGGTCCCGGTGGCGCACAGGAACACCACCTCCTCGGGCCCGCCGCGGGCCAGCTCGGCGCACAGCGCCTCGATGATCTGCTCGTGGAGCCCGGCGCGGAACTCGTCGGAGAGCACCACCGCGACCCGCTGGTCGCCCACCAGCTCGCGCAGCGGCGGCCGGCCCAGCGGGCGCTCCAGCGCCTTGCGCATCCGGCCCAGGATCTCGGCCTCGGGCATCGGCGGCATCGACCGCGGCCGGATCACGTCGCCGGCCAGGAAGCCCTCCGGGACCTGCAGCGAGATCGTCTCCGTGCCGTACGTCAGCGTGACCGTCTTGGTGCTCATGCCCATACCTCTCTTCGGGACGAGGAGAACACACCAACCCCGGGACGAAGGCAATATCCCCTGCGCTGGCGCGTGGTGGAGGCTGGTACGATCCACACCACGCGAGGGAGCGCCCGTTGACCGAGCCGACCCCCCCGACCACGCCTTCGGCTCCGCGTCGCGCGGCGGTGCGCGAGCTGCTCGCCGACGCCGTCCACGCCGCGCTGGCGGTGGGCCTCGCGCTGGTGCTGCTGGGCTACCTGCACCGCGAGTGGCAGCCGTGGTGGGCCCTGGGCGCCGGGCTGATCGCGGCGGTGCCGCTGCGGCGGGTGGTGGCCTCCGGCTTCACGGCCTTCCCGCCGTTCCTGCGGCGGTTCCTCGACGCCGGGGTGGTGGCGGTGGCGGTGACGCTGATCGCGTGGGTCACGCTGGCGCGCTACCCGGCGGCCTACTGGGTGCTCCGCTGGCAGCAGGCCCTGGCGCTGCCGGTGCTGGCCACCGGGCTGGCGGCGGGGCTGGCCGGGCTGGTGGTCACGGGCCGCCGCCTGCAGCGCGAGATCGCGGCGCAGGAGGCGCGGCTGGCGGCGCTGCGCCAGGCCGAGCTGGCGGCGCGGCTGCGGGCGCTGCAGGCCCAGATCAACCCCCACTTCCTGTTCAACGCGCTGAACACGCTGGCCGAGCTGGTCCACGGCGATCCCGACACCTCGGAGCAGTTCGTCGGCGATCTCGCGCACCTGCTGCGCTACAGCCTGAGGAGCTCGGCGTCGGGGGTCGTTCCGCTGCGGCAGGAGCTGGACGCCGTGGACCGCTACCTGCGGCTGGAGCGGGCGCGGCACGGGGCGCGGCTGCGGGTCGAGCGGGACGTCGACGAGGGCGTGCTGGAGACCCCGGTCCCGGGGCTGGTGCTGCAGCCGCTGGTGGAGAACGCGGTCAAGTACGCGGTGGCGGCGCGACGCGCGGGAGGTACGATCCGGCTCGAGGCCCGGCCGTCGAGGGCGCAGCTGGCGCTGGTGGTCGAGGACGACGGGCCGGGGATCCCGGACGAGGTCGTGGCGCGGGTCACCGCCGCGCTGCCCGCGGCCCCGGGCGC
>CAZOYV010000113.1:11815-24816 GCA_964584075.1 uncultured Rickettsiales bacterium | reverse complement strand
GATACACGCAGCAGGATCGGCCTTGACGAGGGCGGCGGCGCCGCGCAGGATCACGGCGTCCAACGGGCGGCAGGTGCGGCCCCGCCCAGTCCGGGGCGGGCCGAACAGGGAAGCCGGTGCGACGCCGGCACGGCCCCCGCCACTGTAGCCGGGGACGAAACCGGGGACATCCCACTGCGCGGGAACGCGTGGGAAGGGCCCGGGAGTAGGGCGATCCGGGAGTCAGGAAACCTGCCTGCCGTCACCGTGCGGACCGGTCCCCGGGGTGTGGGGCCAGGCCAGCCGTGCGTCCCCTCGCGCAGCCTGCCGGCCTCTCCGGGATCGTCCGCGGAGGTCTCCATGGTCCGGATCGAGCGATGGCTGCTGGCGGTCGCCGTCGGGTGGGTGCCCCTGTGCCTGGGGTGTGGCCCGCAGGTCTCCGATCCCCCCCCGGTCGACGACGACGCGGGGGACGACGACGCGGGGGACGACGACGCCGGCGACGACGACGCCGGTGACGACGACGCCGGCGACGACGACGCGGGGGACGACGACGGCGGGGACGATCCCTTCGCCGATGCCGTGGTGTCGTTCCTCCCCGGCGACGGGGCCGGGTTCGGCGAGGGCGGGCTGCCCGCGATCGTGCTCGGACCGCCCCACGGGATGGGCGACGGGGCCGGCTCGACGGACGTGCTGAGCCTGGGGCTCGAGGGCGTGATCGTGCTGGAGTTCCTCGACGTCGAGGTCGTCGACGGGCCCGGGATCGACCTGCTGGTGTTCGAGAACCCGTTCACCGGCTGGATCGAGACCGGCGTCGTGGCGGTCAGCCCCGACGGCGCGACGTGGCACGAGTTCCCCTGCGACCCGCTGGACGCCGACGGCGGCTTCCCGGGCTGCAGCGGCACCCAGCCGGTCTACAGCCACCCCGACAACGGCCTCGACCCCACCGACCCGGCGCTGGCCGGCGGGGATCCCTACGACCTGGCCGACCTCGGCGTGGAGCGCGCCCGCTTCGTGCGCGTCCGGGACTCCGGGGCCAACGCCGCCTACGGCGCGCCCACGGGGGGCTACGACCTGGACGCGGTGGCCGTCGTGCACGCGGCGGCGATCCCGTGATCGGCCGCCCCACCGCCCGCGCCGACCGCTGAGCTGGAGCGATCCCTGACCTCCCGCGCCCGATCCGGTCTCGCCTGGGCCGCCGGGCTGCTGGCGGCGGTCACCACCGCCGCCGCCGTCGCCGGCGAGGACGACGGCGAGCCGCGCGACGAGGGCGAGGTCGTCGTCGAGGTCGTGGAGGCCCGCGACGACGCCCCGGAGCCGGCCGCGACCGCCGCGTCGGTGACGGTGATCCCCGTCGACGAGCGGCTGCCCGCCTCGGCCGAGCTCGCCGACGTGGTCGGATCGGCGGCGGGGGTCCACGTCCACCGCCTCGGGGGGCTCGGGGACTTCAGCACGATCGCGATCCGCGGCAGCGCGGCCCGCCAGGTCGAGGTCTACGTCGACGGCGTGCCGCTCAACCCCCACGGCGGCTCGGCGGTCAACCTCGCGGAGCTGCCGCTGGACGCCTTCGAGCGCATCGAGGTTTACCGCAGCGGGGCGCCGGTCGAGCTGGGCTCGGCGGCGATGGGGGGGGTGGTCAACCTGGTCACCGCCCCGGGGGAGGTCCCCGCCCCGCGCTTCGAGCTGACCGCGGGCTCGCACTGGACCGCGCGGGCCTCGGCCCGGGCGGGGGTCGCCGGGCGGGCCGGCCGCGGGGCGCGCGCCGCGCCGCTGGACGTCGTGCTCGCCGGCGAGGTGCTGTCCAGCCGCAACGACTACCGCTACCTCGACGACCGCGGCACGCCCTACAACCTGTTCGACGACCGCACGCGGACGCGCGGCAACGCCGACGTGCTGCAGGTCGACGCCCGGGCCCGGCTGCGCGTCGGCCGCCGGGCGCTGCGCTGGACCCTGCAGGACGCGGTCACCGCGCGGGAGCAGGGGCTCCCCGGGATCGGGCAGGACCCGGCGGCGGAGACCCGGCTGGGCGTCGTGGACAACCTGCTGCTGGCCCAGCTCGAGGGGCGGCCCCACCCGCTGCTCGGCGTGCGCACGCGGATGTCGTGGCGCGCCCGCCGCGAGCGCTACCGCGACCCGCTGGGCGAGCTGGGCGTGGGCCGCCAGGACTCCACGGACCAGCACCACGGGCTGACGGCCCTGGTCCACGGCAGCTGGGTCCCGCTGGCGTGGATGGCGCTGGGGCTGTCCGCCGAGCTGCGGGTGGAGGGCTACCACCCCGGCGGCGCCGGCCCGGACGCGGGCGCGGGGGAACCGCGGGCGCGGGTCGCCGCCGTGCTCGGCGTCTCGGACGACCTGTCGCTGGCGGGGGATCGCGTGCGGATCTCGCCGGCGGCGCAGCTGCACCTGCTGGACGACCGCCTGCTCGCCGCGGCGCCGTCCGGCACGGCCGCGGAGGAGGCCGCCGCGGGCCCGGGGGTCGCCGCGCTGTCCCCGCGGATCGGCCTGCTGGTGCGGCCGCTGCCCCCGCTGGCGATCAAGGCCAGCGCGGGGCGGTTCTTCCGTCCCCCGGACTTCCTCGAGCTGTTCGGCGACCGCGGCGTGGTGGTCGGCAACGACGAGCTGGTCCCCGAGCACGGGTGGTCGTGGGACGCCGGCGTGCGGGCCGAGACGCCCCGGGGCGGGCCGGCGGCGCTGGCGGCGGAGAGCGCCGTGTTCTGGCGCGACACGCGGGACACGATCGTGTTCGTGCAGAACGCCCAGCGGACCCAGATCCCGGTGAACCACGGGCGCACGCGGGTGTTCGGCGTCGAGGCCGCCGTGGAGGCCCGCCTGGGCCGGGTGGTCGACCTGCGGGGCGCGTTCACCGGCCTGGCCAGCGAGGTGCTCGAGGGGCAGGCGGCGTACGTCGGCAAGCAGCTGCCGCGGCTGCCGGCCGCGGAGCTGACGCTGGGCGCCGAGGTCCACTGGCGCGAGGTGGTGCGCGCCGGCTACACCTTCAGCTACACCGCGGGCAACTACTGGGACGCGACCAACTGGAACCTGGCCGCCCCGCGCTCGCTCCACGGGGTGTTCCTGCGCCTCCAGCCGGGGCCGCGCTGGCCGGCGCTGGAGCTCGAGATCCGCAACCTGACCGACCGCCGCGTCCAGGTCGTGCCCCGCGACCCGCTCAACCCCGACGACGGCGCGCGGGTGGTCCAGCCGCTGACCGACTTCCTCGGCTACCCGCTGCCCGGGCGGGTGGTGCTGGTGACGCTGCGCGGCACGCTGCCCGGAGAGGGGAGGGGATCGCCGTGAGGACCCGGATCGCGCTGGGCATCGTCGCGCTGGCCGCGTGGGGGCTGGTGGGGTCGGGCTGCGACACCCCCCCGCCCGCCTGCGAGCCGCTGTGCGGGGAGGCCCTCGCCGTGGTCGAGGGCTGCCTCGACGAGTGGGACCAGGCCTGGGGCGAGGGGCTGGGCTACACCGACCCGGCGGACTTCGACAACTGGTGCGCGACGTTCCTCTTCGAGCAACAGCAGCTGGCGATCGATCGGGACGGCCCCGAGCAGGGTCGAAGCTGGGTCGATGGCGTCTGCGCCGACCAGCGCGAGGCGCTCGCCGGTGGGGACTGCGCCGCCTACGCCGGCTCGTGGGCGATGTGGGAGCCCGGACCGTGAGCCCGCTCAGAGGTCGCCGTCGACGGCGAGCGACACGTTGGGGAACAGGCTCCGCCCGCCGTCCGCCTGGACGGCGTCGAGGACCAGCACGACCACCTCGTAGGTCACGGCGGCGTCGGCCTCGATCAGGATCGAGTCGGTCTCGGGGTACTGGTCCTCGACCTCGGCGAGGACGCGCCGCAGCGCCTCGAGGTCGTAGCTCTCCACGGTGGGGCAGCCCGGCTCGCGGCACGGGACCGTCGGCCCGGGCTCTCCCGAGGCGTTGCCCAGCGACCCCTCGGACGTCGAGACGGTGAACCCCGCGCCGTCGATCCGGACCCGCAGGTCCGCCAGCGCGTCGCGCGGCGCCGCCGGCGCGGCGGTGACGGGGACCGCGACCGGCATCGCCGGAGCCTTGTGGACCGGGGGGTAGAGCGGGCAGCCTCCACACCCGCCGGCGGTGGCGAGGCCCGCGGTCAGCGCCAGCGCCAGCACCAGGCTGGCGCCGGTCGCCAGCATCGCCCGGACGAACGGGGCCAGGCGCGACGGCCAGGACGGCAGCACCAGCCCGGTCAGCTCGCGCAGGCGGGCGCCGTCCAGCACCGTCCGGCGGGGCCGCACCGCCGAGCCGGGGGGGAGCTCGGTGGGGACGGCACGGACCTGCGTGGCCCGCAGGGGCGCGTGCCGGCGGGCCTCCACGACCAGCGCCTCGGCCCACCCGTGGCGGCTGACCGGCTCGGGCGCGGCGGCGTGGACGGTGCCGCGGGCGCCGGCGGCGATCAGCGCGACCGTGGCCCCGGCGAGGTCGACGGTCCAGGTCGGGCAGCCCTCCTGGTCGGCCACCACGTCCAGCACCTGGCGAGCCATCGCCCTGCGCAGCACCGCGCGCGGGAAGCAGCGGCCGTGCGCGCCGTACAGCCAGGAGGTGCGCACGATCAGGTGGCCGCCGGCCAGCGCGGCGCGGACCCGCCGCTCCCCCTCCAGCTTGGTGCGGCCGTAGACCCCCAGCGGCCGGGGCGGATCGTCCTCGCGGTACGGGCGCCCGGCCTCGCCGTCGAACACGTAGTCGGTGGAGAGGTGGACCAGTACGAGGTCGCGTGCGGCGCACGCCCGCGCCAGGACCTCGGGGCCGCGGACGTTGGCCCGCTCCGCCTCGCCGGCGTGCCGCTCGGCGCCGTCCACGTCGGTGTACGCCGCGGCGTTGACCACCACCTCCGGGCGCGCCTCGTCCAGCGCCGCGGCCACCGCCCCGGCGTCGGCGATGTCCAGCTGCTCGTGGGTCCGCGTCGCGACCGCGTGGCCCGCCGCCCGCAGCGCCGGCGCCAGGTCGTGGGCCAGCAGCCCCGCTCCTCCGGTCAGCAGCACCGTGCCCGCGCTCGCCATCGCCGCTCACCTCCCGCGCCCGAGTCTGGCCCACGGGGGCAGGGCCGTCCAGTCGCGCTGGAACGCGTGGCGGTTCGGTTACACTCCACGGGGAAGGAGGCCCACGATGGTCGCCCCCCACGAACGCCGGATCGTCGCCGCCCACGCCGCCACCCCGGGTACGCTCGCCGTGGCCCTGCTGCTCACCACCGTCGCGGGGGCCGCCCCGTTCGACCACGACCACGCCCGCTGGGACGCCGTGCTGCAGGCCCACGTCGAGGACGGCTGGGTCCAGTACGGCGCGATCCGCGACGATCCCGCCGAGCTCGACACCTACCTCGCGTCGCTGGCGGCGGTGAAGCCCGAGGAGCTGGCCGGGTTCTCCCGGGAGCAGGCGATGGCGCTGTGGATCAACGCGTACAACGCCCTGACCGTCGCCACCCTGGTGCGGCGCGGCCCGGTGGACAGCATCCGCGACATCGACGGGGTGTGGAGCGCGATCGAGCACGACGTCGCCGGGCAGCGGGTCACGCTGGACCACGTCGAGCACCAGATCCTGCGCGAGCGGTACCCCGATCCGTGGCTCCACGTGGCACTGGTGTGCGGCGCCCGCAGCTGCCCGATCCTGGAGGACCGCGCCTACACCGCCGCGAACCTGCAGCCGATGATGGCCCGCGCCGCGAAGCGCTTCGCCCATGACGAGGAGCGCAACCGGTGGGACCCGGAGACCCGCACGCTCCGTGTCTCGCGGATCTTCGAGTGGTTCGGCGCCGACTTCGTGGCGCGCTACGCCGCGGTCGTCGGCGGGGACGACGAGACCGCCGCGATCCGGGGGTTCTTCGCCGCCCACCTGGTCGACCCCGACATCGCCGGGGAGGAGGTCAGGGTCGAGTACCTCGACTACGACTGGCAGCTCAACGGCAGCTGGTAGAGAATCCGGCGGGTGCCCGTCGCCGTCTACCTCCTCTCCGTGATCGCCCTGGTCGCCTGGCTCGGCCTCGCCGAGATCGGTGCGTGGGGGCTGTCCGCGCAGCTGGGCGCGATGCAGCACCTGTGGGCGATGGTCGGCGGGACGGCGCTGCTGGCCCCGGCGTGGTGGGCGACGCGCCGCTGGCGCCTGGGCCCGGCGGCCGAGCTGGGGCTGCTGCTGCTGGGGGCGCTGGCGGTCCACCTGGTGCTGTTCGGGCAGCCGCTGGAGGGGACCGTCGACGCCTACCGCTACCTGTGGGACGGCCAGGTCCAGGACGCCGGGATCAACCCCTACCGCTTCGCCCCGCGCGCCGACGAGCTGGCCGCGCTGCGCGCCGGGCCGTGGTACGAGCGGGTGTACCGGCCGTGGCTGCCCACCTGCTACCCGCCGGTGGCCCAGGGCTGGTTCTGGGTCGGCTATCGCCTGCAGCCGGCGGGCCTCCTCGGCTGGAAGGGCGTGCTGCTGCTGCACGACCTGGCCGCGGTGCCGCTGCTGTGGTGGGCGCTGCGCCGCGCCGGGCGCCGCGGGGGCGACGCGGTGCTGCTGGCGCTGTCGCCGCTGCTGGCGGTGCAGCACATGGTCGGGATGCACCTCGACGCGCTGTACCTGCCGTGGCTGGCGCTGGCGCTGGCGGTGCACCGCACGCGGCCCGGGGTGGCCGGCGCGGCGGTGGCGATCGCGGCGCTGGTGCGTCCGCTGGCGATCGTGGCGCTGCCGGCGCTGATCTGGCGCCGGCGCTGGCGCGACGCGGCCCTGCTCGCCGCCGGGGCGGCGGCCGCCGCCGCGCTGTGCACGCTGCCCTACGCGGGGGCCGGCGGCGCCCTGCTGGGCTCGACGCTGGACTACCTGGCCGAGTGGGAGTTCAACGGCGCGGCGTACCGGGTGATCAAGGTGCTCGCGGGGGGCGATCCGTTCACCGCGCGCTGGATCGGCTACGCCGCGATGGCCGGGGTCGCCGTGGTGGCCTGGACGCGCAGCAGCTGGCGGGCCGAGACGCGGTTCCTGGTGGCGGCCGGCGGCTACTACCTGCTGGCCCCGACGGTCTACCCCTGGTACCTGGCGCTGGTGCTGGTCCCGTGGATCGTGGTCGGCGGCTGGACGCCGCTGCTGCTCGGCGGGATCGTGGCCATCTCCGAGACCGTGCTGCTATCCCACGCGAAGGGCGGGCCGTGGCGCGTCCCGCCCGGGTTCCTGGCGCTGGAGTGGGGCCTGCTGGCCGCGGCGGTGACGGTGGACGTGGTCCGCGCCTGGCGCCGCCGGCGCGCCGCGGGAGGGGAGCCCGATGTGGGATGACCAGCGGGTGACCGTGCTGATCCCGGCCCTCGACGAGGAGGGCAACATCGGCCGCGTGGTCGCGGCCCTGCCCCGCGACGTGGTGGACGAGGTCGTGGTCGTCGACAACGGCTCCACCGACGGCACCGCCGCCGAGGCCCGCGCCGCGGGGGCGGTGGTGGTCCGCGAGCCCCGCCGCGGGTACGGCCACGCCCTGCTCGCCGGCCTGGCCGGCCACGGCCGCGAGGGGATCGTCGTGTTCATGGACGGCGACGGCGCCGACGACCCCGCGGACCTGCGGCGCCTGCTCGAGCCGTTCCGCCACGGCGCCGACCTGGTGCTCGGGCAGCGGGACGTCGCCGAGCAGGGCGCCACGACCCTGCCCCAGCGCCTCGGCAACGCCTTCCTGCTGGCCCTGATCGGCGCGCTCACCGGACGCCGCTGGCGCGATCTCGGGCCGTTCCGCGCCATCCGCGCCGGGGTGATGCGAGACCTGCGGATGCGCCACCGGACCTACGGCTGGACCGCCGAGATGCAGATGCGGGTCCACGCCCGGGGCCTGCGCGTCGTCGAGGTCCCGGTGCGCCACCGGCGGCGGATCGGCGGCACCTCGAAGGTCAGCGGCGACCTGCGCGCGGTGCTGCGCGCCGGCGTGATCATGCCGGCCGCGGTGGTGCGCGTGGCGCTGTCGGAGCGGGTGCGGCCGCGGCTGCGGCGCCGGTGACCGGAGTCACCGGGTGGAGAGATGGCGTTCCAGCTCGTCCCGGGTCGCCCGGGGATCGAGATCCCGTCCCGCCGCGGCGAGCTCATCGGCGAGGACGGGCTCCAGCAGACCGTCGTCGGCCAGGTCGGCGGCGAGCTCGTCGAGCAACCCCTGCAGGGCCACGTGGGGGGCGTCGCCGGTCGCGTCCGCGCGCCGCGCGGCGGCCGCGGTGATCCGCGCCGAGAGCGCCAGCAGCAGCGCGCTGGCCTCGCCCTCGAGCAGGTCCATCTCGCGCCCCGGGAGCGCGGCGCCGGCCTCCCCGTCGACCGCCAGGGCCGCCAGCAGCTCCGCCTCGGCGCCCCGGATCGCGGTCCCGTAGTCCTCCCCGTCCTGGACGCGGGACAGGACCCGCGGCGCGCTGAGGTGGGTCACGGCGTTGACGTGGGGCGTCGCACCGTCGATCTCGACGACCGCGCACAGCTCGATGGGACCCGCCAGCATCACTCCCCGGGCCTCGTCGTAGCTGCGCCCCGTGCCCCGCACCAGCGCCGGCCCGCGGTACGCCGTGTCCAGCACGTAGCTGCCACGGTCGTCGAGCGTGCGGGTCGTCAGCACGGGCGGCCCGGGCTGCCCGGCGTCGTCGAGGGCGAGCAGCTCCACCCGCGCCCCCGCGGCGAACGGTCCCTTGTGGAACCCAGCCGGTTCGGCCGGGAACGTCAGGCCGATCTTCCCCACGCCCGTGGCGTCGATGGTGTACTCGACCTGCTTGGGCGTGGTGGCGCTCAGCTCCACCGTGGCGGCGAGGATCTTGCCGTTGTCGGCGCGCTTGGCGCGGCACTGCAGCGGGTCGCCCATGCACTGCACGATCAGCTCCCCGTGGGCCGGGGTCTGGACCCGGCCGACCTCGACGTAGCTCGTCGCCTTCTCGACGTCGGCGAGCTTCTTGGTGGCGGTGCAGCCGGGGGGCGAGGCGGTGGCCCCGGTGGGCAGCAGGACGAGGGTGGCCAGCGCGGCGAGCAGTAGCGCTGCGGTCATCGGACGCGACATGGGAAGTCCTTTCCTGGGGGTCCGTCGATTCAGTCTGTCCCCGGGGGCCGGGGCGCGGCGAGGGTCACTCCAGCCGCGCCTCGGCGCGGACCGAGGGGCGGCCGGGGACGACCACGCCCACCAGATCGTGGTACTCCAGCGCCTCCTGGTCGATGCGGTACTTGTCCACCTCGACGGTGGCCGACGCGGCGCCCGACGCGGGCACCTGGAACGGCACGCGGAAGGTGCGCGCCTCGCCGTGGGTCAGGCGGTTGTCGTACAGCTTCTCCGGCGGGGGTGGGTGCCAGCGGAACTTGACCCGGATCACCTCGGCCTGCTCGGCCAGCGCCTGCCCCGCTCCGTCACGCACCGCCATCTTCACGTCGAGGTAGCGCTCGGGGTCGCCGGTGGGGACCGAGTGGCCGGCGTGGACGTTGTGCACCGTGAAGACCGCCGTCGCCTGGCTGCCGGGGGCGGGGTCGGCGGGTTCGAACGCCACGCGGGCCTCGACCCCCTCGGGGAACACCTCCTGCCAGCGGGCGAAGGCCTCGGTGTCCGACGGGCGCTTGGGGATCAGCGAGCCGGGGAACGAGTGCGCCTCGCCGGGGGCGGGGGCCGCCCCGACCCAGCGGCGGTGCTCGATCACGGGCATGTGGCAGCCCTGGCAGGTCTTGGCCTCGCCGGGGGGCTGGGCCGCGACCCAGGAGTCGTGCTCGCGGCCGGTGGCGAAGGCGCACACCAGGTCCAGCTGCTCCACCGTGACCTCGACGCCGTGGCAGCGGGTGCAGAACGCCGCGGTGGTCAGGTCCGGGCTCTTGCGGGTGGCGTGCGGCGCCCCGTCGGCGACCCCGGTGGGACCCTCGACGTGGCCGTCGCGGACGTGGCACGCGGCGCAGCCGATGGCGTCGTCGCGCAGCTTCTCGTCGTAGCCCGGGTTGTCCACCAGCGTCGGCTTGCGCAGGTCGTCGCCGGCGAGGCCCACGGGCAGCCGGGCCTGCTGGTCGTACAGCGGCAGGTGGCAGTTGATGCAGATCCACCGGATCGCGGGGTCCTTGTGCAGCTCGGCCTGGTACTGGTCGTCGTCCCAGGCGCGGGCGTGGATGCTGTCGCGCCACTCGGCGAGCTGGTCCTGGTGGCAGCCGCCGCAGGTCCCCGCGTCCATCGCCTCGAGCCCCGCCGGGACGGCGGGGTGGGCCAGGGGGCGGAAGTCCTCGGGCTGCGTCGCGAAGAACGCCGCGGCGTCGGCGTGGACGTCGCCGGTGGCTCCCGCCGCGGTCCCGGCCTCCGCCGCGGCGGCGCCCTGCGCGCGTCCCTCGCGGCACGACGGCACGGTCAGCAGCAGCAAGGACAGCAGGGCGAGGGTGGTGGTGGTGCGGATCACGGCAGGTCGGCCTCCCATGCCTCGCGCAGCGCGTCCCGCAGCGGCGCGGGGAGCGCCTCGTCGGCCACGGCGCGCGCGAGGTCCTCGGCGGTGTCGATGTCGTACAGCGGGTCCAGCTCGCGGTGGAACAGCCCGAGCGGCTCGATGCGGCGGCGGGTGGCGGCCAGCGTGTCGGGCGAGGACCACGGGACGTCCCGGAACAGCGAGGCCCCCGGCGCCCGCTGGGCCACCAGGTAGTAGCCGCCGTCGTCGGCCGGCCCGAGCACGACGGGGACCGCCGTCAACCGGCCGCGCGCGGCGAGCAGGTGTGCGGCACGCAGCCCGGGGATGTCGGTGCCGACCAGCACGACCCGCTCGAAGCCGGCGGCGAAGCGATCCTCGAAGCAGCCCTCCATCCGCTCCCCGAGGTCCGCGCCGCGCTGGATCACGCCGTCGATCCCGGCCGGCCAGGCGAAGTCCGCGGAGGGCTCGTCGGACAGCGCCAGGCAGACCGGCAGCCCGGTCCGCAGCGCGGCGTCGAGGGTGTGGCGCAGCAGCACCTCGGCCACCCGGGCCGCGGGGCGCTCGCCGATGCCGTCGGCCAGCCGGGACTTGACCTGCCCCGGCCGCGGCTCGCGGCCGAACACGACGACACAGGCGCGGGCGCGCTCGGGGCTCACGGGACCTCCGCGATCGATGGTAGGGAGCCCTGACGGCCAGGGTCAACCGCGCGCCACACCGACCGTGGACCGCCGCGCCGGTTTCCGCCAGAATGGGCGGCTGTGATCGACTTCTTCCAGGACCTCGATCCCCACCGCCTGCAGCTGGTGCTGTGCCTGCTGGCCACCATCGCCGTGGTGCTCAAGTACGTGCTGCAGCGCCAGGGCAAGCCCACCTGGATCGTCACCGTCGCGCTGATCCTGCTCGCCGCGTGCACCTACCTGGGCACGATGCACAAGCAGATGCACCGGTTCTGGACCAAGCGCAGCTGGTCGACGTACCACTACTTCCTGGGGTCGAAGTACTTCGAGGAGCTGGGCTACCGCGGCCTGTACCGCTTCACGCTGCTCGCCGACGAGGAGACCGGGATCGGCGACACCGAGCAGCTCCGGCGGGTCCGCAACCTCGACGACTACACCTTCGAGTCCCGACAGGAGGCGCTGCGCATCGCCCGCGCCGAGCTCGACGAGACCTTCACCGCCGAGCGCTGGGAGGAGTTCAAGGCCGACTGGACCGCGATGAGCGAGTTCGGCGACTACAGGAAGTGGAACCGGATCCTCAACGACCACGGCTTCAACCCGCCTCCGGTGTGGAACACGATCCCCGGGGCGGTGGCCCAGCACGTGATGGTCGGCGACGAGCTGAAGTTCCTGATCGTCCGCCACGCCGATCTGTTCTTCCTGCTCGTGGCGCTGATCGTGTGCGGGATCCTGTGTGGCCCGGACGCGCCGTTGCTGGCGTTCATCTTCTTCGGGACGGCCTACTACAACGAGGGCCACCTGATCGCGACCTACTTCGGGTTCTTCCACCTCGCGGCGCTGATCGTGGCGATGTCGCTGTACCGCGCCGGCCACTGGAAGTCGTCCGCCGGGTTCCTCGCCGTGTCGACGATGTGGCGCATCTTCCCGCTGTTCTTCTTCGCCGGTCCCCTGGTGGCCTGGATCCGCGACACGATCCGCGACTGGCGCGCCGGCCGGCGCCGGGTCCCCCCCAAGTGGGGCTCGTTCGTGATCACCTTCGCCGTCGCCTGCACGCTGTTCGGCCTGCTCGGCCTGACCCAGGGCCAGGGGCCGAGCTCGACCAGGGACTTCCTGTCCAACATCGGGATGCACGCCGAGTTCATCCGCTTCGACGGCAACAAGTTCGGCATCCGGCTGGCGGTCACCGACCACCCGTGGTCGGCCCACAGCGGCTTCACCTCGCGCAAGGAGGCGTGGCACGACCACATCGTGCGCAACCGCGCGCTGCAGGTGCTGTTCGTGGCGCTGGCGCTGGTGGCGATGTGGCGCGGCAAGGACGAGGACGCCTGGACGATCCCGCTGGGGATGCTGCTGATCTTCTCGATCATGACGATGAGCCGGTACTACTACCTGGTGCTCATGATCTTCTTCATCCCCGGGCGCAAGCTGGACCGGACCGGGTTCGCCGCCTGGGCCGCGGCGGCGCTGCTGCTGTGCAACGGCGTGTTCCACCTCGCCGGCGTGCTCGAGGCCGGCAAGCGCGGCATGTTCTGCGCCGGGACCCAGGCGTTCGGGCTGGCGTTCCTCAGCTTCCCGGTGTTCCTGCTGGTCTCGGAGTGGCTCGAGAAGCGCAAGGAGCGGCAGCTGGCCGAGGACCTGCTGGGGCCCGAGACGGGGGTGGAGATCGAGGCGATCGAGCCTTCCGAGTCCGAGCCCGAGTCCTCTGGATCGGGGTTTCAAAGCGACGAGGGGGCGGATCACGGCGACGGGGGCGATCAGGGAGAACGGCCGAGTGGCGGGGCGACGGGGGCGAATCGGGCAGGGCAGCCCGTGCCTCCTGGAGCTTCGGTAGCGGATCGGGCGCTGGGTGCGAGTCGGGATCGAGCTGAGGGTGGCGGCCTTGAGCCCGAGTCCTGTGGATCGGGGTTTCAAAGCGACGAGGGGGCGGATCACGGCGAAGGGGGCGATCAGGGAGAACGGCCGAGTGGCGGGGCGACGGGGGCGAATCGGGCAG
>CAZOYV010000113.1:0-11715 GCA_964584075.1 uncultured Rickettsiales bacterium | reverse complement strand
AGCGGATCGGGCGCTGGGTGCGAGTCGGGATCGAGCTGAGGGTGGCGGCCTTGAGACCGAGATCGAGAACGAGAACGGGTCCGACGAGGACCGCTCCTGACCCCATGCCCGCCGTCCCCGAGACCCTGGCCGACTACGTCGACACGCGCGACGACGGACTGATCCTGCACCTGCCGCGGCGCCTGTTCGTCCGCC
Organism: uncultured Rickettsiales bacterium; assembly: GCA_964584075.1. Taxonomy (GTDB): domain Bacteria; phylum Myxococcota_A; class UBA796; order UBA9615; family CAYRNR01; genus CAZOYV01. Next base: position 11,520 of record CAZOYV010000113.1, on the reverse strand, counting down.
GCGCCGCCCTGTGGCTGATCCTGCCGCTGCCGCTGTGGGGCATCGCCGCGGCCTGGTGGCTGCTCGGCGGCGACTCCGCCACCGTCCGCACCGCCCTGCTGGCGTTCGTCTCGCTGGGCAGCGCGATGTCGTGGCTGGTCGGCATCGCCTCGCTGGCCCTGTCGAAGAAGCTCGTCCAGGCCACGCGCGTCGGCATCGACGTGCTGAACCACCAGGTGATCTCGTCCCAGCTCCCCGAGCCGGTCCCGTTCGCCGCGATCCGCGCCGTCGAGGTCGGCCCCACCGCCCCCGGCTCCAGCGTGTGGAGCGTCCTGGCCCGCACCGAGGCCGGCCCCCCCTGCGTGCTGCTGCCCCAGATCCCCGCCCGCGAGGCCGACGCCGCGACCCAGCTGGCCGACGCCTGTGCCCAGCTGATCGGGGTGGAGGTGGAGCCGCGGGAGGGGTAGGGCCCGGGGCGGGCAGTCGGCGGCTGGCGATCGGGAGTTCTCTGGCGAGGACGTGTGGGTCTCGGGTCCATGGCGGGCGACGGAGGCCGACCGGGAGCGGCCGACCGGGAGCGGCCGACCGGGAGCGGCCGACCGGGAGCGGGGGCCGGCCGTGTGCGGATGGGCTCTCTGGTGGAAGGTGTTCGTTCTGGTGCGGATCCTGAGGAGGGACGGATGAGCCCGCGGCGGGTCGTGATCCACGTCACCAGCGGCACGGGCAACACGCTGCGCGTGGCCCGCTGGGTGGCGGAGCGCGCCGAGGCCGCCGGGATCCCCGCGGAGGTGCACCCGATGGAGGGCGCCCGGCCGGGCGAGGTGATCCGCGGCGGGGCCGACGAGCTGGTCGGGCTCGGCGCGCCGGCCCACGGCTTCACCGCCCCGTGGCACGCGCTGAAGTTCGCGCTGCGGATGCCGCGGCGGCCGGGTACGCCGGCGTTCTGCTTCGCCACCCGCGGGCGGCTCAAGCTCGGGCCGGTCTACGTGCCGGGGCTGTCCGCGAGCTGCACCTTCGTGCTGGCGCTGATCCTGCTGTGCAAGGGCTACCGGATCCGGGCGCTGGACGCGTTCGACATGCCGTCCAACTGGTACTCGCTGCACCCGATCCAGCGGCCCGCCACGATCGAGGCGGTGATCGGCCGCACCCGGGGCCGCGCCGAGCGGATGGCCGACCGCCTGCTCGCCGGCCACCACGCCCACCGGCTGCGGCACTGGCTGTACGAGGGGATCGGGATGGCGCTGACGCTGCCCGTCTCGGTGGCCTACCTGCTGGCCGGGCGGTTCTTCCTGGCCAAGCTGTTCTTCGCCAACCACCGCTGCGACGGTTGCGGCGTCTGCGCCAGGGCGTGCCCCGTCGGTGCCATCGCGATGTGGGGCGAGCGCGCCCCCCGCCCGTTCTGGCGCTACAGCTGCGAGAGCTGCATGCGCTGCGCCGCGCTGTGCCCCCACGACGCGATCGAGGCGAGCCAGTCGTGGGCCGTGATCGTCTACTACCTCGGCACCGTCGGCGGAGGGTACCTGCTGTTCGTCGTGCTGGGCCGCCACCTGCCCTGGCTCGCCGATCTCGAGGGGACCTGGCTCGGGACGGCGGTCTCGCTGCTGTACTGGTACCCGGCGATGTTCCTGGCCTACTACGGGTTCCACCTCGCCAACCGCCTGCGCCCGGTCAACTGGCTGTTCGCCCACACCACGCTGACCCACTACTGGGGGCGGTACCTGGAGCCGGGCACGCGCTACAAGCACCTGGTGGCGCGTCGGCCCGAGGATCGGGACGGGGACGGGTCCGGCTGATGCCCGTGGGCTCGCGCTGCGGCAGGGCGCCGCCGATGGCCCGCACGTTCCGTGGAGCGGAACCTCCAGCCCCCAGGAGGGGGTGGTGGCCCCTCGAAGTTCCGCTGGGCGGAACTCGGGACGCCCAGGAGGGGGTGGTGGGCCCTCGAAGTTCCGCTGAGGGGAATTCGGTGCACCGATCAGGGATGGTCGGCCGGCGCGACCTCCGACACCGACGGGATGAAGAACGGGTCCTCGCGGCCGAGGGCCTGCTGCAGCTGCTCGCGGGTGGTCGGGTTGCCGTCGGCGTCCCAGTAGGCGCCGGCGCCGACGGGCTGACCGGCGCGGTGGTCCTGCTCGGCGGCCGCGGTGCCGTCGGGGTGCCAGGCGATCCAGATCCCGTGGCGCAGGCCCTCGCGGTAGACGCCCTCGATCGCCTTGCGGCCGTCGGGGTACCACCAGGTCCACACCCCGCTGCGCAGACGCTCGTGGTACCCGCCGGTGCGCAGCTTGCGGCCGTCGGGGGCGCGCAGGGTGTCGATCCCGGGGGGCGGGGCGCTGGCCGCGAAGGCGCCGGCCTCGGCGTCCCAGGTCAGGTACTCGATCCACATCCGGTGGCCGATCGCCCGGTCCCGCCGGCCGCAGTCGGCGCCGCGGCACTCGGGGTCGGGCAGGTACTCGGGGTAGGCCACCAGGAACCCCCAGCCGGGGCCCTCGCGGGGGACCAGGTTGGCCGCGGTCGGGAGCGTGGGGCGGCCGCCCTCGAACACCCCGGTCCACGCCGCGACGAGGTCGTCGCCCTCGACGCGCAGCAGGCTGATCTCGAGCAGGCCCGGATCGTCGCGCGCCACCTGGGTCCGGATCGCCTCGGCGTACCCGTCCCCGTCGAGGTCGATCAGGTGGAACGCGGCGCGGTCGGCCCGCTGCTCGACCATCGGGGCCCCGTCCCGGGTGCGGATGTCGAGCAGCCCGGTGCCGTCCTCGGGGACCACGAGCATCACCTGCTCCAGGCCCGCGGCGGGGTGCAGCTCGGCGTGGACCAGCTGGTTGGGGGGCACCGCCTGGAGCGCCAGGTCCCGCCGCTCCTCGACCCAGGCGAACCGTGCGAGGGCCTCGTCCTGCCACTCCCCGCCGAGCAGCCCGCCCTGCTCGAGCACGAACGCCCGTACGCCCTGGGTGTCTCCCCGCTGGATCAGCTCCTGCAGCTGGCGGTCCATCGCCGCGACGAGGGTGAACCGCGCCTGCTCGAGCCAGGCGTCGCCCATCAGCGGGCCGAACGCCTCGCGGATCTGGTGCAGCTCGGCGGCGTTGCCCTGCCGCGCCGCGGACTCGTAGCGCCGCGCGATCGCGGTGGCGATCGGGCCGTCGCCGGTCCACCCGCAGTTGGTCGCCGTGGCCGCGCAGACCGGCTGCAGCTCGAGCATCGCCCCCGCGGTCGGGGAGACCAGCACCTGCTGTGCCAGGTCCTCGCGGGCCCCGCACGCCACCTCCCGGGCCCGCTGGGCCCGCTCCCCGCACGACGGCTGGGCCTCCTCGAGGTTGTCGAACCACACCAGCAGCGGGTCCGCGGCGGTCAGCGCCGGCCCGCCGTCGAGCCAGCGGTCCAGCGCCGCACAGCGCCACGCGGCCGCGGCGGGGAGCAGCTCCACCGCGGTCAGCGTCGAGCCCGCCACCGAGCCTCCGCCCTCGAACCGCAGCGTGGTGTCCCGCGACGACAGCGCCAGCTCCAGCAGCCACTGCTCGGCGGCCGCCGCGTGGGCCCCGGGCTCGAAGTACAGCGCGCCGATCTCCACCGCCGGCAGCCACCACGTGCCGGGGGTCTCGGCCAGGTGCGTCAGCGTCCAGTCGTCCTCGGCCTCGACCGGCCGGTCGGAGAGGTGGCGCGCCACCACGCGGTGCTCCTCCCCGCCGCGGTCGTCGCCCCGGCGGCGGACCTTGGGGGTCTTGCCGTCGGGGAGCGTCACCTCGCCCTTGAAGTCGAGGGTCCGCGCGCCGTCGGCCGGCTGCAGCGGGCGCCACGGCGAGCAAGCCACCGTCAGCTCGACCTTGCGCACCTCGACGACGCAGCGATCGCGGACCTCGAGCCGCCAGAACACGCCGTCGTCGGTGAGCGCCCGCTCGGCGACGCGCACCTCCTGGTCGAGGTGCTCGAGCCTGGACTGGGCGAGACCCGGGGCGGGCCAGGCCAGGATCAGCGCGCAGCAGACGGTGGCGGCGAACCAGGATCGCATCGGGGTCCTCTCGTCGACCCGAAAGGACTATCGTATCCCGACCGCGGTTCCAACCCCGTGGAGGATCGATGCGGCCCCTGACCGACGCCCACGCACACCTCGCCGACACCGCCTTCGACCACGACCGCGCCGAGGTCCTGCAGCGCGCCGCGGCCGCCGGCGTGGGCCGCGTGGTGGTCGTCGGCGAGCACGAGGGCGACGCCGATCGGGTGCTCGCGCTCGCGGCGGCCGGCCGGTCCGCGGGGCGCCCCGTGCGCCTCGCCGCGGCGATCGGGCTGCACCCCGAGCACGCCGACGCGTCCGCCGCCGAGCGGATGATCGCGCGGATCCGGCTCCACCGGGACGAGCTCGTCGCGATCGGCGAGGTCGGGCTCGACTACTGGAAGGCCCAGGACGACGAGGGCCGGGCGCTGCAGCGCCGGCTCCTGGCCGGGTTCGCGCTGCTGTCCCGCGAGCTGGACCTGCCGCTCAACGTCCACTCGCGCTCCGCGGGCCACCACACCATCGGGCTGCTGCGCGAGCACGGCGCGACGCGGGTGCTGATGCACGCCTTCGACGGCCGCGCCTCGCGCGCGCTGGCCGGGGTCGAGGCCGGCTACCTGTTCTCGGTCCCGCCCTCGGTGGTGCGCTCGCCCCAGAAGCAGAAGCTGGTGCGGCGGCTGCCGCTGTCGTGCCTGCTGCTCGAGACCGACAGCCCCGTCTTGGCCCCCGAGCGGGGGGAGCGCAACGAGCCGGCCAACGCCGTCGTCTCGCTCCGCGCCGTGGCGGAGCTCAAGCGCGTCCCGGCCGAGGAGGTCGCCGAGGTCACCAGCGCCAACGCGCGTCGGCTGTTCCGGTTCGGGGATTGAGCGCCCCTCGCGGGGACGACGCAGGTCCCCCCGGACGCCCGTCATCGGGCGAGGTGCTTCCTGCGGTTCTGTCCGGGGAGGACGGCTGGTCCCCCCGGACGCCCATCATCGGGCGAGGTGCTTCCTGCGGAAGTCGTCCGGGAAGGACGGAACGAACAATCCCTTGCTAGCCAGCGGATGAGGGGGAGGGGGGGCCGCCAAACACCGATTACGGTGCGCTAGCAAGGAATTGTCGTGTTCCGCGTTCCCGACCCACGGCGGATGAGGGGGAGGGGGGGCCGCCTTTGTGTGGGCCGGGAACGTCAGATTTGTCTGGGTGTAGTCGCAAGAGCAGTGCCAGAATTTCGGCCTCGGCCGATTTTTTCGGATCTTTTTTTCAAGCAGCTGGAATCATTGGGTTTCCTGCGATCAAAAGCCTGGAGGGGAGGGGACGGCCGCCGCGATTCACCAGCGGGGCGTTTCATTTTCGTACTTCCACCTGCCAACACGAAAACAACTCGACGGCGGAGTTTCAATCTGCAACCGTTTCGCCGCGGCGAGATCGTGACTAGACCCGAGGGGACGACAACCCGAAGCCGACGGAGGACACGATGACGAAGTTCGCGCTGGGGACCATGGTGCTGGGCATCGCGCTGGTGGGGGCGACCGCCGCCGCGGCGCACTGTCAGATCCCGTGTGGGATCTACGACGACGAGGCCCGGATCCTGATGATCGAGGAGCACATCGTCACGATCGAGAAGTCGATGAAGCAGATCGAGGCGCTGTCGGCTGCCGAGGACGAGGACTACAACCAGATCACGCGCTGGGTGGTCAACAAGGACCAGCACGCCGACGAGCTGATCCACATCGTGACCTACTACTTCATGGCCCAGCGGCTCGGGCCCGCCGACATGGACGACCCGGCCAAGAAGGACGCGTACCTGAACCAGCTCCACCTGCTGCACGCGATGCAGGTCCACGCGATGAAGGCCAAGCAGACCACCGACCTGGCCCACGTCGAGGCGCTCCGCGAGCTGCTCGGCGCGTTCGAGGTCGCCTACTTCGGCCACGCGGTGGAGCGGCCCGGCGCCTGATCCCGACTTCCTCCCTCGGCCCTCGCCTCGACGTGGTATACGGTGCGATGGCGCGAGGAGGGAGAGCTCGATGTTCCACACCACCGCGTCCGCCCGGGCCACGACGGCCGTGGCGGCGCTGCTGCTCGCCTCGATCGGGAGCCCGGCCGCGGCGGAGTTCCCGCTGCCCACGTTCCCGGACTGCGGCGGCAGCCACCTGCCCGACGACTGCCCGTCCGATCTGGGGCAGGACTGGGAGCTGATCTCCTACATCCCCGACAAGTACCCCAACGTGCGCGCCGCCGAGCAGTCCCTCGGCAGCGGGATCTGGGCCGACGCCGCGTGGGCCTCGACCACCGGCTCCCCCGAGGTCGTGATCGCCGTGCTCGACTGCGGGATCCAGTGGGACAACGGCGACACCCGGCGCAAGCACTACCTCAACCGCGGCGAGCTGCTCGAGCCCCAGGACGCCGCCGGCGTGTCGACCCCCGGCGTGTGGGATCTCGACGGCAACGGCGTGTTCAACATCGAGGACTACGCCGAGGACCCGCGGGTCGATCCGGCCGACGGCGTCGACGCCGCCGACGGCCAGCTCGAGCCGTCCGACCTGATCCACAACCCGCTGTTCGCCGACGGCATCGACAGCGACGGCAACGGCTACGTCGACGACATCTCCGGCTGGGACTTCCACTGGAACGACAACGACCCCTACGACGACACCCGCTACCACCACGGCACGTTCGAGGCCGAGACCTCGTGCGCCGAGGGCGGCGACGGCGGCGACATCGGGGTGTGCCCCAACTGCATGGTGCTCAACGTGCGCACCGGCGACTCGTTCATCATGGACGGCGACAACTACGGCAGCGGCGTGCTGTTCGCCGTGGACAGCGGGGCCAGGGTGGTGCAGGCCGCCTCGGGCGCGCTGGGCCACGACCGCTACGTCCAGCAGGCGATGGCCTACGCCTACGACCAGGGCGTGGCGCTGATCCAGGCCGCCGCCGACGAGACCTCGTTCCACCACAACGTCCCGGCCACCGACCGCCACGCGCTGTCGGTCAAGGCGGTGCGCAAGGACGACGACGAGGACGACCAGATCACCACGTTCCTCAACTTCAGCAACTGCACCAACTTCGGCCCTCGGGTCGAGCTCTCGGCGTCGTCCACCGGCTGCGCCTCGGGGGGCACCGCGATGATCGCGGGGGTCGCCGGGCTGGTGGCCTCGGCCGGGCTCGAGGCCGGGCTCGAGCCGCCGCTCTCCGCCGGCGAGATCTACCAGCTGCTGACGATGACCGCCGACGACATCGACGTGCCCGAGTCGCGCGGGGACGGGTCCGATCCCGACAAGTACCCGTCGTACCCGGGCTTCGACATGTACTTCAACTACGGGCGGGTCAACGCCGCTCGCGCGGTGGAGGCGGTGTTCGACCGGGCGATCCCGCCCGCGATCCTGATCGACAGCCCCGAGTGGTTCACGCCGCTGTACGCCGCCGAGGTGGGCGTGATCCCGTTCGAGGGCCGCATCGACGTGCGCGACGGCGACGCCAGCGTCGAGGTCGGGTGGGCCCCGGGCGGCGACCCCCGCGACGAGGACTTCGTCCCGCTGGGGAGCTTCGACGTCGCCGGCGGCTCGTTCGAGGGCACCCTGGCGGAGCTGCCGGTCTCCGACGTGCTCGCCGCCGAGCGCGAGGCCCCGCGCCAGCTGACCCGCGACGACGACAACGTCACGCGCGCGCTGATGGCCCACGGGTGGATGGCCACGGTCCGCGTGGTGGTCACCGACGCCGACGGCGACGTGGCCATCGCCCGCCGGACCGTCTCGGTGATCGAGGACCCCGACGTCCGCGCCGGGTTCCCCGTCGACCTCGGCGCCTCGATCGAGGGCAGCCCGCTGGCGGTGGACCTGGACGGGGACGGCGTGGCGGAGATCGTCGCCGGCACCTCCGACGGCCTGATCCACGCCATCGACGGGGACGGCAACCCGCTGGACGGCTGGCCGGTGTCCACCGAGCTGCTCGAGGAGGCCGATCCCGACCAGGCGGCCAACCACCTGGACGCCGAGCACTTCGCCGGCGGCGCCGTCGATCCCGCCGCGTACGGCGCGATCCTCACGGCGCCGGCGGTGGACGACCTCGACGGCGACGGCACGGTCGAGATCGTGGTCTCCTCGCTGCGCGGGTGGGTCCACGTCTTCGAGCCCGACGGCAGCGCGCGGGACGGCTTCCCGGTGTCCGGCGATCCGCTGCTGTCCGATCCCCAGTCCACCTCCCCCGAGCGGGTCATCGACCGCGGGTTCGGCAGCTCGCCGGCGCTGGGGGACCTGGACGGGGACGGCACGCTGGAGATCGTGCTCGGCTCGATGGACGGGCACGTGTACGCCTGGCACGACGACGGCACGTACGTCGACGGCTGGCCGGTGGCGCTGGACTGGGAGGGCCCGGACCAGCTGCCGGTGGCGCGCATCGTCGGCACCCCGGCGCTGGGCGACCTGGACGGCGACGGCGAGCTAGACGTGGTGGTCGGGACCAACGAGCACGTGGGCAACACCTACGGCCTGGGCTACGCCGTCCGCGGCAGCGGCAACCTGCACCCCGACGGGGCCTACCTCGAGGGCTGGCCGGTGACGCTGTTCGGCGCGTTCACTGCGGCGCTGCCGATGGTCGGCGAGGGCACCACCGCCTCGCCGGCGCTGGCCGACCTGGACGGGGACGGGACGCTGGAGATCGCGCTGCAGACCATCGCCGACCCGGGGATGGTGCTGACCTACGACGGCGAGCCCTACGTGCAGCTGGACCACTTCGAGGACCAGTACGGCCCGGTGAGCAACGCGCGCGCCGCGGCGATGCTGCACGGCGTCAACAGCTCGACCTTCGCCGACCTGGACGGCGACGGCGTGCTCGACCTGATCAACGGCGGCATCGACCCCGACTTCGGGGTCGGCATCGTGGTGGACGGCAAGCGCGCCGAGTTCGACCACATCCTGGGGGCCTGGAGCACCGCCGACGGCGGCTTCATCCGCGGCTTCCCGCGCCAGATGGAGGACATCCAGTTCTTCATGAACCCCGCCGTCGCCGACATCGACGGCGACGGCCACCCCGAGGTGCTCAACGGCAGCGGCGGGTTCTTCCTGCACGCGTTCGACTGGGAGGGCGAGGAGCCCGACGGCTGGCCCAAGACCACCGGCGGGTGGATCACCTCGTCGCCGACGGTGGGGGACCTGGACGGCGACGGCTCGCTCGGGGTCGTGGTCGGGACCCGCGCCGGGTGGCTGTTCGCGTGGGACACCACCGGCAAGGCGTGGGGCGACGTGCAGTGGTCGTCGTTCCACCACGACCACCGCAACAGCGGCAACGTGCACGTCGACCTGGGCCTCCCCGATCCGCCCCCGCCCACCGACGACGGGGGAGGCGACGACGGCTGCGAGTGCGCCACGGCGCAGGGACGGCGTGCCGGGGGCCTGGGGGTCGTGCTGCTGGGGGTCGCAGCGCTGGTGGCGCGCCGGCGCAGGCTCCTAGCGGTTCTCGTCGTCGCCGGGCAGTGAGGTCACGCGGAAGCCCCCGCCGACCCCCGCCGGCTCGGGCGGGGCCTCGGCGGTCCAGCCGGCGCCGGTGACCGGGCCGGCCGTGGCCTGCGCCGAGCTCTCGGGGGCGGCGCCGTCGGCGATGGCGCAAACCCGCTCCATCGCCTCCATCAGGTCGCCGAGGCGCGACGGGTCGGTGACCCAGCCGCGCATCGTCAGCTGGGCGCCGGTGTCGTCGAAGTCGATCTGCGGCTCGCGGGCGATCAGCTCCAGCAGCGCGGCGCGCAGCTCGGGGGTGAGGTACTCGGTGACGCCCACCTCGTCGTTGCCCTTGATCATCACCGCGTCGTCGAACTCGCGGTCGCCGGTCTGGATGTCCTGGGTCCCGATCGCCTTGCCGACCTTGGAGAAGAACCCCTCCTTGTAGACCCGCATCCCCAGCCCCGCGGGCTGCTCGAGGTAGACCTTGGTGACCGTGTAGGTCTGCTTGTTCTTGCCCCCCGTGGAATAGATGTAGACGTGCACGTTGTGGCCGCGGAAGCGCCCGGTGATCTCGGGGCGGCCGAAGACCCCGGGGTCGGGGCAGCCGAGGCCGTGGGACTCGGCGAAGGCCTGCCACTTCTGGATGTTCTTCTTCCGCATCCAGATCGCCAGCCAGATGATGCCGCCGAACAGCACGGCGGAGCCGCCCATGAACAGCACGATCATCAGGATCTCGCCGAGGTCTTCCATGGTTCCCTCCCGTGTGCGGGGGAATCGTACCACGGCCGGATCGCCCCGCCTGCGATGCGGTACGCTGGGTCTGGAGGTCCCCGATGGGCACCCGGCCCCGCGTCGTGATCAGCGCCTGCCTGCTCGGCGAGCGGGTGCGCTACGACGGCCGCGACAAGGGCGAGCCCGCGCTGGCCCGCGCCCTGGCGGCGGGCGCGGAGCTGGTGCCGGTGTGTCCGGAGGTCGAGTGCGGGCTGCCGGTGCCCCGTCCGCCGATGCGCCTCGAGGGCGACCCGGCGGCGCCGCGGCTGGTGGTGATCGAGGATCGCACCGACCACACCGCGCGGTTCGCGGCGTGGCTCGCCCCGCGGCTGGACGAGCTGGCGGCGCTGCGGCCGGCGGCGTTCGTGCTCAAGGCCCGCTCGCCGAGCTGCGGGGTGGACGGCACGCCGGTGTTCGACGCCGGCGGCGAGCCGGTCGCGCGGGACGGGGGCCTGTTCGCGCGGGCGGTCCGGGCGCGGTTTCCGGACCTGCCGGTGGTCGAGGAGGGGGCGCTGGCGACGCCGGAGGCGGTGGAGCCGCTGCTGTGGCGCCTCGGCGGCCGTTCTTGACTTCGGGATATCCCGCCGCTCGCGTATCATGCAGCGAGGGGCCGGAGGAGGGCGACGATGGCGAGGTGGACCGCGCTCGTGGTGGCGATCGCGCTGGTGCTGGCCAGCGGGGGGTGCGCCCACCACCCGCCCGTGGCGAAGGCCGCGGCAGCGCAGGTCGAGCGGACCGGGGGTGACGCCGGCTGGTGGACGCTGATCGAACCCCAGAACGCGATGGCGCAGCACCTGCAGGAGTGGCTGGCCCAGCGCGAGGCGCTGTGCACCGGCGGACCGCCGGTGGGGGCCGACACCTCGGCGTGGGCCCACTGGTGCGCGACGCAGTACGGGTGGTTCGACCCGAAGCCCTATGTCTCCGGACGACTGCCGGCGACCCCGCTGGCGCCCGTCGGCGCCGTCGACGCCGACGGGGAGCCGGTGCCGTCTGGCTCGAGCCTCGCGGCGCGGGACCTGGACGTCGGGGGCGGGGACCGCGATCGGGAGGCCTCCGCAACCGCCCGTCCGTCGTCCTCCGAGCGCAGCCGCTCGTCCAGCGGGGATCGCCAGCGCTCCTCGCAGGACCGTTCGCGCTCGTCGGATCGGGACCGGAGCTCGTCGGAAGACCGCCGCCGCTAGCGCCTGCGGCGCAGCGCCAGGATCCCCAGCGTACCCAGCAGCGACAGCCCCGTCGCGGCGGCGTGGCCGTCGGCGGCCGCCGCCTCGCTGCACGAGCAGCTGCCGGGACCGTCGTCGTCGTCGCCGCCCCCGTCGCAGTCGTCGTCGTAGCTGTCGCCGACGCCGTCGCAGTCGTCGTCGATCCCGT
>CAZOYV010000112.1:0-24953 GCA_964584075.1 uncultured Rickettsiales bacterium | reverse complement strand
GTCAACCTTCGAGAGGCAGGATAGGATCCGATCGGGAGGTGGTCAACGGGGGATCGCGAGGAAAGCTCCGGCACAAGAAAAGCACCAGGAAAACAAGGAGATAAAGGTCAATTTTCTTTGAAAACAAACCCAACCCGTCGGGTCGCCGTGACGTCCTGGTGGTGTCGTCAGGTAACTCTGCATAACCTGTGGATAATTTGATCGAGGTGCTTTGTTTTCAAGCCGCAGATAGCGGAGACTAACAGGATGGACCGCGGGAGGATCGGCGTGGTTGCGGGCTCTACGGCCGATCCCAGGCAGGGCTGACCTCGAGCTTGCGCGACCACGGCTCACGCACCACCACCCGCAGCACGGGCCGCGCGCGCCCGTCCACCTCCCGGACCCCGTCGGCGAGGGCGACGAGCCGTACGTCTCTGCGGGGCCACCAGGCCCCGAACGCCGCGTAGTCCAGGTAGTACTCCCCGCAGGGCTCGCCGTCCCGACGCCGGCGCTCGTCACAGGCGTGCTCGAGCACCTGTCCGACCGGGTCCAGCCAGTCGGCCTGGAACTGCTCGTTCGAGAGCCACGCGGGATCGATCTCCAGCTCGTATGCCCGGCCCCGCCGCGCCGCGGCGTCCGCGACCAGCGCGTCCGCCGCCGGCAAGAAGGTCAGGGCCTGCTCCCGCTCGTGTACCCCCCGCCCGGCGGCGAAGCGCCGCCGCAGCTCGCCGTAGGGCCGCAGGTCGGCCGACGACAGCAGCGGGTCGCGGTCGGAGAGCCACCACGGGCTGATCACCGCGCTGTGGCCCGACGCCGTCCGGACCACCGCGAGCACCTCGTCGAGCACCTCGACCGGCTCGCCCGGACCGAGCCGCAGCGGCTCGACCCAGTCGGGATCGCTGATCGGCACCACCCGCGAGTAGCCGTCGTGGCGGTGGCCGTGCACGTACGCCTCCCGGATCACCGGGGCGTCGGCCCACGGATCGCCCGCCGGCGGCTCCAGCGACACCCCGTCGAGGGTGGTCCACGCCACCGACGCCCGCTGCTCCGGATAGATCTCCGTCGGCAGGTCGAGGAACACGAACGTCGCCCCGCACTCGGCGGTGACCACGTGGGCCAGGGCGCGCAGCCCCTCGGGCAGCGCCGAGTGGGGCGTCGCCGGGACCCACTGGCAGTCCCGGGTCAACGGGTCCCGCTGGTGGTTGACCGCCCCGGCCACGATCCACACCGGCGTCGCCTCGGACCGGTCGGTGCTGAGCTGGTCGGCCTCGACCGCGCCGGCCACCCCGGCCCAGCCCGCCACCACCATCGCGAGCAGCCCGCGGCTCATCGCCCGTACCCCCGCTCGAGGAACCGCTCCACCGCCTGGCGCTGGCGCTCGACCTCCTCGTCGTCGGTGGGCGGGACCTGCTCGTGGTAGGTCAGCAGCACCTGCAGCCGCCGGTCGACCCCCCACGCCGGGCTCCACAGTCCATCCCCGAGCCGCTTGTAGGCCTGGGCCAGATCCCGGAACTCGCGGGTGCCGCGGACCGGCTCGTAGACCCCCTGCTCGACCCGCCGGCAGAACCCTTGATAGCCCGCATCGTCAGGTCGCTCTGGTCCGCCAGCAGCTGGATGCAGCCCAGCTCGTCGCGCAGCAGCGCGGTGTCCACCGTCCCCCGCTCCAGCCGCTCCAGCACGGCCTGATACGCCGCGCGATCCTCCCGCTCCTGCCGGAGCTCTTCCAGCGCCTGGTCCAGCCGGTCCATCGCCTGGCGCGTGCGGTCCTCGACCCCGGCGAGCTCCCGTTGGCGCAGCGCCTGCTGGAGCATCGTGACGCGGGCGTCGTGCATCCCGTGGCGGCTGGCCAGGTTCAGCGGGTGCTCGGCGCCCTCCCCGGGCCGCTCCACCGGGCCGGGGTGCTGGTAGTTCTCGATCGCCAGCGCCAGCCCCTCCTCGCGGCGGCCCAGCCGGGCCAGCAGGTCGGCCCGCTGGCTGCGGATCTCGTGGGGCCAGAACGCCAGCTCGCGCATCCCGCCGATCCCGAACCCGCTGGCCTCGGCCACGTCGTGCCACGCCGAGAAGAACGCCTGGTCCGGGAAGCGGTGGGCGGCCCGCAGCTCCTCGATGTGGGCCTCCGTGACCTCGGCCCGCCGCAGCTGAAGCGCCAGCGACGCCTCGAACTCGCCCTCGTACAGCAGCATCCGGGCCAGCAGCGCCGCCCGCGCCAGGGACTCGACCGTGGGCTGCAGCTCGCCCCCCGCACCGTCCACCGCGGCCCGCAGGGCGGCCCGCCGCTGCAGCGAGTCAGCCATCGCCTCGTCGATCGCCGTGGTGCGCCGCGTGCGGATCATCGTCGCCAGGCGGTCCAGCTCGGCCTCGGCGAGCCGGAACCCGGGCTCCAGCGCCACCGCCCGGGTCAGCAGGTCCTCGGCCTCGCCGGACGCGCCGCGGTCCAGCGCCTGCAGCGCCGCGCCGTACGTCGTGACGGTGTCCAGCTGCCGCACCTCGACCTGCCCGAACTCGATGCGCTCGGCGCCGGCCAGCCGCAGCTGCAGCGCGTCGAGGATCCGGAACCCGAGGTCGTCGACGAGCACGAAGAATTCCTCGCCGCCGTCGCCGATGCTGCCGGTCACCTCCTCGGCGGCGACCACCTCTCCGCTGCCCACCTCGACCACCCGCAGCGTGATCGCCACCGCGGGCATCTGGACCGAGAAGATCGAGCCCAGGACCAGGTAGTCGGCGCCCACCAGCTTGCCCGCCTCGGCGGCCGTCGCGGGATCGACGACCCCGCCGCGGGCGAGCTCCATCTCCCCGAGCAGCTCCTGCAGGCGCGTGCGTTCCACCACCCGCACGACGTCCACGCGCGCGAACTTCGATATCAGCACCGCCGCGACCCCGGCCCCGGCCCCGTCCAGTCCCGGATCGCCGGTGTGGTTGTCCAGGTCGGCGATCGCCACCGTCGGCGCGCCGGCGCGGGCCGCGACGGGGACCAGCGTCAGGGACAGCAGCAGCAGCGCCGACGCCGGGCGGCGCCAGAGAGGGCAGGAAACGTGGCGCAGCATCGCTCCCCCGAAACCGGAACAAGAGATCATCATTCCGTTCCCGTCGATCGCCGACTAGCCTACGAAGAAGGTGGTGATTTGCGCCACCGCGCACGTGCACGCCATCATGCACCGCGATCGCGAACGGGGAGGAGCGCCCGATGAGGATCGTCGTCGTCGGCAACGGCGTGGCAGGCATCACCTGTGCCCTCACCGCGCGCGAGCGGGACCCGGACGCCGAGATCGCCGTGATCGGCGGCGAGACCGAGTACTTCTTCTCCCGCACCGCCCTGATGTACGCCTACATGGACCGCCTGGATCGCCGCGACCTCGAGCCCTACGAGCGCGGCGTGTACGCGCGGCAGCGGATCGAGCTGGTCCACGACTGGGTCGTCGACCACGACGCCGCGGGCCGCCGGGTCCGCACCGAGCGCGGCGGGTGGCGGCCCTACGACCTGCTGGTGTTCGCCGTCGGCGCGCGGCCCAACCGGGTCCCGTGGGACGGCCTCGACGCCGTGCGCGACGGCCTGGTCCACTTCGTCTCGATGCAGGACCTCGACGCCTGCGAGCGGCTGACCCCCAGCACGCGCCGGGCGGTGGTCGTCGGCGGCGGGTTGATCGGCATCGAGCTCGTCGAGTGCCTGCGGCACCACGGCGTCGAGGTCACGTTCCTGGTCCGCGAGCCGCACTACTGGCCGGTGGCGCTGGGCCAGCAGGAGGCCGAGTTCGTCGCCGAGCACATGCGGGGCCACGGCGTCGACGTGCGCCTCTCCGAGGAGCTCGCCCGGATCGAGGTCGACGGCGCCGGCCGCGTGTCCGCGATCCACACCAGCGCGGGCGACGAGCTGCCGTGCCAGCTGCTCGGCGTCGCCGTCGGGGTCCACCCCGCGATCGAGCGGCTGGAGGCGTTCCGGGACCCGCCGCCGCTGGACCACGGGATCGTCGTCGACGAGACGCTGCAGACCTCGCTGCCGGGCGTGTATGCCTGCGGCGACTGCGCCGAGATCCGGCTCCCCGGGTGGCGGGACGGCGACCGCCCGCTGATCGAGCTGATCTGGTACTCGGCCCGGCGCCAGGGCCGGCTGGTGGGCCACAACCTGTTCGGCGACGGCCGCGCCTACCGGCCGCCGACGTTCTTCAACAGCTCCAAGTTCTTCGAGATCGAGTACACCACGGTGGGGCAGGTGATGGACGCCCCCGCCGACTCGCCGACCCTCTATCTTCGCGCCCCCGGCCGCCCGATCTCGGTGCGCGTCGTCCACGACGGCGAGCGGGTGCTGGGCTTCAACATGCTCGGCGCCCGCTGGGACCACGAGCGCCTCGGGCGCTGGGTCGAGGAGCGCCGCTCCCCCGGGTACGTGATGCGCCACCTCGGGGAGGCCCAGTTCGACGAGGAGTTCGGACGCCTGGAGCTGGCGTCGCTGCAGCGCCACGAGATCCCGCTGGGGCATCGGGAACGATGAGGCCGGGGTCCCGACGATGAGACGCCACACCGCCGCCGGCTGGTTGTTCCACGACCTGCACCACCGCGGGATCACGGCGTGGATCGTGTTCGCGCTGCTGCTGGCGTTCTACCTGCTGGTCTACGGCGGGCTGGACACCACGCTGGCCGGCACACCGTTCATGGACGCCGCCGGGGCGTGGGTCTACGGCCTGGTCCTGCCCGACGCCTGGATCGAGCGGCTCCAGCCCGACCGCTGGAGCCTGTACGGCCTGCTGTACACCGTCGCGATCGGGGCCGGCGGCGGCTACATGCTGTGGAAGTACGAGCACAGCCGCTACCAGCAGGTGCGCACCTCGGTGGTGATCGCGGTGCAGGTCACCCTGGCGTGGTCGGTGCCGATGCTGCTGAGCTTCTTCCACCACCCGGACTACTACTTCAGCTACATCTGGCCGCTCAAGATCGACTACCTGGACGCCTCCTACATCGCATGGGCCACCAGCGAGGGGGCGGGCTTCCGGGTGGTCTGGCCGTACGTGCTGTACAGCCTGCTCGCTGCCGTCGTGCTGGTGCCGGTGCTGGCGCTGCTGTACGGCAAGCGCTGGTACTGCTCGTGGGTCTGTGGCTGCGGCGGGCTGGCCAACACCTTCGGCGAGCCCTGGCGCCACCTGTCCACCAAGTCGTCGTGGTCCTGGAAGCTGGAGAAGGTCACGGTCCACACCGTGCTCGTCCTGGCGCTGGTCGGCACCGGGCTGTGGGGGCTGTCGGCGCTGATGCCCGACGCGTGGCAGCTGTCGGCGGCCGGCGGGGTGTACCGCAAGGTCTACGGGATCGTCGTCACCACGGTGCTCTCCGGCATCGTCGGGGTCGCGGCCTACCCGCTGCTCGGCACCCGCGTGTGGTGCCGGTTCTTCTGCCCGATGGCGGCCCTGCTGGGGCTGATCCAGAAGCTCGGGCGCTACCACATCCGGGTCAAGCGCGACATGTGCATCTCGTGCGGGATGTGTAGCAAGTACTGCGAGATGGGCATCGACGTGCGGGCCTACGCCCAGGCCAACGAGTCGTTCACGCGGGCCTCGTGCGTCGGCTGCGGGCTGTGCGCGGAGGTCTGCCCGCGCGGCGTGCTGCGGCTGGAGAACCGCCGCCCGCTGGACGCGCCTGAACGCGTCGCGCGCGGTCCGAAGGTGGTATAGAGGCAGGAGCCGAGGAGGTCGCGTGCAGCTGCTGGCCGTCGCCCTGTTCGTCGCCGTCGCGGTGCCGCTGTGCGTGCTGGGCGCGCACCGCGTCACGCTGGCGGTGCGGCGGCTGCGGATGGGGCCGGTCGCACCGGTTCCCGCCCCGCCGCCGCTCCCGGGCGAGCCGCCGCGGGTCACGATCCAGCTGCCGCTGTACAACGAGCGCCTGGTGGCGCGCCGCGTGATCGAGGCCGCCGCGGCGATCCGCTACCCGCGGGATCGGGTCGAGATCCAGGTCCTCGACGACTCCACCGACGACACCACCGCGGTGTGCCGCGAGGTGGTCGCCGAGCTGCGCGCCCGCGGCGTCGCGATCGAGCACCTCCACCGCGCCGACCGCGCCGGCTTCAAGGCCGGGGCGCTGGCCGCCGGGCTGGCGTCCGCCCGCGGCGAGCTGATCGCGATCTTCGACGCCGACTTCCTTCCGCCGCCGGACTTCCTCGAGGTCGTGGTCCCGGCCTTCGACCACCCCGAGCTGGGCATGGTCCAGGCCCGCTGGGGGCACCTCAACCGCCGCCACAGCCTGCTGACCGTGCTGCAGGGGCTGCTGCTCGACGGCCACTTCCTGATGGAGAGCGCGGTGCGGCACCGCATCGGCGTGTTCTTCAACTTCAACGGCACCGCCGGGGTGTGGCGCCGCGCCGCGATCGACGGCGCCGGCGGCTGGCAGGGCGACACCCTGACCGAGGACCTCGACCTGTCGTACCGCGCCCAGCTCGCGGGCTGGCGCTTCCGGTTCCTGGAGTCCTACACCGTGCCCGCCGAGCTCCCGGAGCGGATCCGCGCGTTCCGCTCCCAGCAGCACCGCTGGACCAAGGGCTCGATCCAGGTGGGCGTCAAGCTCCTCCCGGTGCTGCTGCGGGCCCGGCTGCCGTCGCGCGTCAAGCTCGAGGCGCTGCTGCACCTGTTCAGCAACCTGGCGTTCCCGCTGGTGCTGGCGCTCAGCGTGCTGGTCCCGCCGATGCTGCTGGTCCGGCAGCGGCTGGCCGACGACGCCTCGCTGGTGTTCTGGGGCCTCGACCTGCCGATGCTGGGGCTGGCCACGGTGCCGGTCGCGGCGTTCTACGCGATCACCGAGTACACCCGCCGCGCGCTGCGCCCTGCGACCCTCGTCGGCGTGCCGCTGGCGATGGCGCTGGGGGTCGGGATGGCGGTCAACAACACCCGCGCGGTGATGGAGGGGCTGCTGGGGCGCCACAGCCCGTTCGTGCGGACCCCCAAGGTCGGCGACACCTCCGCGGTGGCCGGCCGGCGCTACCGCTCGCCGGCGACCGGCGCGGGCTGGATCGAGCTGCTGATCGCGGGCTACTACGTCGCCGCCGTGGCCTGGGCCGCGACCCACGGCGCGTGGGGCAGCATCCCGTTCCTCGGCCTGTTCCTGATCGGCTTCGGCTACGTCGGCGTGATCACCGCGTTCGAGCCGCGACGCTGACGTCGATCGCCAGCACCCCGATCCCGTCGACCACCTCCAGCGGCGCCCCGCCCTCGTCCGCGAGGCGCTCCAGCAGCGCGCTCGAGGTCGCCGCGTCCACCGGCCGTGGCTGGTAGCGTACCTCGTGGTTGTCCGTCCGGATCGCGATCAGCTCGATCCGCCGCACCGCGCCGCCGGCGACCACCACCCGGGCCACCAGCCCCAGGCCGTCGTCGCCCTCGAAGCGGCCGCGGGACCCGAACGCGGCGTTGCCCAGGCCGTACAGCACGGGGACCCCGTCCACCACCTCGATCGCCTGCGCGACGTGGGCGTGGTGCCCGATCACGACGTCCGCGCCGCGCGCGGCGAGCTTGCCGGCGGTGGTGCGCATCCGGTCCGACACCGGCTCGTAGCCGAGGCCCCAGTGGGGGTAGGCGATCACCACGTCGGCCTCGATCCCCCGCGGCGGGAGCAGGTCGGGCAGCGTCGGCTGGTCCAGGTAGGCGACCCCGCCGTGGGCCGGGGTGGCCCCCCAGCCGGCCTCGCGGTACTTGCGCCAGCGCTGCATCGCGCCCACCACCGCGACGGTGGTGTCGCCGGCCTCGATCACCGCCGGACGCAGCGCCTCGACGCGGTCGGCGCCGGCTCCGAACGGCACGATCCCGGCCTGCTCCAGGTGGTGCCGCGAGTCGAGCAGGCCCGCGACGCCGCGGTCCAGGGCGTGGTTGTTGGCCAGCGAGAGGTGGGTGAACCCGGCGTCGCGCAGGGCCTGCGCCGAGGCCGGGTCCGCGCCGTAGCTCCATTCGCGGTTGGTGCCCTCGGGCTCGTCCCGCGCCGTGATCGGCCCCTCGTGGTTGGCCACCACCGCCGCCGCCCCGGCCGAGGCGATCAGCGGGGTCAGGTGACGAAAGGGTGGTCGTACCCCCGCCGCTGCAGCGTCCCGGTCGCCGCGTCGCCGAGCAGCACGTCGCCGAGGAACAGCACCGCGGACTCGCCCTCGCCCAGCGGCGGGAAGGCGTCCACCGCGCCCTCGGCCCGGCCCCACGGCGCCAGCGTGACCAGCAACGCGATGGCGATGGCGATCAGCACGATGATCGTCAGCAGGATCGGGGCCTTGCGACCCCCCGGTCGCGACGAGATCCGCCGCATCCCCATCGTCTGGCGCAGCTGTGCGGTGCTGCGTTCCTGCTGCTCCTGGCTGCCCTTGTCCTCGTCGGCCATCGGCTCCGTCCCCGCTGGTACCGTCCGGGGTACCGTGGGAGAATTCCGGACCGTGGAGGAGCCCATGTCAAGTCCCGACGCGAGATCCTGCGGGTGGCTGGCGCTGCTGCTGATCGCCGGCTGCTGCCAGGGAGGGGCCGGGGGAGGCGCGAGCCACGCGACGCGCTCGCTGGAGCTGGCTCCTGCCGAGCAGGCCACCGCGCTGCCCGCCGAGTGGTTCCTCGCCGCGGCGCCCGGCGCCGAGGTCTCCAGCGACGCGCTGGAGGCCTGCCGCGCCCGCGGCGACGTGCGCGACGTCCCGCTGGTCTACGCGGTCGTCGAGGTGGCGCCGGGGGGTATCTCCGTCGGCGGCCGCGACGTGCTGGTGCTGGACGGGGGCCGCCTCGGCGGAGGAGACACCGGGTACCTGGTCCAGCCGCTGTACGACGCCCTCGAGGAGCTGCTGGAGACCAGCCGCGACCTGGCGACGGGCCAGTGCCGGCCGTGGACCACCGGCCTGTCGTTCCGCCCCGACGACCTGCTGGACGCGGACCAGCCGCCGCTGCTGCTCGCCTTCGACCGGGAGATCCCCCAGGCGACCCTGGCCCGGGTGGTCTACACCTGCGCGCAGGCCGGCGCCGAGGACCTGCTGCTGTGGGTCGACGATCCCCAGCCGCTGGAGCGCCCGCTGGTCCCGATCGAGACGGCCGAGCAGGAGACGATCGTCCTCGACCGCGGGGCGAACGTGGGGGCGCTGGTGGCCGAGCTCGACGGTCGGGCCCTCCAGGGCGTGTCGTGCCTCTCGGTCGCGATGCCCGCCGACGACGCGGCCGTGGAGCCCGCCCCGGCCAGTACCGGCCGCGGCGTCCCGCACGCGCTGGAGCGCGACACCCAGGTCCCCGCGATCCCCCTGCGCCTGCCCCGCGTCGGCGTCGCACGGCCCGTGGGCGGCCCGCCCCCCAGCGGATCGCTCGCCGACCTGCTGTCCGCGATGGAGGGCACCGAGACGCTGCTGACCGGCCAGATCTGTCCGATCGCCACGGTGCAGGTCACCGGCACGCTGTCGGATCCGGCGGTTGCGCTGGGGGAGGGGCTCTCCGGCAAGGGGCTGACCGCGATCCTCGAGGAGCTCGAGGTCACCCCCGTGGAGGGGGAGGCCGCCGCCGCCGACGCCACGCCCACGCCGTGAGCAGCGCCAGCGGCGCCAGCGCGGTCGCAGGGGTCGAGCCGGGGGCCGCCGCGCACTCGCAGCCGCCGTCGTCCCCGGT
This sequence comes from uncultured Rickettsiales bacterium, assembly GCA_964584075.1. GTDB lineage: Bacteria > Myxococcota_A > UBA796 > UBA9615 > CAYRNR01 > CAZOYV01. The sequence continues at coordinate 15,396 of CAZOYV010000112.1, read as the reverse complement.
CGGCGGGGCGGCCGAGTCGTCGTCGTCGTCCTGCACGATCGGGTCCTCGGCCAGTCGGTTGTAGACGAAGCAGCCGTCCTCGTGGAGGTAGCCGAGCTCGTCGCCGAGCTCGGGGGCGCGGATCTCGTACCACCCCTCGAGGTTGGTGCTGGACAGGAACCGCTGCCCGCGGCGTGCGCGGAACCGCAGCGGCGCGTCGGCGGACGGCGCCGCGTACACCGGCCAGCTCGCTGCCGACGTGATCCCGAGCAGCGCGTACTCCTTGAGGATCAGCACGTCCTCGGCGATCTCGCTGCCCTCGGCGCCCTCCCCGTAGGCGTAGAAGTCCCGCTGCGGGTTGTGGAACCAGACCGCGTCGGCCGCGAACCGCGACGGACCATCGACCATCGGCACGAGGTCCCCGTCGAGGGCGACCTCGACGGCCCCCTGCGCGGGGTCCTTGCCCGCGGCGAAGGGGAACGTGCCCAGCGAGATCCAGCGGTCGGCGACGCCGGCCTCCTTGGCGCTGTCCCCCGCGGGCGCGGCGCCGTAGGTCACGCTCAGCTGGTACGGCCCGGGGGCCGGCGCGACGTCCCCCTCGGTGCGGGTGTCGACGACGACGAAGTACCCGCCGGCGGGGACGCCGACGACGCCCGCGATCATGTCGCCCCACGCCAGGCAGCCGTTGCCCTCCAGCTCGTCGAGGATGAACACGTCGACCTCGACGCCCTCGTCGGCCACCACGATCGCGGAGATCGAGCCGGCCTCGGCGATCTCGAGGTGGTAGATCACCTCGGCGCCCTCCTGCTCGGGGGCGTCCTCGCAGTCGTACTGGGCCAGCACGTAGCTCGACGAGCGGGTCACGTCGTCGGTGTCGCCGTAGGGCGAGGCGGTGACCACCCGCGGCGCCTCCTCGGTGCCGGCGCCGCCGCCGTTCTGGTCCAGCACCACCTCGTCGCTGCCGTCGCGGTGGGTCACCGTGTAGCGCACGTCGCGGGCGTTGGCCAGCCGCCCGAAGGCGACCCGCACCTCGTACTCGCCCTCGGTCCCGATCCGGGGCACGAACGTCGCGGTGGCCGACGGGTCCTGGGTCAGCCGCCCGCTGTCGCCGACGACGTGCTCGGCCACCGCGCCGCGCTCGGCCGACGACCACGCCCCCGTCTCGGCGTAGTCGTCGGGGTGGGCCAGCACGTGCTCGTGGTCCAGCGCCTGGACCACGGTGCCCCAGTCCAGCGGGCGCCAGTAGCGGTAGTGGCCGCTCTTGACCGTCTGGGTCCCGCAGTAGGTCGCGCCCGCGGCCTGCTGCCCGACCTCCGCGCCGCCGCCGTCGGTGGCGTCGAGCACCGGGGCGTCGGCGTACTGCACGACCCCCTGGAAGAACGTCAGCCCCTTCCACCACCAGCCCTCGTGGAACGGGCAGCCGGCCTCGCCCCAGTGGAACACGCCGAAGTGCAGGTGCGGGGCCCAGCTGTCTCCGGTGTGGTCCGACAGCGCGATCACGTCGCCGCGCTCGACCTCCTGGCCGACCTCGACGTACTCGTCGATCCCGGGGGACAGGTGCCAGTAGGTGCTGCGCCACTCGCCGGGGGTCCCGTGGGCCAGGACCACGAAGTTGGCGGCGTCGGGCTCGTCCACCGGCACGCCGTCGACGATCTCGACCACCACCCCCCGCGCCGGGGCCAGCACCTCGGTCCCGGTGGGCATCGCGAAGTCGGTCCCGGCGTGGCCGTCGCGGGCGTGGTCCGGCTGCTCCTCGCTGCCGTACCAGCCGGTGTAGTCCTCCATCGCTCCCTCGGCGGGGTCGAGGTCGAACAGCACCACGTCGCCCTGCACGTCGAGCCAGTCGGCGGGCAGGTCGAACGGGCCGGGATCGACGGTCTCGTAGAGCGGCCCGCGGGACGGCCCGCGGACGCCCTCGGGCAGCCGTGGCGCGCTGCGCTCCGCGGCGGGCGGCTCGACGCGCTGCGCCGCAGCGCGGAGCGCCGGGATCGACCGCCTCAGCTCGCTCCCGTCGGCCGCGGTGTAGACCAGCTCGTCCCCGATCCACGCGGCGCGCCCGGTCACGGGCAGCGGGGCCGGGTCGGGGTCGTCGCCCCGCCCGCCGAGCTGCCAGGTCCCGCCGCCGTCGAGCTCGACGAGGTACAGCGCGGCGCGCCCGCCGCGGGTGGACAGGTACAGCAGCTGCGCGCCGTCGGGCGACCACACCGGGGCGTAGTCGGTGGCGGGCGAGTCGGCCACCCGGGTCCAGCTCGTCGTCGCGTCGGGCTGGTCGGCGGGCGCGCTGACCCACACATCGGCGTCCACGGCCGCGGCCAGCTCGTCGAGGGTCCGCGCGGACTCCACCGCGTCGGGACCGGCGGGGTGCTCCCAGGCCACCACCGCCCACCGCCCGGTGGTCGGCTCCCACGCCGCGTGGCTGACGGTCCGGCCGCCGGGCCCCTCCGGCAGCGGGGGCGCCGCGGTCGCGGGCAGGATCGCCGCCAGCAGGCTGATCGCGGCGAGCGCGCACGGGAGCGGGTGGGTCATCGATCTCCAATCGACCCCGGCATTGTACGGCCGCGGGACCGGCGCGATCGAACGCCACGCCGCGGAGAACCCCGCTAGCAGCCGAATGGCCAATGCGCGACGGGCTGCTAGACTGTCCGCGAGGAGGGCCCCGTGTCCCGACTACCGCTCCTGCTGATCCTGCTGATCGTCGGCTGTCCCGCCGACGAGGACCCCCCTCCGCCGCCCCCCGGCGACACCTCCGTGCCGTGGTCGGGCGACCTGCCGGTGCTGGCCGACGACATCGCCCACCCCCGCGGGTTCCTGCCGCTGCGCACCGCGGTGCACTTCCACGGGCCGTACTCCCACGACGGCTGCGACAGCCACATCGAGGAGAGCGGCGAGGTCGACGAGGAGTGCCTCCAGCAGCTGCGCGACGGCCTGTGCCGCACGCACCACGATCTGGCGTACCTCTCCGACCACCCCGCGTACGCGGCGTACCAGCCGTTCGAGGACCTGCTGTACATCCGCGGCGACGACCAGCCGATCGAGGTCGACGGCGTGCCGGTGGCCAACCGGATCATCTGTCCCGACGGCCACGAGGTGCTGTTCATGGTCGGGATCGAGGACGAGCTGATGCCGCTGGGGCTGGATCGCCACGCCGGCGCCCCGGTCGGCGCGGAGCTCGACGCGCTGTACAGCAGCGACGGCGAGGCGCTGTTCGCCGCGGTGGAGGCCGCCGGCGGGTTCGTGTGGCAGGAGCACCCCGAGGAGAGGGACCTCGCGACGCTGATGGAGCGCCAGGACCTGGGCGTCCGCGGCCTGGAGATCTTCCAGCTCCACGCGCTGATGTCGCCCGAGTCGCGCGAGGAGATCTACGGCCTCGATCCGTTCGGCTGGGTCGAGGCGTTCGGCCCGTTCATGGACGAGGAGGGCACCGGGGAGCCGGACCTGTACTTCCTGGCCGTGCACCAGGAGCTGGGCCCCAACGTCGAGCGCTGGGACGCGCTGCTGGCCCGCGGCGCGATGACCGGCGTGGCGGTCACCGACTCCCACCGCAACGTGGCGCCGATCGAGATGCGCGACGGCGAGCGCCCCGACGCCCACAGGCGGTTCCTGCGCTGGTTCAGCAACCACCTGCTGGCCGACCACAAGTCCCCCGAGCACGGCGACGAGCTGCTGATCGCGGGGCGGCTGTACGTCGCCTTCGAGCTGCTCGGGACGCCCGACGGGCTGACGCTGTGGTACGACGACGGCGCCGGCGGCGAGCTGGAGCTCGGCGGCTCGTGCAGCGGCTGCACCGGCGGGACGCTGCACCTGACCTGCCCCACGCTGTCGCCGAGCTCGCCGCGGGACGGGGAGGGGACCCCCGAGATCTCCGCCGTGGTGTTCCGCGACGGCGAGGCGTGGCAGACCGGCTGCGGCGACTTCGCCGTCACCGAGCCCGGCGTCTACCGCGCGCGGATCGACATCGTGCCGCACCACCTGACCGGCTTCCTGCCGGAGGACCCGACGCCGTACCTGCACGAGATGCCGTGGGTCTACACCGGCGTGATCCGCGTCGGGGACTGACGCGGCTCAGGGGCGCCGCCGCCGCATCCCGAGCAGCAGCGCCGCGACCGCACCGACCGCGGCGAGCGGCGGGCCGGGCGCCGGCGCGGTGGTGGTGCAGCTGCAGCCGGCGCCGAGGCAGTCGGGCTCGTCCGAGTCGGGGACCCCGTCGCAGTCGTTGTCCAGGCCGTCGTGGCAGTCCTCGACGGCGCCCGGGTGCACGTCGAAGCGCAGGTCGTCGCAGTCGCTGCCCCACTCGCCGCCGGGGGCGCCGTCGCCGTCCACGTCCACCAGGTCGGCGCCGCTGCAGTCCTGGTCGATGCCGTCGTAGGGCACCTCGGCGGCGCCGGGGTGGACCGCCGCGCCGCCCTCGGGGGAGTCGTTGCAGTCCACGCCGTTGCACGACGAGTAGCCGTCGCCGTCGGCGTCGAACCCGTCGTCGGGCCAGCCGTCGCAGTCGTTGTCGACGCCGTCGCAGATCTCCGGGGCGCCGGGGTGGACCGCCGGGTCGAGGTCGTCGCAGTCGTCGTTCCCACCGCCGGGGATGCCGTCCGGACCGCACAGCGAGTACCCGTCCCCGTCCTGGTCCTCGAGGCCGTCGTGGACCCCGTCGCAGTCCCCGTCGAGCCCGTCGCAGAGCTCCACCGCGCCGGGGTACGTCGTGCCGTCGTTGTCGTTGCAGTCGCCCTCGCAGGTCGCGTAGCCGTCGTCGTCGTGGTCGAGCTCGATCCACAGGTCGCCGGCGCAGTCGCCGTCCACGCCGTCGCCGCAGATCTCATCGGCGCCCCAGTACACCTCGGGGTCGCCGTCGTCGCAGTCGAAGTCGCACGGCGACTGGCCGTCTCCGTCCTCGTCGGCGGGGTGCAGCTCCGGGTTCTGGTCGTTGCAGTCGCCCTCGCACTCGGCGTAGCCGTCGCCGTCGTCGTCGATCTCGAGGTACAGGTCGAAGCCGCAGTCGCCGTCGATGCCGTCGCCGCAGATCTCGATGTTCCCGAAGTAGACCGCCGGGTCGTGGTCGTCGCAGTCCATGTCGCAGCTGGTCTGCCCGTCGCCGTCGGCGTCCAGGAGGTTGTACACCGGGTCGTTGTCGTTGCAGTCGCCGTCGCAGACCATCGAGCCGTCGCCGTCGGCGTCGACCTCGTCCGCCCCGGGCGCCCCGCTGCAGTCGTTGTCGACCCCGTCGCACTGCTCCGGGGCGCCGGGGTAGGTCGCCGGATCGTCGTCGTCGCAGTCGAAGCACAGCGCCACGCCGTCCCCGTCGTCGTCCTGGACCTCTTCCGGGGCCGGAGACCCGTCGCAGTCGTTGTCCAGGCCGTCGCACAGCTCGGGCGCGCCGGGGTAGGTGCTGGCCTCGTCGTCGTCGCAGTCGCCGTCGCACGGGGCGTAGCCGTCGCCGTCGTCGTCGAGGTCCTCGCCGAGGTCGCCGTCGCAGTCGGAGTCGACGCCGTCGCACAGCTCGGGCGCGCCGGGGTAGGTGGTCGGCTCGGCGTCGTCGCAGTCGCCCCAGCAGGCGTCGAACCCGTCGCCGTCGGCGTCGCCGCAGGGGAACCCCGGGACCAGGTACGCCATCCCGGCGTCCGCCCCGCCCTGGTCCCGCAGCGGGGCGCCGACGAGCAGGTCGGGGTGGCCGTCGCCGTCGGCGTCGCCGGCGAACGCCAGCGCCCGCCCGAGGCGGTCTGCGGCGCCCGACCCCTCGAGGATCGCGTTGGCCTCCCCGGCCGCCATCCCGGGCAGCCACCCGGCCGACGGCCGGCCGAGGAACAGGTAGGCGCGGCCGCGGTCGAACGGCCCCACGCCGCCGTCGGCACCGGGGGCCCCGATCAGCAGGTCGTCGTAGCCGTCGCCGTCCACGTCGGCCCCGCCGGCCAGCGCCCGCCCGGCCAGGTCCCCGGCGCCCTCGCCGAGGAAGCTGGCGTCGGCGTACGCCAGGTCGGTGTGCAGCGCCCAGCCGCTGTCGCGGCCGAACACCAGGTAGGCCTTGCCCGCCTCGGCGCCCACCTCGTCGTTGTCGCGGGCGCCGATCAGCAGGTCGTCGTAGCCGTCGCCGTCCACGTCCCCGGCGCCGGCCACCGCGGCCCCGGCGTGGTCGAGGGCGTCCTCGCCGACGAACGACGCGTCGGCATCGAGCAGCGACTCGTTGGTCGTCCAGCCCAGCGCCCGGCCGAGCACCAGGTAGGCCTGCCCGGCCCCGGACGCGGCCCAGCTGCTGTCCGGCGCGCCGACCAGCAGGTCGTCGAGCCCGTCGCCGTCCACGTCCCCGGCTCCGGCGACGGCGCGGCCGACCCCCTCGGCGGTGGCGGTCCCGACCAGCGAGGCGTCCGCCAGCCCAAGCCCGACGTCCTGCGCCCAGCCGACCTCGCGCCCGGCGATCAGGTAGACCGCGCCGGCCGAGGCGTAGCCGATGTCCACCTCGGGGGCCCCGATCAGCAGGTCCCCGAGGCCGTCGCCGTTGACGTCCCCGGGGCCGGCCAGCGACGACCCCGCCAGGTCGCCGATCGACTGCCCCAGGAAGCTGGCGTCGGCCACCAGCTCGATCATCTCCAGCGGGTCCCAGCCGCCGGGGCGGCCGAGCAGCACGTAGACCTCGCCGGCCTGGGCCCCGCCCTGGTCGCGGCCCGGCGCGGACAGCGCCAGGTCGTCGAGCCCGTCGCCGTCGGCGTCCCCCAGGCCCGCGATCCCGGTGGCCAGCTGATCGGCCTCGGCCGCGCCGAGGAACGCCGCGTCGGGCGCGGTCAGCGGCACGTCCAGGTTCCAGCCCCAGTCGCGGCCGTGGATCAGGTAGGCGATGCCCACGTCGGCCTGCGCGAAGTCGTGGAACGGGGCGCCGATCAGCAGGTCGTCGAGCCCGTCGCCGTCCAGATCGCCCACCGCTGCCAGCGCCGCGCCGACCTGGTCGTCGTTGCCGACCCCGATCCACGAGCCGGCCGGGGCCAGCGGGATCGGGACCTGGGCGCCCGCCGGGGTGCCCGCGGCCAGCGCGGCCGCCAGCGCGGCGGCCACCGCGGCGAACCGCAGCGCGATCGGGGCGCGCCGGTGGCTCATGGCACCAGCCTCTGCTGGATCGTCAGCCAGCCCTGGCCGCCCTGCAGGTCGCGCAGCACCAGGAACGCGCGCATCTGCTCCGGGGCGTAGTCCTCGCCGGGGACGCGCTGGACCCAGGTGCGGGTGCTCTCCGGGCTCCAGCCGATGGTGCCGGCGGTGACGTACATCGTCGTCTCGACGTCGCCGTCGTCGGCGCCGGGGTCGTCGGGATCGACCTCGAACACGACCTGCTCGTCGCGCTGCAGATCGTACGGGCCGAGGGGGCCGCGGCCGATGTTCTCGAGCAGGTCCTCGCTCCACTCGACGTCGTCCATCGACAGGCCCTCGGGCATCGGGTTGCGGTTGGCCTCGTCCTCGGCGCCGACCAGGCCGCGGATCGTCAGCAGCTTGACCGCCCGGGCGGTCTCCTGCCCGGCGAACGCGGTGACCACCAGCGGGACGTGGACCGGGCCCTCGTCCAGCAGGTCGGCCAGCCCCGTCGGGGTCAGCTCCCCGCCGTCGGGGAGCAGGGCGGCCAGCGCCGGCACCACCGTGCCCTCCTCGATCTCCAGCACCGGCTGGGTCGTGACCACCGTGGGCAGGTCCTCCAGCGGCGGGTCGCCGACGGCCCAGTGGTAGTGGGTGATCGCGTCCTGGCCGCCCTGGTCCTCGGGGTGGACCGCCAGGGCGCGGACCTCGATCCGCGGCAGCGCCGGTAGCTGCGGCATCGAGCGCAGCACCTCGGGGACGAACACCAGCTCGGCCTGCTCCTGGTCGCTGCCGGCGTGCACCGCGGTCTGCACCGCCAGGATGGACAGCTCGTCGACCACGAACGTCTCGTCGAAGGTCGCTTCGCAGCCCGCCAGCCCGAGGGCCAGCGCCAGCGCGATCCAGCTCGCCGCGGTGCGCCGCATCAGAACTCCGCCCGCATCCCCAGCCGCAGCAGCGGGATCATCGCGAACGAGAGCCGCTCGCTGAAGCTGCGGTTGTAGATCACCACGTCGTCGCGCGTGGCGTAGTAGGTGTTCTCCACGTCGAGGTAGACCACGACGAGGAACGTGCGGGCGCGGAACACCTTCTGCACCCGCCAGTCCAGCTGGTGGAACGGCCGCAGCCGGTCCGAGTAGGGCAGCCCCCAGCGCGGCACGTAGCCCCCCAGGTCGGCCAGGTAGATCACCTCGCGGACCGGCGTGTCGGGGGCCCCCGAGGTCAGCCGGAAGCGCAGCCCGAAGCTCCACTCGTGGGGCGCCCGGACCTGGCCCGCGAGCGTCAGCTGGTGGGGCCGGTCGTACTGGAAGTTGCGCCAGTTCTCGCCCTCGTGGTCGCGGCGCCGGCTGTGGCTCAGCGAGTAGGCCACCAGCGCGTCGACGTGGGAGTCGGGTCGCCAGCGGAAGGTCAGCTCGGCCCCGCCGGCGCGGCCGATCCCGTCGTTGCTGAGCGGCCGGGCCTCGTCCTCGGACCACGAGCCCTGCATCACCTCGTCGTAGAGGTTGCCGTCGGCGACCACCAGGTTCCACAGCTCGCGGACGTACAGGTCGAGCCCCAGCTGGATCGCCGGGATCGGCCGCCACGCCGCGCCGCCGCTGGCCTGCAGCGCGCCCTCGGGCAGCAGCTCGAGCCCGGGGCCGCCCTCCACCAGGTCCTCCGTCGCCGGGACCTGGTGGAAGATCCCGATCGCACCGTGGGTCGTCCAGCGCCGGCCCAGCTCGGCGCGCACCGTGAAGCGGGGGTCCGCCGTCCAGCGCGGCGCCAGGTTCCAGCGATCGGCGCGCACCCCCGGCACCATCGTCAGCCCCGGCAGCGGCGTCAGCGGCGCCGAGACGTAGAACCCGGCGTCGGTCATCGCCTGCTCGACCCCGTCGGCGTCGGGGGTCAGGGCGAACGGGTTGATCAGCCCGGGCTCGTCCTCCCGCGGCAGCGCGTAGAAGTTCTGGCCGAACTCCAGCACCCGGCGCCGCACGTGCCCGCCGTAGCGCAGCCGCAGCGCGGGCGACAGCCGGATCCCCATCCCGCCCGCGACCTCCACGCGCTGCTCGTGGATGTCGAGGAACAGGTCCTCGGTGGCGGCGTAGCGGCTCTTGACGTTCTCGAACGAGACCGAGGCCTGGCCCTCCACCGGGCCGCCGGGCGGGGAGCGGTAGAACCCCTGCACGATCGTGAAGCCCGCCTCCAGCGAGGCCAGCGGGGCGTAGGCCCCCTCGCGGCTCTGGATCAGCTCCATGTGGTCCGTCGACGACAGCAGCGAGACGCCGGCGCGGTGCCCCATCCCGGGGTGGACGTCGACCATCGCGGAGAGGTCGGCGTAGACCGGCATCGCGCTGACCTCGACGGGCAGGTCCTCGGGCAGCAGCTTGCCGAGGTACAGGTCGACGAAGCTGCGGCGGAACGACAGCTGGGCCGAGACCGGCGGGGCGATCGGCGTCGCGATCGCGGCGGTGCCGTCGATCGGGCTGATGTCGAGGAACCCGCCGAAGCGGTCGGTGCGCGGCGGGGCGCGGGTCACGTCGATCACGCCGCCGATGTGGTCCGGCGTCTCCACCCCGCCGCCCCCGGGCAGCAGCTTGATGTGGTCGATCTGGTGGTCGGCGACCACCGTCGTCAGCGCCAGGAAGTGGTACAGCAGCGGCGTCTCGACCCCGTCGACGAGCACCAGGCTGTCGGCCCCCTCGGCCCCGCGGATCAGCGGCGCGCCGGGGAGCAGGCCGGTGGGCAGCACCGGGGTCGGCTGGATCGGCGCCTCGCTCTCCAGCACCCGCAGGAAGCCGCCGCTGGCCCCCGCCGCGCCGCGCAGCCACTCGCCCTCGACGATCCGCTCGCCGGCGGCCTCGTCGCGGCGGACCCGGACCACCGTGCGGGTCGCGGTATCGCCGGGCATCACCTTGTAGACCACCTGGCGCAGCAGCCCCTCCTCCATCGTCTCGTCGAAGCTCGTGGTCTTGATCCCGGCCCCGCTGACCACGATCTCCCAGTCGCCGACGGGGATCGCCAGGAAGCGGAACCCGCCGTTGTCGTCGCTCAGCGTCGTCAGCGGCGGATCGGGCGGCGGGGCGTCGGGATCGGCCGGCCGGGCGGTCAGCTCCACGCCGGACAGCACCTGCCGGGTGCCGGCCTCGATCACCTTGCCGACCAGCACCCCCGCGGGCTCGGGCGGCGGCGGTGGGGCGGGCAGCACGAAGCGGACCGGCAGGTCGACGGTCACGACCGTCGGTTCACCGTCGACGGTGGCGGGCGCGAAGCGCATGTCCCGCGCCGCCTGGAGCGCCAGCGAGTCGAACGGCTCCCCGGCGCCCTCGAGCAGCTCGGCGGCGATGTGCTCGCCGTGCTCGTCGATGGCGACCCGGACCCGGACCTCGACGCTGCCCTCGCCGGTGGGGGCGTCGGCGGGGTAGGGGACGACCAGGACCTCCTCGAGGCGGGGGGGGACGATGGTCGGGACGTGCGGTTCGTCCTCCGACTCGCTCTCGATCTCAAGGCCGCCACCGTCAGCCTGATCGCGACTCGCACCGCGTGCCCGATCCGATTCCGAGGCTCCAGAAGGCACGGGCTGAACTGCCCGATCCGCTTCCGTCGCCTCGTCACTCGGCCGATCTCCCTGATCGCCCTCGATGCCGTGATCCGCCGATTCGTCGCTTTGAAACCCAGAACCGGAGGACTTCGATTCGTTCTCGCTCTCGGACTCGCTCTCGGACTCGTTCTCGCTCTCGCTCTCGGCCTCCACCTCCTGCGCCCCGGCGGGCCCCGCCAGCGCCAGCAGCGCGACCAGCAGCCAGCGGCTCACGGTGCCCACGGGTGCGCCTTCCCGAAGTCCCAGTGCATCGCCGCGACCTGGGGGGTGATGCGGTGGTGCTGGGGGTCCGGCGGGTTGCCGGCCATCAGCTCGTCGCGGAACTCCGCCTCGTGGCCGTTGGCGTCCAGGGTCAGGAACAGGTTCAGGCTCGCCTCGTGGGGGAACACCTGGTCCAGCGGGTCGTGGGTCACCAGGAACGGCAGGCGGCGGGACGGCGGGGGCTCGGGGTACGCCGCCCAGTCGGCCTGCAGGCCGGCGCCGTGGACCCCCACCGAGGCCAGCTTGGTGCTGCCGGTGAAGCCCAGCCGCTCGGCCGCGTGGCCGCCCCTGCCGTGGCCCACCAGGTGCACGTGGTCCAGGTCGACGTTGTACCACTGCTGGACGATCGTCAGGAGCCGCACCAGCTCGCCGTCGGTGCCCTCGGGGGCCCACTCGTGGGACGAGGCCTGCCCCTCCCAGCGGACCCCGGGCACCACCAGCAGGAAGCCCTCGGCCTTGGCCAGGGCGCTCCAGTCCCCGCGGAAGTCCTCGCTCCAGCCGTCGCCGGTCAGGACCCCGGCCGAGGGGCCGTCGTGCAGGAACATCACCACCGGCCAGCCGACCCACGGGGCGTAGTCCGGGGGGGCGTGGACCAGGAACGGCGGATCGTCGCCCTCGGGGAAGTACAGCGCGTCGCCGGCGCCGCCGCCGCCGGTGCCCCACGACCAGTGCTGCTCGCCGTCGGCGGAGTCGTCGTCGCCGGGGGTCTCGGCCGAGGGCTGGCAGCCGCACGCGGCCCAGGCGATGGCCAGCGCGGCCAGCGCGGCGCGCGCGGTGGGGAGGTGGTCTCGCACGTGGTCTCGCTGCCCCGCGACGCCTCGTCGAACCCTCATCGTCCAGGGTACGAGGCGTCCGCTGCAAGGATCAAACGACGTCACAGGGCCGTTGCGTGCCCGGCGCCGGCGTGCCGCGGGCGCGGCGTCACGCGCCGTGGGTCCAGTAGTGGACCTTGACCGAGCTGCCGCGGGGCGGGATCGCGTCGCCGTGGAAGTGCACGCTGTTGTCGTCGGCGCGGTAGCTCCAGCCGTCGACCTCGTCGGCGTCCTCGTCCACCGCCTGGTGGTCGATCCAGACCTGTAGCGTGGTCTCGTCCGGGATCGCCTCGAGCTCGAACGCGGTGCGCACCCCGGAGGACAGCAGCCCGGCCTGCTGCATCGCGTGGTGGAAGTCTGGCTCGCAGATGTCGCCGGTGACCCCGCGCAGCTCCTGGGCCGCGGTCAGGTAGCGCCGGCCGGGGACGGTGTCGTCGCAGCTCTGGAGGCCCGGCGGCCCGACGATCGCCGAGAACGTCACGTCCCGCTCGGTGTCCTCCTTGAGCCCGAGGTAGGCGTGGAGGTAGTCCACCACCGGGACCAGCAGCTCCTCGCTGTCGTAGCACTCGATCTGGTCGACGTGGGGCAGGTTGCCCTCGTCGGAGCAGTCGTTCTCGTCGCTGACCACGATCAGCGCGAGATCGGCGTCCTCGCGGAGGAACCCCGCGTTGGCGGTGTCGCCGACCCCGGCGGGGCTGTCGAACAGCGCCCGCTTGGCGGCCTGCAGCCCCTTCTCCCAGCCGGAGCCGCCGGTCCCCACGGCGTGGATCTTGTCCATGAACGCCGGGCCCACGTCGCCCCCGTCGGTCTCCGGCGTCAGGTAGGTCGGCGCGCCGATCAGGATCCCGCCCTCGTTGTCCTCCATGTCGGTGGTGGTCACGCCCAGGTGGTAGTCGGTCTCGCTCTCGGCGAGCTCGGCGACGAAGGCGTCGAACGCGTCGATCACCTTCTGGTGCTCCTGGACCATCGACGGCGAGTCGTCGACGACGAACAGGATGTCGACCGCGTCGGCCGGCTCCTGGTGGAACAGCTCGAGGTGCTCGGTCCCGGTCAGCTGGTACTCGTTGCAGCCGGCGGCGGCCAGCAGGCCCAGCGCCGCCACGATCCCCGCGAAGCGCATCGAATCGGACTCCCTCCTGCCTGGCATTGGAGCAGCGCCCGGGGCGGGCGGCCAGGAAAAAGCGCCGGGTTCATCCCAGCGTTCATCCTGGGTCGGGGCGGGCGGGTGGAGCGGCCTGGTTCAGGGGATGAAGCGGTAGATCCTGCCCTGGGCGATGCCGTCGGCCATGCCGCCGAGCAGCAGCACCGAGCCGTCCTCGAGCGGGACCAGCATCATGCCCTCGCCGCCGGGGTCGAGGGGGCTGCCCTCGACCAGCGAGAAGGTCTGGGTCGTCGGGTCGTACCGCTCGCAGGGCTGCACCGGGGCGCCGCCGCCGGCGCCGACCACGCCGCCGCAGATCAGCACCGAGCCGACCTCGTCGTCCAGGCGCACGGCCACGTGCCGCTGCCGTGCGTAGGCCAGCGTCGAGGACAGCAGCGTGAACTCCTGCGTCGAGGGGTTGTACAGCTCGGCGCTGGCCAGCGCGGTCCCGTCGTCGTCCCACGAGTCGCCGGTCGCGCCGCCGGCGATCAGCACGGAGCCGTCTTCCAGCAGGGTTCCGGTATGGCGGAAGCGGGGCTCGTTGAGCTCGCCGGTGGTCAGCACCGCGTTGCCGCTGCCGTTCCAGATCTCGGCGGAGCCGATCATGATCGTGTCGTTCACGAGAGTGAATCCACCTGTGATCAGGACCGATCCCCCGGTCTCCTGCAGCGGGGTCAGGGCGTGCTGCTCGCGGCCGTCCTGGATGGAGCTCCCTGAAAGTTCCACCGCCTGGGCCTCGGGATCGAACTGCGCGATCCCCGTGAGCCAGTTTCCCTCGTTGAATCCGCCGACGAACGCGTGTCGCCCGCCGGCCTGCGGCACAGGTCGGGCGCCGACGTGGATCAGGTTGAAGTCCGAGACATCGGTGAACTGCATGTCGCCGGGCCGGATCGCGACCAGCATCGTCACCGCGTCGTTGACCGGATAGCAGTAGAACTTGGGACACGCTCCGTCCCCGCCGGTGACGGTCACGCGCCCGTCGAACGCCGTCCCGCTGTCGGTGACCAGGAACGCGTTGTGGCCCACCCGCGGCAGGTCGCCGTACGCCTCCGACGAGATCCCGTCGTGGACCCGCTCGGCGTCCCACTCGAGCAGCTCCAAGGGCCCACCGGGCCGTCCTCGCTGAGCCCCCCGACGATCATCGCGCGGTGGTCGTCGATCGGCACCGCGACCCCGTCGCTGCGGGGGTGGATCAGCTCCCCGGGCAGCTCGGCGAGCTGGCCCTTCAGCGCCAGGAAGACCGTGATCGGGTCCTCGGCGGGCAGGGCGAAGTCCGTGGCCTCGCCCTGGGCCGCGAGGCGCCAGCCGTCGGCGGCCGCGCCGTCCTCGACCCAGCCGAGGACCTCGAGGCGGACCTCGCCGGGCTCGGCGCGGGGCAGGTCGTCCAGGTCCTGCGCGCCGGGGAACGGCTCGTCGATCACGAACCCGATCGGCTCCTCGCCCGAGTAGTAGAACGTCACCTCGAGGCGCTCGAGCTCGGCGAACACGTCCTGGTTCGGGGGGGTCACGAACCGCAGCTCGGTCTCGAAGCCCTCCACCGGGGGTTCGCAACCCGCGAGGCCGAGGACGACGGCAGACAGCAGCAGCAGGGGGACGGCGTGGCGCAAGGGGCGACCTCGGTTTCTCTGGTCTCGCCGCGCGCCGGGCGCAACGAGACAGACGTATCTTGGCACCGGGATCCGTGCAATGACAAGCGGTTGCAGGTCCTGTCCGGCGCGCCACCGCACGCCGCTGCTTGCCATCCCCGGCCGGCTGCGGCAAGGTGCGAGAGAAGGGGTAGGGCGATGGCCGAGCTGACGCGGGAGCAGGTGGAGGCGGTGATCGAGGCCGCCGGCGGGGCCCCGGACCTGCACGACCGTGACCTGTCCAACCTGGACCTCACCGGACTCGACCTCAGCGGCGCCGATCTCTCCGGCGCCTACCTCGCCGGCTGCAAGCTCGAGGGCGTCAAGCTCGTCGGCGCCCGGATGACCCAGGCCAACCTCGCCGCTGCCAACCTGCGCGGCGCCGACCTGACCGGCGCGCTCCTCGCCTCCGCCTACTGCAGCGCCGACTTCACCGAGGCGATCCTGAACAACGCCGACCTGCGCAAGGCCGTCCTCGTCGACGCCGTCCTGGTCGGGGCCCAGCTCGAGACCGTCAACCTCACCGGCGCCACCCTCGAGGGCGCCGACCTCTCCGGCGCCAACGTCGACGGCACCAACATCGACGCCGCCGACACCACCGGCGCCGTGCTCGACGGGGTGGGGGAGACGCTGGACCCCGACGAATCCCTGTTCTAGAGCGCAGGGCCGCCACCAAGGCCGCCACCAAGGCCGCCACCAAGGCCGCCACCATCCGCCAGAATCCACCTCGCACAAAGCGCCCGATCCGCCCCATGGCCCCAGCAGGCACGGGCTGAACTGCCCGATCCACCCCCGTCGCCCGCTTCCGGTCGACCCGGCTCTCGGCCGATTGCCCCTTCTCGCCCCCATCGCCGTGAGGGCAACCCAAGTCCCTTCTCACCGGGGGACCCAGAGTATTCCGTTTCGATATCGACCGCTCGCCCGCGCCGCCACCCTCGCCGTCGCCCTCACCCTCGC
>CAZOYV010000111.1:0-24973 GCA_964584075.1 uncultured Rickettsiales bacterium | reverse complement strand
GCCCAGGAGGGGGTGGTGGGCCCTCGAAGTTCCGCTGGGCGGAACTTGGGACGCCCAGGAGGGGGTGGTGGGCCCTCGAAGTTCCGCTGGGCGGAACTTGGAGCGCCGTTGCTGGAGTGATCGGGCCTGGGAGCTCGGCCCAGTGGAACTCGGAGCCTCGTCCGGGGGGCGCTGCGCCTTCACCCCCTCCGCGTCAGCCCGGCGAGCAACCACGCCAGCCACACCAGGCCCAGCACCTGCCCGAGGTTGGGGGCCTCGGGACCCGGGGCGGCGCGCAGCTGGCTGATCGAGTGCAGGCGGAAGGTGTTGCGCAGCCGCTGGGCGGTGCCCTCGTCGACGCCGGTGACGACCAGCCGGGCGGCGTCGGCGTCGCGGACGCCGCGGATCGTGGCGAGCTGGACCCCGTCGCGCTGGACCACCTCGCCGATCTCGCGCAGCAACGCCGGGGGACAGCGGCCGCGGGCGAGCAGCGCCTCGCCGCCGCGCACCGACACCAGGAACAGCTCGTTCCAGCGCGGCACCAGGACCACCAGGATCACCAGCAGCGCGACGAACAGCAGCAGCATCAGATAGGGCATGATCGTCCGGTCCCGTTCCCCGCCCGCGGTCCGGCAACACCGTACCAGGACGGGCCATTCCGGGGTCGGCGGCAGCAGATCGACCGCGCGATCGTCGGGGGCCTGCTCGGGATGCTGGTGACGGGGTGCTGCCCGGCGGGTGCCAGCTGTTCGCCGCGATGTCCGGCAGCGAGGTCTCGGTGCTGGTCCAGGCGCCGCGCGACGGGGACACGCCGGAGCAGTCACGCTACCGCTCCGTGGTGACCGCCGCCGGGACCCGCATCATCTCCGTCGCCTGCGGGCGCTGATCCGCGCGCCGGCGACCGCGGCCAGCGCCGCGAGGAGCCCGGTGACCGCACCCCGCGGTCGGTCCGCCGCGGCACACCGACACCCGTCGTCCTCGGGCTCTTCCACCGGGAAGTCGCGCGCCTCGCACTCGAGCGGCGCCCCCTCGGCAGCGTCGCCGTTGGCCACGATCACCAGCAACTCGTCGGCGCCGGCCAGGTCGGGGGCCGCCACCGCGGCGGTCCCGGCGCGATCGGAGCGCGCCGAGCGGCGGGCCACCGCGACCCCGTCGGCGATCGTCACGGCGCGCAGCGACCACAGCCCGTCCGACGGGCCGTCGCAGACCACCGTCACCGGGATCTCGTGGTCCACCGCCACGGTGGCGTAGCGCGCCCCGAAGTGGGCCGGGCCGTCCAGCGACCACTGCGCGGGCAGCCCCTCCTCCTCGGCCTCGACGCGGGCCCCGATCTCCAGCTGGCAGCCGAGCCCGTCGTCGGCCCAGTGCAGGCCGTCGTCGCCGGCGCACGAGAAGAACTGCCACTCGGCGTACTCCTCGAACAGCGCCAGGCCGTCGACGTCGCCGAGCTCCGCGGCGAGGGCGTCCAGCGAGGCGGCCCAGTCGGCGTCCTCGGCCAGCAGGTCCCACCACACGCGCGCCACGTCGGGATCGCCGGCGCGGTCGACGAGGTACTTGACCCACAGCAGCGCGGCGTACTCCATGCGGTCGCCGGTGGCGTCGAGGCCGGCCTCGGGGGCGTCGAGGCGCAGGCCCCACAGCAGCTGCAGCGCCGCGACCATCGCCGCGGACTCGTGGAACAGCCGGTACTGGGCGTAGGTCGCCGACGACTCGTGGACCCAGGTGTGGGGCTCGACGGTGTAGGCGTACTCGATGGCGTGGTGCAGCTCGTGGGCGGCCACCGAGGTCAGCACCTCGTCGCCCATCTCGGCCACCTCGGGCTCGACCTCGAGGTACGCCGCCCAGTGGTCCTCGTGCCACTCGGCGTGGGCGTAGCCGTTGTAGTCCAGGTGCCGCAGGTAGACGTCGAGGCGGTCGTCGCCGCCGGCGTCGCCGTCGCCGCCTGGCGCGCGCCAGCCCTCCTGCTCGACGTAGACCTCCCACATCACGCCCAGCCCGGTGGCGACGCGGTCCACGGCGTCGGGCACGCCGTTGGCCGGGGCCTCGTCGCCGGCCAGCGCGGTCAGCGCGTCGCCGCCGTCGAGGGTGTAGTGGATCCGGAAGCGGCCGTCGGCGGTGTCGTGGAGCTCGGCGGTACCGTCCAGCACCGGCCGCGGGGGCGCGTCGCCGCGGTGGACCACCGTGCGGGCCGCGGCGGGGATCGCCGCGAGGAGCAGGCCCAGGGCCGCGAGCGCGGCCGCGGCGCGGCTCACTCGGGCTTCAGATCGTCGATGTGGGCGTGGATCGCGGCGTGGGTGTTGGCATCGTCGCCGATCATCCCGCAAGAGACCTCGACCATCCCCCATACCTCCTCCTGCTCGATGTAGATCGGCATCTTCTGGCCGGGCCAGAAGTCCATCTCGTGGGGCACCGTGACCCACGGCGCGGCCGCCACCGCGCCGACCCCGTCCAGCGCGCCGTCGGTGCCGCTGCCGTACAGGTTGCTGAAGTCGGCGTAGCCGAAGCAGCGGTCCCCGCCGAGGTGGTGGAACAGCCAGCGCTGGCCCTTCTGCGGGGTGGCCTCGACGGTCTCCACGGGGGCGCCCTCGGCGTCGCGGATCTCGATCGTGAACGGCGAGCCGCGCCACGCGATCACCGTGGTCTGGCCGGGCAGCACGGTCTCCTCGAGCGCCCCGACACGGATCACCACCGCCTCCTTGCCGGGGTTGTACGAGGCGAGCTTGCCCGACGGGCCGCAGCCCGCCGCCAGGAGGCCGACCGCGGCGAGGGCCGCGGCGGACGCGAGGGAGTTCAGTGACACGCCTGGATCCTCTGCTCGGTGTCGTCGACGCAGTCGAACACGCCCCAGTCCCAGTGGCATCCGGTGCCGTACTCGGCGCCGACCCCGCACGGCGGCTCGCTGAAGTGCCAGCCCTGGGACGAGGTGCAGCCGAGCCCGCACAGGAACGTGCCGGTCCACTGCGCGGCCTCGAGGGTGTCGCAGTCGAAGTCGAACGAGCCGTCCCCACGATCGACGGTGAAGTACGACGCCTGGCCCGGGAACGCGTCGGGGTTGCCGTCGTAGCAGTCCTGCTGGTTGGTCACGCTGTACGGCGGGTCCGGGTCGCACAGGCAGACCGTCTGGGAGAACGGGTCGCCGTAGCTGTCCCCGTCGGCGTCGAGGTGGTAGTCGACGCAGCCCACCGCGTCGGCCTCGTCGGTCTGGCCGTCGCAGTCGTTGTCGACCCCGTCGCACAGCTCGGGCGAGTCGGGGTTGACGTGCGGATCGGCGTCGTTGCAGTCGCCCTCGGCCGGGGTGTAGCCGTCGCCGTCGCCGTCCACGTCGGCGGTGTCGTCGTCGCCGCCGTCGTCGTCGCCGGTGTCGTCGTCGCCGGTGTCGTCGTCGCCGGGCGTGGTGTCGTCGTCGCCGCCGTCGTCGTCGCCGCCGGTGTCGTCGTCGCCACCGTCGTCGTCCGCGGCCGGGGCGCCGTAGCCGATCCAGTCCTGGCCGTCCTCGCGACCGGCGCAGGCCCACGCGGCCGCGATCGCCGCCGCGGCGAGGACGCCCAGCGCCAGCCGCGTGCGCGGGCTCACCGCTCCCCCCCCCGCGCGAGGCAGATCCCGATCACCATCCGGCCGGACACGTAGGGACCCACGCCGTACCCCACCGACAGCGCGCCGCCGAGGTACAGCGGCGTGTCGCCGAGGGGCCCGCGCAGCTCCGCGGTGAAGGCGATCCCGGGGTCGACGACGTCCCGCTCCTCGACCCGGCTGCCGATCAGGAACGCGTCGGCCCCGAGCAGCAGCTGCGCCGCGGCGGGTGCGATCACGGGGCCCACCACGAGGTGCACCTGGGGCAGGGTCAGCAGGCCGTCGATCGCCTCCGCCCCGCCCAGCCCGATCCGGCCGCTGAGCCCCACCGCGAGGAAGCGGGTCGGCAGGAGGCGGACGCCGAGGTCCAGGTCCCCCAGCGTCGGCGCGAAGCTGGTCACGAAGTGGGAGGCGCCGAGCTGGGCGTCGACGAACAGCAGCGGGCGGCGTGGGGCCCCCCCCGCGTCCTTCGAGGCGCCCTCCAGCGCCCGGATCGATCGGGCACCGCCCTCCTGGGCGTCCGCGTGGCCCTCCTGGTCCTCGTAGCGGCCGTACTCGTAGCCGTCTGGGTCGTCCGCGTCCAGATCGACCTCGGAGACGTCCACCGACTCGATCAGGCCGGCCATCGCCGCCAGATCGGACTGGTACTTGTTGAGCTGGCTCTGGGCCCGCTCCCGCTCGACGCCGGGCTCGAACTCGGTGATGTAGACCTTGAGGTGGTTGATCGCGCCGGGGATCAGCCCGATCGCGTAGTAGCACTCGGCCAGCGGCAGCCGCGCGCTGTGCAGGTCGGGGTCCAGCGCCAGCGCCGACTCCAGCTTGGCCGTCGCCTCCTCGCAGCGCCCGCTGCGGTAGGCCGCCATGCCCTCGCGGAACAGCACCACGGGGTCCTCGTCGGCCGCCCACGCGGGAGCGGACGCGGCGAGCGCGCACGTGGCGATCAGGCCGGCAGCGAGGCCGTACCGGGCCCGGGCGGACCATCGTCTCCTGGAGCGCATGGCCCGCCGATCGTCGCTCTTGACGCCGCCAGCGTCAACGCCGCGCCGCAGGGACTGCGGCCCGTCAGGCGCCCGCGCGCTCGAGATCCGCGAGCATCTGGTCGGGATCGACGGTCGGCGACTCGCAGCAGAACCCGCTGCACACGTAGGCGGTGGGAATCCCCGCCTGGCTGAGCTGGAACTCGGTGTAGCTCGCCAGCTCGGTGATCGGGTGGTGCAGCGGCCGGTCGGGGCGGACCAGCAGCTGCATCGCGGGGTGGAACCCGCCGCGCAGGTTGCGGAGCAGCTCCTCGCCCTCGGGCGTCGCCGCGTCGCCGGCGATCACCACCTGGACCGACGGCGCCGACAGCAGCTCGTTGGCGATCAGCATCTGGCAGTAGCGCGTCGGCGCCCGGGCGACGTGGGACCACGTGGACTCGATCACGGTCCGGGCCCGGCGCTCGAGCTCGTCCCGGGCCGTCAGCCGAGACAGGCGGGCCAGGTTCCACACCGCGACCGCCACCGCCGAGGGCAGCTCGCCGTCCTCGAGGTCGAGGGGCTGGAACGGCAGGTCCGCGGTCCCCTGCGGCGCCATCCGCAGCGTGGCGCGGTCGTCGTCCCAGAACCGCTCGAGCATCTCCTCGGTGAGCTCCAGCGCGACCCGCAGGTGCCGCGGGGCGAAGCCCGCCTGGTACAGCTCGATCAGACCCCAGGTAAGGTAGACGTAGTCGTCCAGCAGCGCGCCGCCGTGGGCGTCGTCGTCGTCCGCGTCGTGGCGCCGCCGCAGCCCGTGGGGGCCCACCGCGTGGTCCAGCAGCCAGTCCGCGGCGCGCCTCGCCGCGTCGACGTAGGTCGGCTCGTCCAGCGCGCCGCCGGCCCGGGACAGCGCCGCGATCGCGAGGCCGTTGTAGGCCGTCCGGACCCGCCCGTCCCGGCGGGGCGGGACGCGCTCCTCGCGGGCGATGAACAGCTCGGTGCAGGACGCCTGCAGCTGGCGCCGCAGGGTCGCCTCGTGGGTGCCCTGCTGTCCGGCGATCGCGGCGATCCCGTCGCGCAGGTGCGGGACGCTGCGCCCGGTGGGCTCGCCGCTGTCGGGGTCGAGGTAGTTGCCCTCGGGGCCGATGTCGAACACCCGGCAGAACAGGTCCCCGAGCTCGCGCCCCAGCGCCGCGTGGACCTCGTCCGGGGTCCACAGGTAGTGGCGGGTCCCGTCGGCGTCGGCGTCCTCGGCGCGCTCCGAGGTGATGAACACGCCGTCGTCGGTGGCCAGGTCGCACTGCAGGTAGGTGAACAGCTCGTGGGCGGCGTCGGCGAACGGCTCGTCCCCGGTGGCCTGGTACGCCTCGGTGTAGGCCAGCGCCATCAGCGCCTGGTCGTAGGCCGTCTTGTGGAACCGCGGCCGCATCCACTCGTCGTCCCCGCAGTCGTGGAAGAAGCCGAACCCGATCTGGTCGAAGACCCCGCCCTGACGCAGCTGCAGCAGGGTGTGCCGGACCATCTCGAGCGCCTGGTCGTTGCCCGTCCGCTTCCAGTAGCGCAGCAGGAACTGCAGGGCCGGGACCGACGGCAGCTTGCCGGAGGGGCCGAAGCCGCCGCGCTCGGGCTCGTACTGGTACCACAGCGTGGCGAAGGCGTCCTCGAAGGTGTCGACCTCGCTGTCGTGGCTCGAGGGGCCGTCGTGGAACACCTGCAGGGAGCTGGTCAGGTGCGCGGCCCGGCGCTCGAGCTCGTCGCGGTTGTGGCGCCACGAGTTGGACCACGAGCGCAGCACGTCGGTGAAGCCGGGCAGGTCGAAGAGCCCCTCGCGGGGGACGTAGGTCGCGGCATGGAACGGCCGGCGGTCCGGGGTCAGCGCGACGTTGAGCGGGTACTCCCCGCTGCCGGCCACCAGGCGCGCGACCGGCCGGTACACCGCGGCCAGGTCGGGGCGGTCCTCGGCGTCGACCCGTACGCAGACGAAGGACCGGTTGAGCAGCCGGGCCACGTCGGGCTCGGCGTACGACTCGCGGTCCATCAGGCGGCACCAGTGGGAAGCGTCGTGGACCACCGAGAGCAGCACGGGGCGATCGAGGCTGCTGGCGAGCGCGAACGCCTCGTCGGACCACCCCAGCCAGCGCACGGTCCGCTCGTCGGGCTCGAACGACAGCGACGCACGATCGAAGCGGTCGATCAGCGGGATCGGCGGGGAGCGCCGGGGCTTCGGAGCGGGAGACCGTCGGACTCCGTCGAGCAGCGTGCCGCTCTTCCGGGAGGAGGCCGGCGCGGTGGTCATCCCACACCTTTCCGGGCGCCTTGCGCCCTTCCCCCCTGGCGTACTTGCGTAGATAGTGTATTGCAAGGAAGATGCCAGAACGGAGCTGCTCGCGCAGGAGGAGGGCCGGGGGCCCGTGGGGACGGCATTCGCGAGCCTGGATCTACCCTTGCGGTGGGTTTTCACCGGGGCCTGCCGGCGGGGATCGTTTCAGATTGAACCGTTGGGGCTGTTTCAGCTTGCGATCACGTGCGTTCTGGGCCGTCGCCCGCCAGGAGGTCCAGCATCGCCCCGGGATCCGTGGTCGGGCGCTCGCAGGCGAAGCCGCGGCAGACGTAGGCCGCTGCCGCGCCGTCGAGGGCGGTCTGCGCGGCGACGTACGGGGCCAGCGCGCCGATCGGGCCCGGTCCCGGGTCGGGGCGCAGGACCACGACCTTGCGGGGCAGGAACGGCCGGCGCAGGGCCGCGAGCAGCGCCGCGGTGTCGGCCGCACCGGGCGCGCCGGCGACGACCACCTCGTGCGACGGTCCCAGGGCGAAGTCCGCCGCGCAGAGCAGGAACGCGAACCCCTCGGGGCTGCGCCGGACCGCCCCCGCGGTGGCCTCGATCAGCGCCTCGGCGCGCCGCTCGTAGGTCGGGTCCCCGGTCAGCCGCGCGAGCCACAGCAGGTCCATCGCCGCCACCGAGTTCCCGGCGGGGATCGCCGCGTCGTGGAACTCCTTGCTGCGGACCAGCAGCGGCGCTTCGTCCGCCGCGGTGAGGAACAGCCCGCCCCCGTCCTCGTCCCAGAACCGGGCCAGCATCTCGTCGGCCACGGCGACCGCCTCGCCGAGGTACCGCGCCTCGAACGAGGCCTGGTACAGCTCGAGCAGCCCCCACACCAGGAACGCGTGGTCGTCGAGATGGGCCGGCAGCCCCGCCACGCCGGCCCGGTAGCGCTTGAGCAGGCGCCCGTCGGCGTCGCGCAGCTCGGCGAGGCAGAAGTCTGCGGCGCGCCGCGCGGCGGCCGTGTAGGAGGGCTCGTCGAGGACCTGCCCACCCCGCGCCAGCGCCGCGATCATCAGGCCGTTCCAGTCGGTCAGGACCTTGTCGTCGAGCAGGGGCCGTGGGCGCTGCTGGCGGACGTCGAACAGCACCGCGCGGATCTCCTCGAGGCGGCGCCGCAGCTCCCCGGGGGCGAGGTCGTGCTCCCGCGCCAGCTCGTCCAGCGGCCGCGAGCGGTGGACGACGTTGGCCCCGGTCCGCTGTCCGCTGGCCTGGTCGACGAAGTTGCCCGCCGCGGTGAACCCGTGGACGGCCGCGAACAGCGCCGCGTCGGCCTCCGGGAGCACCGCCCGCAGCTCGTCGAGGGTCCAGACGTAGAACCGCCCCTCCTCGCCCTCGCTGTCGGCGTCCTCGGCCGAGTGGAACCCGCCCTCCGGCCCCGTCAGGTCGCGCAGCACGTAGGTGAACACCTCGCGCGCGGTGGCGGCCAGCGCCTCGTCCCCGGTGACCTGGTAGGCCTCGAGGTAGGCCAGCGACAGCATCGCCTGGTCGTAGAGCATCTTCTCGAAGTGGGGCAGCACCCACTCGCGGTCGGTGCTGTAGCGGTGGAACCCGTACCCCACGTGGTCGTACATCCCGCCGTCCCGCATCCTCCGCAGGGTGTGCGTCACCATCCGCAGCGTCCCGGCGTCGCCGGTGCGGTGGTGGTGGCGCAGCAGCAGCAGCAGCTGGTGCGGCGAGGGGAACTTCGGCGCGGTGCCGAACCCGCCGTGCTCGCGGTCGTAGCCCGCCGCCAGCCGGCTCCGGGCGTCGTCCAGCGCGGCGCGGTCCAGCGGCGGCCCGGGCACGCCCTCGCCGACGCGCTGCAGCGCCTCGGTGGCCCGCGCCGCGGAGCCCAGCACCGTCTCGCGGTCCTCGCGCCACGCCCGGGACAGCGCCGCGGCGACCTGCAGCAGGCCGGGTCGGCCGTAGCCCCCCTCCTTGGGGAAGTACGTGCCCGCGAAGAACGGCTCGCCGTCGGGGGTCAGCACCACCGTCATCGGCCAGCCGCCGCTGCCGGTCATCAGCTGCACCGCGGTCATGTAGGTGTGGTCCACGTCGGGGCGCTCCTCGCGGTCGACCTTGACGCACACGAAGGCGTCGTCGAGCACGGCGGCGACCAGCGGGTCCTCGAACGACTCGTGCTCCATCACGTGGCACCAGTGGCAGGTGGCGTAGCCCACCGAGAGGAACACCGGCCGGTCCTCGCGCCGCGCGCGGTCGAACGCCTCGTCGCCCCACGGGTACCAGTCCACCGGGTTGCGCGCGTGCTGCAGCAGGTAGGGGCTCTGCTCGTGGATCAGCCGGTTGAACTCCGGCCCGCCGTCGGGCGGCAGCGCGGCGATCTCGTCGGGGGTCGGGAGCGGCTGTCGCATGCAACTGGGGGAACCGTACGAACGATCCGCGCCGGGCGCTAGCGCAGCGTCAGGACCACGGGCGCGTGGTCGCTCGGGTTGCCCTCTCCGGTGGACTTCTCGCGCTCCTCGCGGTCGACCTCGACGGCCACCACCCGCTCGCGCAGCGGGGCGGTGCCGAGCAACAGGTCGATGCGCAGCCCGAGGCCGCGCGGGAACGCCCCTCCGCGGTAGTCCCACCAGGTGAAGACCCCGGCCTCGTCGGTGTGCGCCCGGTGCAGGTCGTGCAGCCCCCAGTCCAGCAGCGCCTGCAGCCGTGCCCGCTCCGGATCGCTGCACAGCACCCGCCCCTCCCACAGCGCGGGGTCGTGCACGTCGCGGTCGTCCGGGGCGATGTTGAAGTCGCCGGCGAGGACCAGCGGCCGGGCCGGGTCGTGGGCCTCCCGGAGCCACGCGGCGAGCGCATCGAGCCAGGCCAGCTTGGTGTCGTACTTGGGGTCGCCGACGGCCTTGCCGTTGACCACGTAGGCGTCGATCACGCGCAGCCCGCCGAGGTCGGCCGAGATCACCCGCGCCTGCTCGGGGATCGGGTCGCCGGGGAAGCCGGCCGTCACCGCCGCGGCCGGCTCGCGGGACACGATCGCGACGCCGTTGTAGGTCTTCTGGCCGTGGATCGCCGCGCGATACCCCACCGCCTCGAGGTCTTCGCGGGGAAAGGCGTCGTCGTCGGCCTTGGTCTCCTGGAGGCAGACCACGTCGGGCTCGTGGCGCTGCAGCAGCGCCACCAGCCGCGGCATCCGGGCTCGGATCGAGTTGACGTTCCACGTGATCAGCTTCATGTGCGCATTCCAGCGCCTCCGGCGCGACGGTGCAAGGGGCGGGGGGGGGCGCGGCGGAAAACACCACTTGACTGGTAGACTATCGGATGGGAGTGTCTGGGTGAGGAGTGGACATGTCGATCCGAGCCCTGCTGTTCGAAGACGACGAGTCGATCCGGGACCTGCTGACGCGGCTCCTCGAGGGCCGCGGCTACGAGGTCGTGGCGTTCTCCGAGCCTCGTCACTGCGGGGTCTACGACGAGGGGCCCTGCTCGTGCCCCAGCGGGATCGTCTGCGGGGACCTGCTCCTGACCGACCTGGAGATGCCCGGGGTCGACGGCCTGCAGGTCGTGTCGGACCAGATCGACAAGGGCTGCGGGATACCATCCGGCAACATCGCGGTGATGTCCGGCGGCTGGAACACCGAGCGGCTGGCGCGCGCCGAGGCGCTCGGGGCCCGCGTGTTCCGCAAGCCGTTCCGCTTCGACGAGCTCGGCGCGTGGCTCGACGAGTGCGAGGCCCGGGTCCGCTGCAGCCGGGGTCTGCGGGATCGCGGAGTGTTCGAGCGGGTCGGCTAGGCCGGTCCCCCCGGCGGCCCCGCTACGCGTCGCGCTCGCCGTGGGCCGCGACCCAGATCGGGTCGGCCTCCTGCAGCTCGCGGCGCAGGACCTTGCCCACCAGCGTCTTGGGCAGCTCGTCGCGGAACTCGATGTGGCGCGGCACCTTGTAGTGGGTCAGGTTCTCCTTGCACCACGCCATCAGCTGGGCCTCGCTGAGCTTGCCGACGCGGTCCTCGCGGAGCACGACCCAGGCCTTGATCACCTCGCCGGTCTCCGCGTCGGGCAGCCCGGCGACGGCGACCTCGCTGACCGCCTCGTGGGCGCCGACGAGCTCCTCGACCTCCTTGGGGAACACCGAGTAGCCCTTGTACTTGATCAGCTGCTTCTTGCGGTCGTTGATCGTGACCCGGCCCTGCTCGTCGATCCAGCCGATGTCGCCGGTCAGCAGCCACCGCTTGCCGTCCCAGTCGCGGATCGTCTCGGCGGTCTCCTCGGGCTGGTCGAGGTAGCCGATCATCACCTGCGGCCCGGCGACGCAGATCTCGCCGGACTGGTCCTCGCCGGTGCCCATCTCGCGGGTGGCGGTCTCGGTGTCCATGATCTTCCACTCGGTGGCCGGGAACGGCAGCCCGATCGTGCCGATCTTGCGGTTGCCCCAGAAAGGCCCGGCGCACACCACCGGGGAGGTCTCGGTCAGGCCGTAGCCCTCCACCAGCCGGGCACCGGTGCCCCGCTCGAAGGCCTCCTGGACCGGCCGGTGCAGCGGGCCCGCGCCGGACACGCACAGCGTCATCTTGCCGGCCAGGTCGTAGCGCTCCAGCTCGGGGAACTCGGCGATCCGCTGGAACAGGATCTCGGCGCCCGCGTACATCGAGCCCTGCTCCGGGCCCAGCCGCATGATCGTGTCCAGCAGCTCCTCCACCGGGGGCGGCTTGGGGAACAGCAGCATCCACAGCCCGGCGTGGATCGAGAGGTTCATCACGCAGGTCATCGCGAACGAGTGGAACAGCGGCAGCACGCCGATGTTCATCGCGCCCGCGTCGACCTTGTACAGCCACGCCCGCGACTGGATGCAGTTGGACACGACGTTGAAGTGCGACAGCACCGCGGCCTTGGGCACGCCGGTGGTCCCGCCGGTCATGATGTACGTCGCCGGGTCGCTGCGCACGTCGATCTCGACGTTCGGCACGTCCGGCGGGGTCTTCAGCAGCTCGACGAAGCTCATCGCCGTGGGGGGCAGCACGCCCTTGGGGATCTTGCCCAGCAGCTTGCCCAGGAAGCGCTTGAACCCCAGCCCGTGCGCCAGGTCCGCGACGTTGGTCCCGATCACGAACTGCAGCTCGGTCCTGCCGATGATCGGCGCCACCACCGGCTCGTACAGCGCGTCGAGCACGATCAGCCCCTTGGCGCCGACCGTGCGCAGCTGGTGCAGCACCTCGCCGGGCTTGTAGGTCGGGTTGACCCCGGTGCTGATCGCGCCCAGCCGGGCGATGGCGTAGTAGGCGATCACGTACTGGAAGCTGTTGGGCAGCAGGATCGCGACCACGTCCCCCTTGCGGACCCCCTGGCGCGCCAGCGCGGTGGCGAACCGGTCGGCGTGGTCGTCGAGCTCGCGGAAGGTCATCGGCGTCTCGAGGAACCACATGCACCGCTGGCTCCCGAACCGCTCCGCGGACCGCTGCAGCATGGCGCCGAGGGACACCTCGGGGAGCTCGATGTTCCTGGGCACCTCGTCGGGCCAGCCGGACTCCGCGGAGAACCAGGGCCTCGACTCGTCGACGTGGAATTCGCTGGTCATCGATCGTCTCCCCTCGGCGCCGCGGGGGCGCGCGGTGCCAGCGTTATATCGACCCGCGCGGGCGCTGACAACGAGCGGTGCAGGGCGGCGCGCGCCATGGACCGCGCGGCCGCGTTGCGAATAAAGTGACGGCTCGGCCGTCCGTGCGTCCCCGGAACCCGGCGGCGCCCGGCCGGGCTGGAGGCTCCCATGTCGACCCGTTTCGCGATCCCCACGCTGATCCTGGCGGCGCTGCTCGTCGCCCTCCCCGCGTCCGCCGACGAGGCGCAGCGCCTGCAGAAGGTGCTCGACGACCTCGACGTGATGGAGGCGCTGCTGTCCGGAAAGGTCAACGACGCGACCCGCAACGAGCTGCTCGAGAAGGTCCGACGCTCGCGCAAGACCGTGCGCGGCGTGCAGCAGGACCTGCTCCGCGGCGGCACCGCCTCGGCCTCGGTCCAGACCGGGGACGGATCCTTGTCGGTGGTGCTCGAGGTCCCGGACGAGGGCGGCGCGCCGCCCCCGCCGGTGGTCGAGGTCGTCGAGGTCGTCGAGGTCGGGCAGCCCGAGGTGTTCCCGATGCCGCCGCCGGCGTTCGGCGGGCTGAAGGACGCCATCGAGGAGGAGTCGTTCGACGACGAGAAGCTCGCGGTGCTGCGCGAGGCGGCCCGCCACAACGTGTTCCTCGTCGACCAGGCGATCCAGCTGATCGAGCTGTTCACGTTCAGCGACGGCAAGGTCGAGGCCGGCGTGATCCTGTACCCGCAGGTGATCGACCCCGAGAACTGGTTCCGCGTCTACGGGGTCTACACCTTCGACTCGGACAAGGAGGAGCTCCGGCGCCGGCTGGGCCTGTAGATCCCGTCCACCACGTCCTCGGCGTACAGCGCCGTGGAGTCCCACCCCACGCCGTGATCCAGGTCCGTGCAGGCCTCGATCACGACCAGGTCGTCGCCGTGCTCCGCCCGCGCCCGGGTCGCGACGCCCTCGAGCAGCGCCCGCGCCCGCGCCCGCTCGCCGGAGATGCTGGCGGTGATCGCCGCCAGCGTGTCGCGCTGCCAGTCCTCGCGGGGCCGGACCAGCTCGATGGCGTCCCCCTCGCGGCGGATCGCCTCGGCGTAGACGTCGTCGATGCCCTCGGTGCCCAGCGGCAGCAGCGCGCGGGCCCCGGCCACCGCCGCGGCGCGCACCGCCGCCTCGGGGACGGTGGGGCACGACGTGGCGGTCCACACCGCGACCTGCTCGGCGAGCTCGGTCAGCTCGTGGCGCTCCCCCAGGCCGCTGGTGGCGAGCATCCCGCGCAGCACGTCCCCGGCGTCGAACGCCTCCTCCAGCGCCCACGACGCCGGCGCCAGCGTGTTGCACGGCAGCAGCACGACGACCTCCTCGACGCCGCGCCGCACCGCGCCGGCCATCGCCTCGAGGGCCAGCGCGGCCAGCCGCGGGGTGACGTCCTGCAGCGGGACGCCCCCGGGGAACCCCACCAGGATGCGGTCGTCGAGCGGCCGCGCGTCCGCCTCGTAGCGCGCCAGCCACGGTCGCTTGACGAACGGCAGATCGCCGACCACCGCCAGCGTGATCCGCCGGTGCTCGTCGTAGAACGGCTGGTCCGCGGGGTGTCCCCGCCGCAGGCGGCGGCGCTCCAGCCGTGACAGCGCCGCGGCGAAGCGCAGCCCCGCGTCGCGGCCGAAGTCGCCGAGGACCACGGCCAGCACCGGGGCGAGGCGTGACGGTTCCGATCCGGGGGGGTGTCGATCGTCCATTTCGTCACGCTAGCGGCCGGCGGCGGTTGACGACAAGGTCCGCGGACGACAGAGTTCCGTTCTTCCCCTTTGCTGGGATCCACACCCCCGGAGGAGCGACGCGATGATCCCGTCCCGCGACGAGCTGATCGACAAGCTGGGCAGCGCCAAGACCGCCGACAACCTGCTGAAGTACTTCGAGCTCGACGAGCTCGAGCCCTACCGCCCGGCCCTGGAGCGCCTGATCGCGGACGGCGAGTGGGACCTGCTCACCGACTCGTTCTACCAGGTGATGCCGTTCGGCACCGGCGGCCGCCGCGGCGCCGTCGGGATCGGCCCCAACCGCTTCAACCCCTACACCTTCGGCAGCAGCGTGCAGGGCCACGTCGCGTACCTCCGCGACCTGTTCGGCGAGGACGCCGAGCTGACCGTGGTCGTCGCCTTCGACGTGCGCGAGTTCCAGGACCTGCGCGAGACGTACCCCGCCGACGTGCCCAACCCGGTCAAGGGCTGGCGCAGCCGCGACTTCGCGCGCCTGGCCGCCGAGGTCTACGCCGCCAACGGCGTGACCGTGCACCTCTACGACCCCGAGGGCGACCGGTTCATGTCGACGCCCGAGCTGAGCTTCGCGATCCGCGAGCTCGGCGCCCACGGCGGGCTCAACGTCTCGGCGTCGCACAACCACCCGGACGACAACGGGGGCAAGTTCTACAACGTCCACGGGGGGCAGGAGGTGCCGCCCCACGACGAGCGGATGGTCTCGATCGTCGAGCAGGTCGAGCGCTACGACACGATCCCGTTCGCCGAGGGGATCGCGCAGGGCCGGATCGAGCTGCTCGGCCCCGAGCTGCACCGCGCCTACGTCGAGCTCAACCTCGGGTTCGCGCGCCACCCCGAGGCCCGCGACCTGCGGATCGTGTTCAGCAACCTGCACGGCATCGGCGACCTGACCGCCGGCGAGATCCTGCGCGAGGCCGGCTTCGACGTGCACCTCGTGCCGTCCCAGGCGGCCCACGACGGCTCGTTCCCGGGCGTGCCGTTCCGCGCGCCCAACCCCGAGTACCCGTCCAGCCTGGACCCCGCCGTCGAGCTCGCCGGCGAGCTGGACGCCGACCTGGTGCTGGCCTGCGACCCCGACGCCGACCGCATCGGCGGGCTGGGTCGCCGCGCCGACGGCTCGTGGCGGTTCTTCACCGGCAACGAGCTCAGCTGCCTGGTCTGCGACGCGCTGCTGGACGGCCGCGAGGGCCCGGCGGTGGTGGTCACCACCGAGGTCACCACCGGGCTGTTCCGCCGCATCGCCGAGTCGCACGGCGCCACGGTGATCGACGACCTGCTGGTGGGCTGCAAGTACATCGCCGAGATCGTCCGCGGCCTGGAGGACGAGGGCCGCGTCGACGAGTTCGTGATGGGCACCGAGGAGTCCCACGGGTTCCTGCTCTCGCCGCGGATCCGCGACAAGGACGGCGGCGGCGTGGCGCTGGTGCTGGCCGAGCTCGCCGCGGTGGAGAAGCGGCGCGGCTCGACGCTGGTGGAGCGCCTCGAGCGGCTCTACAAGAAGCACGGCGCGGTGCGCAACACCCAGGTCCCGCTGGTGATGCAGGGGGCCGCGGGGCGCAGGAACATCGAGAAGATCCAGGCCTCGCTGCGCGCCGACCCGCCCGCCGAGATCGCGGGATCGCCGGTGGTCGCGTTCCACGATCGCCGCGACCCGGACGGCGTGTTCGGCCCGATCAAGAGCGGCACCGACGCCGCCAGCCGCGACGTGCTGGTGTTCCGCATCGGCGACGCCGAGCGCTGCGTGATCCGGCCCTCCGGCACGGAGCCCAAGACCAAGATCTACGTCGAGGTGATCGGCGAGCCGATCGGCGCGGACGCGTCGGACGAGGCCCTCGCCGAGGCCTTCGCCGCCGTGGACGCGCGGTCCCACGAGCTGGAGGTCGGGATCACCGACGTGGCGCTCTCCGCGATCGGGATCTCGCTGCCGTCCTATGCGTTCCGGATGTCGCCGCTGGTCTCCATCGAGCACCGCGTGCACTTCTGCGATGAGTTCCTGCCCGAGTTCGCCCGTCGGGTCTCGGGGCGCGAGCCGGTCTCGGCGTGGATCGACGAGCAGCTGCACCCCTACGGCAAGGACGCGCGGGCCCTGGTCCAGGGGGCGTTCGACGCCTTCCTCGCCGAGATCCGTCGCGACTCCGAGGAGGTCGCCGAGCTGCTCGCCGCGGCGTGGAACCGCTGAGCCAGCGCGGGGTCCGCGTGATATTCTGATCGCATGGTGCCCCGTCCGTTCCTCGTCCTCCTCGCGCTGCTGCTGCTCGCCGGCTGTGGCGACACGTTCTACACCGACGACGACATCACCTACGGCGAGGACGACGCCGGCGACGACGACACCGCCGGGGACGACGACACCGCGGACGACGACGGCGCCGACGACGACGGCGGGCCCAACCAGGCCCCGGTCGCCGAGGCCGGCAACACGCTGTTCGTCGATCTCGGCGACACCGCCCACCTCGACGGCTCGGGCAGCAGCGATCCCGACGGCGACGCGCTGGAGTACCTGTGGGAGATCGTCAGCGCGCCCCAGGGCAGCACGGTCCCGCTGGCCGCGGAGGACACCGTCAACCCGTCGCTGACCCCCGACGTCGACGGGGTGTTCGAGATCAAGCTGACCGTCACCGACCCCGGCGGGCTGCAGGGCGCCGACGTGGTCTCGGTGTGGGTCGCCGCCGGCAACCAGGCCCCGATCGCCGACGCCGGCCCCGACCAGACCGTCGACCAGGGCGACGCGGTGCACCTCGACGGCAGCGCCTCGGTGGACCCCAACGGCGATCCGCTCGACTACTGGTGGTCGTTCCTGACCTACCCCGGTGCGACGGCCCCGGCGTTCGACGACCCCACCAGCCCGACGCCGTCGTTCGACGCCGACGACCTCGGCGTCTACGTGATCGAGCTCGTGGTCAGCGACGGCCAGCTGTCGTCGGCCCCCGACGACCTGCTGGTCAACAGCCAGGAGGGCGGCGGCGGCGACTGCTTCGAGTGCGCCGCGTACCTGCCCGCCGAGCCGTGGGAGCTGGCCCCCGGCCGCCAGGCGCTGGCCCGCGTCAAGGGCACCGCGCTGGTGGCGCTCGGCTGCGTGCTGTTCCTGGTGGTGCGGAGGCGGCTCGGCTAGCCTCGGCGATCACGGCCGGTGGAGCTGCTCCTCGAAGGCCACGATCTGGTCCATCATCCCGCGCTCGCCATCGGGGCTGAGCACGTCCTTGGCGTCGTACAGGTGGATGTAGATCAGGTCGTAGAGCCCCTCGTGCAGGAAGTACTCGTGGTCCTGGGGCTCGGCCTTGGCGAGGTTGACGATCAGGCCGGCGGGATCGAGGGTGCCGTCCTGCTCGGTCTGGAGCGCCTCGAACAGGGTCGGGTACTGCAGCGACTTGTCGCCGAGGAAGCGGTTGAAGCGAGCGAGCGTGGCTTCCGCGCCGAGCCGTTCGGAGAAGCTCTCGAAGATCACGCGGAAGATGCGGTTGAAGACCTGGATCCGCTGCAGGAACGCCAGCAGATCGTCCTCCTTGAACGGGATGTCCCTGGGGAGCTTGAGCTTCCTGGCGTCGCCGGCCTCGATCGCGGGGATCGAGGACTCGGAGATGCGCACCACCGCCTCGCCGTCCTCGCCCTCGTCGATGAAGAACTCGACGCTGTCGTCGGTGCCGGAGAGGTGGATCGGGGGGACCTCGCCGCTGGCACTCAGCTCGGCGCTGGAGTCGTACAGCTCCGACGAGGCGGCGGCCCCGGCCTCGAGGTTGGTCTCGCCGGTGGCGCCGGGGCCATCGGTCGGACCGGCGACCTTGGCGTCGGGGGACAGCAGGTCGGGGTCGATCTCGGTGTCGATCATCCCCTCGTCCTCGGCCACCAGATCCTCGGACCCCTCGCCGAGCTCGATGGAGTGCTCCACGGCGGCGATCTCGGCGCCATCGATCTCCTCGACCTGCGGGGGAGGGCTCTCCTCTCCGGGGACGGCGACGTGGCTCAGATCGACCTTGTCGAGCACGTCGTAGACCTTGACGTTGCCCTTCTCGTAGTCGATGTCCGGCTGGTCTCCATGGCTCTCCGCGGGCGCCGGCGGCTCCTCCGGCTCCACCAGATCGGTGGCGTCGGGGGCGACCGACTCCGGCTCGACCGGGTCGGTGGCGTCGGCCGGCCCGTCGCCTGCGTCGGCCGCGGGCTCGGGCGCGTCCGTGGCGACCCCCTCGGAGAGCTCGGCGATGGAGGACTCGTCCAGCTCCTCGATCGCCTCCGCGGACGCCTCGTCCTCGGGCGGCAGCCCGCCGTCGGCGCCGCCCACCGTGTCCGCGCGGAGCGCCGCGATCCGGGCGTCCTCCTCGGCCTCGCGCGCCTCGCGCGCGGCCTGGGCCGCCTCGATGTCCGCCGAGGAGACGTCACCGATCGCCAGCTCGTCGACGTCCTCGACGAAGAACGCCTCCTCGTCCTCCTCCTCGCCGTCGGGCCCGAGCCCGTCCGCGTCGGGCCCATCGTCCTCGCCACCCGTGCCCGCCGCGTCGGTGGTCAGCCCGGCCAGCCCGGCGGCCTCGGCGACCAGCGGCTCGATCTCCATCGTGCTCAGCGGGATCGCCTCTTCGCTGGTCTCCAGCGACGCGTTGAGGATCTCCAGCTCCCCGGTCAGCGAGGCCTTCTCGATGTCCCCCTCGCCCTGGAGCGCCACGCCGAGCACGCGCTTGGAGACCAGCTGGGCCAGCGCAGACAGGGTGCGGTAGCGCGGCAGCGGGCTGATCGCCATCAGCGTCGACAGCGGCAGGGGGTCCTTGACCAGCTGGGCGATCATCTTGAGCTCGCCCTTGCCCAGCCGGGACTTGGGGACGCGCTCGAACACGGGGTCCTGCGATCGGTACTGCATCACCAGCAGCGGCTGGACGTGCTCGTACCACTCGGCGATCTGGTCGAGCAGCTCGGGGGTCTCGAACCCCAGCTGCATGTCGGGGGGGAACACCGCGTCCTGCTTGGAGAACGAGGCACCGGACCACGGCGTGACACAGGCGAAGTGCAGGTTGTCGCGGAAGCGGTCCCCCTGGATCCCCTGCAGGGAGTCCATGCTCATCAGCTCGTTCTGCATCAGGAAGTCGATCAGCGACTCCCCGCCCTTGCCGTCCAGCGCCCGCTGCATGTCCTCGACGGCGACGGCACCGGAGGCGACCAGCAGGCGGCCCATCAGCCACTCGTCACTGAACGCCGAGCAGGCGATCACCTGGCCGTCCATGAAGTACACGTCCATGTCGTCGAAGCGCGCGGCGCGCAGGACCAGGACGCCGGTCGCGCCCTTGGCGTGCAGCTCACGCAGGGCGTCGAACCCGGAAGGAAGCTCGGACTTGGGATCTGCCTGCTGGGCCATCGACCAAGACCTGGAATCACCCGTCTTTTACCTGGCTTCGGTGTCGGTTGGTCCATTCTAAGGATCGCGCCGAAAGCCGGTCAAGGCGAGGCCCGAAGGTCAGGGGCGCTCCGAGCCCTGGAGCAGCTCCGCCGCGAACGAGATCTGGACGTCGGTGAGCGGCCAGGGGGCTTCCCCGGTGGAGGACTGCACCGGGCCGCCCTGGACGAGGTAGTCGGGGGTCAGCCCGGTCCCGCTCCAGGCCCGCCCCAGCGGGCTGCGGAGCCGCACCGCGGTCATCCGCAGGGACAGCCCCGGCGCCAGCTCGTACAGGGCCTCCGCGGAGTCCTTCCCGGCCGTCGCCTCGCCGACCAGCACCGCCCGGTCGTTCTCCTGCAGGGTGGCCGCGAGAGCCTCGGCGCCGGACGAGGTCCAGCGGTTGACCACGCACACCAGCGCCCCATCGAAGGCGGGTGGGCCCGCGGCGAGCAGCTGCACGTCGCGGCCCCGCGCGTCCTCTGCCAGGACGACCACCGTCCCGTCGGCGAGCAGCAGCGAGGCCACGTCGTGGACCGCCTCGAGCAGCCCCCCCTGGTTGCCGCGCAGGTCGAGCACGACGCCCTCGACCCCCGCCTCCGCCAGGCCCTCGAGCTCCTCGCGCAGCTCGTCGGCGGTCCGGCCGTGGAACTGGCTGATCCGGACCAGCGCGTGGTGGTCGTCGATCAGGCGCACCTCCACGCTCGGGATCGCGTAGGTGGCGCGCGTGAGCACGACGTCGATGCGCAGCGCCGGACGGGTCCCGCGCACCAGCGTGAGGCTGATCGGGGTGCCCTCGTCGCCGCGCAGCATGCCGAGCACCCCGTCCAGCGACTGGCCCTGCAGGCTCGTGCCGTCGATCGCCACCACGCGGTCACCGGCGCGCACCCCGCCGCGGTCGGCGGGGGAGTCCTCGACGACGCGGCTGATGTACAGCACGCCCTCGGAGGTGCTGGCCTGGAACTCCAGCCCGATGCCGGTCTTGAGCCCGTCCTGCAGGTGCTCGACGTGGGTCGCCTCGCGCTCGGTCAGCAGCGCGTTGTGGCCGGTCGCACCGTCGGCGCCGGGGGGCCCACCTCGGGCCGTCGACCAGTTGAGCGCCTCGACCATCCCGGCGAGCGCGCCGAGGTACAGGTCCGCCTCGCGCACCTCGCCACCGCCGTAGTCCTCGAGCAGCAGGTCGAGCGACCGTTCGAAGGCCTGCCGCGCCTCGGCGTCGGAGAGCCC
Source organism: uncultured Rickettsiales bacterium (assembly GCA_964584075.1). GTDB lineage: Bacteria > Myxococcota_A > UBA796 > UBA9615 > CAYRNR01 > CAZOYV01. The sequence goes on along the minus strand of CAZOYV010000111.1, from coordinate 4,284 downwards.
CTGGGACAGCAGCAGATCGAGGTTGTCGGGCATCGTGCCGGCGTCGCCGAGGTGGTGCAGGTCGCCGGTCAGCGCGCGCCCGGCGGGCTCTCCGGCCCGCGCCGCGGGGGCGGCGCAGATCAGGAACGCCAGTGCGAGGGCGGGCAGCAGCGGGGGCGGGGGCATCGGATCGTGGTCAGTATCCGAACGTCTGGCCCGTGTCGAGCGGCCGGTCGACGTAGTACAGCACCTCGCCGGTCTCGGAATCGACGTGGGGCACGGAGATGGTGGTGGGGCCGACCTCGCTGGTGTCGTCGTCGGCGATCCGGTCGAGGGGACCGGTGATGCTGCTGCGCATCATCGCCGTCTCGGACGCCGGCGCCGCCGGCTCGGTGACCACCGGGGCCGCCACGGGCCGGTCCTCGAGGGCGACGGTCAGGTTCTGGACCTTGTAGTAGGTCACCAGGTTCCAGGCGGTCAGCCCGGCGATCAGCAGCAGGTACGCGGCGGCGACCGGCACCGGGATCGAGAGCTTGCCCATCCGCAGCCCGCCGAACAGGCGCTCGCGCAGGGTGCGCGCCGCCGAGGGCGGGCGCTCCACCTCGCGGCGGTCCCAGGCCTGCTCCAGCGCGGCGTCCATCCGCGCCCAGATGCGCTCCTCGGCCTCGGGGTCGAGGCGCGGCAGGTCCAGCGGCGGCAGGGCCGCGATCCGGTCGCGCAGCTCGGCACACTCGGGGCAGCGCTCGACGTGCTCCTCGACGAGGGTCGCCTCGGAAGGGGAGAGCTCGCCGTCGAGGTACGCGGCGAGCAGCTGCTTGGTCCTCCAGCAGTTCATGCCCACGGCTCCGTTCACCCCTCCAGCATCGCGCGGCCCTCTTCGGCGAGGACCTCGCTCAGCTTCTCCTTGGCGCGGCTGAGGCGGCTCATCACCGTGCCGAGCTTGATGTCGAGCACCTCCGAGATCTCGAGGTAGCTCAGGTCGTCCCAGTACTTCAGCAGCAGGATCGTGCGGTGGGCCACCGACAGGCGGTCCATCGCCCGGGCCATCTGCTGGCTCATCTCGCGGTGGGAGGCGTGATCGGCCGCGGTCGGAGGGCGGTCCGAGATCTTCTGGCGGCCGAGGTTCTCGAGGATTCCGCCCCGCCGCTTCTTGTCGCGGACGATGTTGTAGCAGAGGTTCGTGCAGACCCGGAACAGCCATGCCCGGATCTTGAAGTCGGGCTCGAACGCCTTGGGCTCGTGGAACGATCGGATGAAGACCTCCTGGGTCACGTCCATCGCCTCCTGCGAGTCCTTGAGGATGTACAGCGCGTGATAGAACAGCTTCTCGCGGTAGCGCTGGATCAGCAGGTCGTAGGCGCGCTTCCGCTGGACCAGCGCGATCGCCTTGAGATCCTCGTCCGACTCGGTCCTGGGGTCCGGTCTGCTCACCACGGCCAGTCTACCCATTCCAACGCTCCTCCGGCATGACGTCGGGGCGCACGTGGCGCGCCCTGCGCCATGGGAAAACCGGAGGTCCGCCGCGTATTCCCATTCTCGGGGGTCGCGTACAAAAAAAGAAGGCCGGAGTCTCGGGGACTCCGGCCTTCGAGGTCATCCTGCGTCTGCTGGCGGATGAGGGGGAGGGGGGGCCGCCATCACCTTGCGGTGTACAGACGCTGGATGTTTTCAAGGTTGAATTCCCTGCCCGCTGGCGGATGAGGGGGAGGGGGGGCCGCCGTCACCTTGCGGTGTGCGGGCAAGGAATTCTTCTGTGGTGGGAAGTTAGCAAGCACCGTGCCAATGTCGGGAGTGGGCGTGGGTTCGCCTCGAGTGCCCCGCGCAGATCGGCGGTATCGCTGGAGATCACGGGTCGTGTCGTGCGCGCCGTGTGCTCGGCAGGGGTGGATCACGGGGTTCGAGGCGTTTTCAAAACCGATCGATCTGGCCTGGTTCGTTCCGAATCGAAAGACCCTCGATTTCAATTCGAAACTACGAGGCCGAGCTGCGCCGGGATTGACGCCGACGTCGCGACCCCTCTATTTTCACTTGCGGGAGAAACCGTCTACACTACGATTGGGGCTGTCCCCGCAGCGGTTCGATGCCTCGCCCCAAGGGATGGAGGGCGGCGGGCGACACCCCCGACGACGGGACGCAGTTGCGGGAGCGGTGGCCGGCGACCGCCGGTGGCGAGAGGAGAGGGCGGTGAAGAATCTCGTGGAAACGATGGTCAAGGCGCTGGTCGATCGTCCCGAGGAGGTCGAGGTCACCGAGGTCGAGGGGCAGCACTCCTGCGTGATCGAGCTGAAGGTCGCGCGCGAGGACATCGGCAAGGTGATCGGGAAGCGCGGGGTCCACGCCCAGGCGATCCGGACCATCATCACGGCGGCCGGGGGGAAGCGCAAGAAGCGGTATGTCCTGGAGATCCTGGAGGATCGTGGCTAGGAGCCGGTCGGGCGATGCTCGACGGGCTCCTGACGCCCCGCCGCGTCGCTCGTCCGCTACAGTTCCTCGGTGAGCAGTTCGTCCTGGCCGTCCTCGGCCTCCCCGTCCTTGCGCGTCGCGATGTCGCCGACGTTCTCCGCCGGCTCGATCGCGGGCAGGTCGACGAACTCGGCGACCTCCTCGCTGTCGGGCAGGGCGTCGAGGTACTCCTGGACCTGCTCGGCCGTGATCTTCTCCTCGTGGAGGTTCCGCTCTCGGACGCGCAGGTCGAACACGTACTCCGGGTTCTCGAAGATCGGCTTGGCGACGCTCACTGGTCACCCTCCTTCTTGGCCGGGCTCGGCTCGGGATCGAGCTTCCCGTCCACGTTCTCGTCCTCGTCCTCGTCCTCGGCCGGCTCGGTCGTCTGCGACGCGGGGGAGCCCGGCGCGGGTCCCTCGAGGTTGTCCAGCAGTCCGGCGAACAGCTGGGAGGTGGTGGGTCCGAGGTCCGCCTCTTCGGGCTCGGCACTGGACAGCACCTTGACGGCCTCCTCGAGCTCTTCCTGGCTCGGCGCGGCCTCGATCTCGTAGGGGATCAGCCCCGCCGCGACCTCGCGCAGCGCGACCACCGCCTCCTTGTTGTCGGCGCGGATCTCCAGGAGCGTCGGCGCTCCCTTGATGATCTGCCGCGTCCGCTGGGCGGCGATCAGGACCAGCGCGAAGCGGTTCTCGACCTGCTCCAGGCAGTCCTCGACGGTGACACGTGCCATCGGCTTCCTCCGGGCCCGGCCGGAGGTCGCGCCTCCGGAGGGCACCGAAAGGTAGAGCGCCCGGTCTCGGGTGTCAAGGTTCGCGTGCCCCTCGCGCTCCCTCGCGCGCGAGGTGCGGCCCGCAGACGCGCGAGGCTTGACAGGTGGGTGGGCGTGATTATCTTGTTGGCTCCGAACGAATGAAGGTTCAATGATTTCAATTAGTTACACGACTCAGGGTCCCGCGACGAACGACCCGATCGAAGGAGGACGGAGATGAAGGTCATTCCCCTGATGGATCGCCTGCTGGTGAAGCGCATCGAGAGCCTCGAGAAGACCGAGGGCGGTCTGTACATCCCCGACAGCGCCAAGGAGAAGCCCCAGCGCGGCCTGGTGGTGGCGGTGGGCGACGGCCGGATCCTCGACGACGGCAAGAAGGTCCCCCTGACGGTCGAGGCCGGCCAGGAGATCTACTTCGGCAAGTACGCCGGCAACGAGATCAAGATCGACGGCGAAGAGCACCTGATCCTGCGCGAGGACGACGTCCTCGGCATCGTGTTGGAGTAGCACCATGCCCGCCAAGGAGCTGAAGTTCGACGAGTCCGCGCGGCGCGCGATGCTGAAGGGGGTCGACCTGCTGGCCGACACCGTCAAGCTGACTCTCGGCCCCCGGGGCCGCAACGTCTTGATCGAGAAGTCGTGGGGCGCGCCCCAGGTGACCAAGGACGGCGTCACGGTGGCCAAGGAGATCGAGCTCGAGGGCAAGTTCGAGAACCTGGGCGCCCAGATGGTCAAGGAGGTCGCCTCCAAGACCAACGACGCCGCCGGCGACGGGACCACCACGGCCACCGTGCTGGCCCAGGCGATCTTCCGCGAGGGCGCCAAGCTGGTGGCCGCCGGCCACGGCCCGATGGACCTCAAGCGCGGCATCGATGCCGCCGTCGAGGCCGCGGTGGAGGGCCTCGACCAGCTGTCCCGCGACGTCGAGGGCCAGGAGGAGATCGCGCACGTGGCGACGATCTCGGCCAACGGCGACGCCGCCATCGGCGAGATCATCGCCCAGGCCGTGGACAAGGTCGGCCGCGACGGCGTGATCACGGTGGAGGAGGCCAAGGGCCTGCACACCGAGCTCGAGGTGGTCGAGGGCATGC
>CAZOYV010000110.1:0-25025 GCA_964584075.1 uncultured Rickettsiales bacterium | reverse complement strand
TCACTGGAGTCAAGGGCATACCCCTTTGGGGTCAAGTCGCGTGTTGTATAGTTGGTCGGCACGCAACTATACAACACGCGACTTGACCCCAGTCCTGTGACCCCGACCCTGGGGGGGCCCTTGTTCGATCTGCTCGAGATCTGGTTCTGGCGCCTGGACCTGGCCATCGCCACCGCGGTGACCGCGTCGGTGCTGTTCTTCGCCTGGGGTTCCCCCACCAGGCTTCGCATCCAGAAGTGGTTCTGGCTCGGCGTCGCGGTGGGCCTGACCTGGGAGATCCCGCTGTTCCTGTCGGCTACGTTCGCCGACGAGCCGGTGCTGGTGATGCTCAGCTCGCCGCCGATCCCGCCGATAGGGCTGATCGGGGTCCACGCGCTGTGGGACGGCGGGCTGTTCCTCGCGGGGCTGCTGCTGGTGTGGTGGACCTGCCCCCGTCCGATCCTGCAGCGGTTCTCGTGGCGCGAGCTGGGGGTGCTGGTCCTGTGGGGCCAGGGCTCGGAGCTGCTCGTGGAGGTCGGTGGCGTGACGAGCGACGCCTGGGGCTACTCCGGCGAGCTGGCCTGGAACCCGACCCTGTTCCACCTCGAGGGCCACCCGATCACGCTGCTGCCGCAGCTGATCTGGCTCGCCGCTCCGATCGTGTACTACCTGCTGGCGCTGCGGCTGGTACCCGCGCGATCGTTCCGCTAGGTTGACGCCCGGGAGCGGGGAGCCCCTCGGCGCCCCGCGGCGGAGGACCCATGGACGGTGAGATCCTGTCGCGGCTGCAGTTCGCGTTCACCATCGGGTTCCACTACATCTTCCCGCCGCTGAGCATCGGCCTGGGCCTGATCCTGGTGGTGATGGAGGGGCTGTACCTGATCACGAAGCGGGAGCTGTACCTGCGGATGACCCGGTTCTGGGTCAAGATCTTCGCGCTGATCTTCGCCATCGGCGTGGCCTCCGGCATCGTGATGGAGTTCCAGTTCGGGACCAACTGGTCCACCTACTCGCGGTTCGTCGGCGACGTGTTCGGCAGCGCGCTGGCCGCCGAGGGGGTGTTCGCGTTCTTCCTGGAGTCGGGGTTCCTGGCGCTGATGCTGTTCGGCTTCGGGCGGGTGCGCCCCGCGGTGCACTACTTCGCCACCGTGATGGTCGCGTTCGGCAGCCACTTCTCGGCGATCTGGATCGTGGTCGCCAACAGCTGGCAGCAGACCCCGGCGGGGCACCACCTGGTGGAGCGCGACGGCGTGCTGCGCGCCGAGATCGTCGACTTCTGGGAGGTGGTCTTCAACCCGTCGTTCGTCGACCGCATCACCCACACCGTGTTCGGCTGCTGGCAGGCGGGGGCCTGGCTGGTGCTCTCGGCGTCGGCGTACTACCTGCTGCGCCGCCGCCACGAGGACATCGCCCGCGCGGCGATGCCCATCGCTCTGGTGGTGGCGCTGGTCGCCTCGCTGGGGCAGCTGGTCACCGGCCACTCCAGCGCCGAGACGGTGGCCGAGACCCAGCCGGCCAAGCTCGCGGCGATCGAGGCCCACTACCCCGAGTCCGCCCCCGGGGACCTGGCCCTGGTGGGCTGGGTCGACGAGGACGAGCAGCGGGTCGTGGGGATCGTGCTGCCCGGGATGCTCAGCTGGCTGCTGTACGGCGACACCACGACCCCGGTGACGGGGCTCGAGGCGTTCGACGAGCGCGACCGGCCGCCGGTGCAGATCGTGTTCCAGAGCTACCACCTGATGGTCGCGATCGGGATGGGGCTGATCGGGCTGAGCGCCCTGGGGCTGCTGCTGTGGGCGATCAAGCGGCTGGACCGCCTGAGGCCGGTGCTGTGGGTCTTCGTGCCGGCGGTGCTGCTGCCCCAGCTGGCCAACCAGCTCGGCTGGATCACCGCCGAGGTCGGCCGCCAGCCGTGGATCGTGTACGGCCTGCTGCGCACCGAGGACGCGCTGAGCCCGTCGGTGGACCCGGCCGCGGTGCTGTGGTCGCTGATCTTCTTCGGGGGGATCTACGCGCTGCTGTTCGCCCTGTTCGTGTTCCTGATGGACCGCAAGATCCGCAAGGGCCCCGAGCCGCCGGGGGAGATGACGAAGACCCACGGCCTGTTCGAGGGAGGGCCGCGGACATGACCTTCGACCTGCCGACCATCTGGTTCCTGCTCGTGGGCGTGCTGCTCGGCGGCTACGCCATCCTCGACGGCTTCGACCTCGGCGTCGGCGGCCTGCACCTGCTGACCCGCAGCGACCGCGACCGCCGCATCATGCTCAATGCCATCGGCCCGGTGTGGGACGGCAACGAGGTGTGGCTCGTCACCGGCGGCGGCGCGCTGTTCGCCGCCTTCCCCGAGGTCTACGCCACGGCATTCTCGGGGTTCTACATCGCCTTCATGCTGCTGCTGTTCTGCCTGATCTTCCGGGCGGTCTCGATCGAGTTCCGCTCCAAGCAGGAGATGCCGTGGTGGCGGGCGATGTGGGACGTCGGCTTCGCGGTCTCGTCGGTGGTCGCGGCGCTGCTGATCGGCGTGGCGATGGGCAACATCGCGTGGGGCATCCCGCTGGACGCCGACCACGAGTTCGCCGGCACGTTCCTGGGGCTGCTGCACCCCTACGCGCTGCTGGTCGGCGTCACCACCGTGGCGCTGTTCCTGATGCACGGCGCGATCTACGCGCTGATGAAGACCGAGGGCGCCCTGCACGACCAGATCCGCGGCTGGGTCCGGCCCACGATGATCGCGTTCATCCTGTGCTACGTGCTCACCACGATGGCGACGCTGCTGTACGTCCCGCACATGACCGAGACGTTCAAGGCCCACCCGGCGTGGTTCCTGCTGCCGGCGCTCAACGTGCTGGCCGTGGCCAACATCCCCCGCGAGATCGACGCCGGCCGTGACTTCCGCGCGTTCCTGTCGTCCTGCGCCGCGATGCTCCTGCTGCTGGCGATCTTCGGCGTCGGCCTGTACCCCGACCTGATCGTCTCGACCCCCGAGGTCGCCCACTCGCTGACGATCTACAACGGCAGCTCCTCGCTGAAGACCCTGCGCATCATGCTGACCATCGCGATCATCGGGATGCCGCTGGTGATCGCGTACACCGGCATCATCTACTGGGTGTTCCGCGGCAAGGTGAAGCTCGACGAGAACAGCTACTGAGGGCCGCCCGGCCGGCGAGCCCGGTCCGCGCGGCGCGGCGCTCCCCGCGGGCGCCCTGGCGTTCCGGGCCGGCTGACGGCCCCGGGCCACGGCGACGCCTCCGAGGGGGGAGTAGCGCCGGGCCGGGCCCGGAGACTGCTAGGCAAACTTGGTTCGTGTGGACAGAACGGCCTCGAGGCACAGGGTGCCGGCGCGCTTCTCGGCGACGTAGTCCTCGTAGCTCGGGGCCCACGGGTTGGCCTCGAACTCGTCCTCGGGGACCGGACCGCGGGGGTCGCGGATCCGCTCCGCACCGCGCACATCCCACCCGCAGCGGCCGAGGGCCTCGGTCCACTCCCGCTCGCCGCGGACCTGCACCGGGAACGGGAACAGCGGCTCCCAGATCCGGCTGCACGGGTTCTCGCGGTAGAGGTCGATCAGCACCATCAGCGGCGCACCGGGGCGGGCCACCCGGGCCCACTCGCGCAGGGCCGCCTCGGGGTCCGCCGCGTAGTACAGCGCCTCCACCGACAGCACGTGGGAGAACCGGCCGTCCGGGAACGGCAGCTCGTCCGCTGCGGCCTGCAGGTAGTGGCCCGGCGGCGTGGCCCGCGCCACCATCCCCGCGGACACGTCGACCCCGGTCCCCTCCCCCGCGCCCAGGGCGATCATCCGCCGCACCGCCCAGCCGTTGCCGCAGCCGACGTCGAGCACGTGGTCGCCGGGACCCAGCGTCCAGCGCGCCAGCGCGACGTCGGTGAAGCGGCCGTGGCCGCGCTCCATCGCGCGGTCGGTGCCCTCGCGGGCCCAGCGGTCGAACTCCCGGGCGACGGCGTCGTCGTGCATCACGCCTCCCGGGCCGGCGCGGTGGCGAGCAGGCCGTACATCGGCGCGAAGTCGTCGCGCGCCGCGACCTCGAAGCCGGCCGCCCGCAGCTCGCCGGCAATCTCGTCGGGGTGGTTGCGGTGGTGGGCCGGCGGGCCGTGCTCGAACGGCCCGTCCGCGTGCCAGTCGACCAGCAGCACGAGCCCACCGGCGCGCAGGATCCGCCGGCACTCGCGCCACACCCGGGGGCGGTCGTCGAGCTCGTGCACGACGGCCACCGAGACCACGCGGTCCACGCTGGCGTCGGCCAGCGGCAGGTCGCCCTCGCCGGAGACCTCCACCAGCTCGATGCGGGCCGCCAGCCCCTCCGCCGCGGCCCGCTGCGCCGCGTCCTCGAGCATCCTGGGCGCCACGTCGAGGCCGATCACCCGGCCGTCGGCGCCCAGCCGCTGCAGCTCCGCCGCGATGGGCCGCGCGAAGAACCCGGTCCCGATCCCCAGATCGGCGACGACGTGGCCCGGGGCCAGCTGCAGCGCGTCGCGGACCCGCTCCGGGGGCTGCTCCTGGCGCCGCTCGGGGGACTCCAGCCTGGCCAGCTTCTCGGGGGAGAACCGGCGGTCGTGGTGGTGCTCGCTCATCGGATTCCAGGCCTCCGGGTCGGGATTGCCGCGCTGCAGAACCTAGTCACCCACCACGCCGCGACAAGGCGGGATAGGATCACCGCTGGACCGCATCACCGGGGGACACCGCGATGGGATACGAGGCCTTCCTGCGCGAGACCTACGCCGGCGCCGAGCTCGACGCCGAGGACCTGCTGCTGCTCGAGCCGCACCAGATCCGCACGCTGCCCGACCGCGCGCCGGAGCCCGCGCTGGCGGCGACCCTGGCGGCGCACCCCGTGGTGGGACGCTACCTCCGCAAGCGCTGCCCCGAGCTCGGCGCTTGGTTCGACGAGGTCGAGCGCGCGCACGAACCGCCGCAGGACCCTGCGGAGGCCGCCCGGGTGGTGGACTCGCTGGTGTGGGAGATCGGCGACCTGATCATCTACGGCCGCGAGCCGGAGCTCTTCGATCAGCGCACCAGCCTGGACTGGTCGATCGGCGAGCTGCTGCGGCTCGCCCCGGTGGACGACCGGGTGCTGATCGACGCCGGCGCCGGCACCGGCCGCATCACCTTCCTCGCCGCCGGCCGCGCCCGGCACGTCTTCGCCGTGGAGCCCTGCGCGACGCTGCGCCACTACCTGGCCGACAAGGCCCACGAGCAGGGGCTGCGCAACGTCTACGCCCTCGACGGCCTGCTGCACCGCATCCCCCTGCCGGACGACGCCGCCGACGTGCTGCTGACGTCCAACGCCATCGGCTGGGACTTCCCCGCCGAGCTGCCCGAGATCGAGCGGGTGATCAAGCCGGGGGGCCGCGTCGCCCACCTGATCGCCACCCCGGGGGACGTGGACGAGACGCCCTACCGCGAGGCGCTGACCGCGCCGGAGTGGGGCTACGAGCGGGTCGAGCTCACGGACGAGGCGATGTTCAAGGTCGCTTACACGAAGACCGTGGGCGGTACTGACGAACCCTGACAGCTGCTCACGTGAACGCGGTCGCGGCGCTCACTCCACGGTGTGCTGCCAGCCGTGCTCGGCGTTGAGCGCCTGCAGGCACGGCCCCAGCAGCTCGGGCGCGTCGGTCTGGATCACGCTCACCCCGCGCTCCCAGATCGGCCGGTAGGCCTGGCACGGGTCGTCCCCGTTGGCCGCGTGGACCGCCGCCGCCGCGTCGGACGCGCCGAGGGCGTTCTGGTTGGCCCGGGCGCCGGCGTCGTGCGCCGAGGCGATCACCGCCGCGTCATCGAGCTGCCAGGGGAACTCGAACTGCTCGGGGGCCACCGACGCGTAGGACGCCACCTCGGCGGCGTCCGCGGCGTTGGGCGCCAGGGGGATCGTCGGGTCCTCGTCCCGCAGGTACTGCGCCTCGGCCAGGCTGCCCACCTGGACGTTGCACCAGCGCTCCATCCCGGCCTCCGCGATCACGTCGGCGACCAGGTCCATGCGGCCGGTCTTGGCGTCCACGTCCACCAGCGCGCGGCCGGACATCACCGCCAGCGCCTCGGCGAACGTCGGCACGGTCTGGTCGGGCACGTCCGGGAAGTCCGACGGGATGGTCAGCTGCTGGATCTCGGCCCAGGTCATCTCGTCCACGTCGCCGCTGCCGTCGGTGGTGCGGTCCACCGTGCTGTCGTGCATCAGGATCAGCACGTCGTCCGCGGTGGCGCGCACGTCCACCTCCACCACCTCGAACCCCATCTCGATGGCCTTCTCGATCGCCGGCAGGGTGTTCTCCGGGGCCAGGCGGCTGGCGCCGCGGTGGGCCGTGCCGAAGACGTAGTCGCAGGTGGGGTCGAGCACACACTCGTCGAGGACGACCTCGTTCAGATCGTCCGCCGTGTCGTCGTCCCCCGCGGCGCTGTCGTCGTCCGCCGCCGTCGGGCAGCCCAGCAGCGCCAGCGATCCGAGGAGCCATCCGATCCGACCGAGCCCACGTCTCCTCATCGCGCTCCTCCACGACCGCGACGATATCATGGGCACGACGACGCCCGGCTGGCCACCTCATTCTCCCCATGGACCCTCGCCGTACGTCCCGTCGTAGGGCGGATCGTAGGTCGGCAGCCGCTCCCGCAGCCGGGTGTGGCGACAGACCGTGGAGATCTCGAGATCGGTGACGTCCTCGAGCGTCTGGTGCCCGAGCGGCTCGGGCAGCTCGAAGTGGTTGGTCAGCGCCATCACCCCGGGCTCCAGCCAGCCGCGCACGGCGGTGTGCGTACCGCTGATCTCGATGGTCACCGCGTCGCGGCCGGGGCCGTCGACGAACACGATCGGCGCGGCGGCGTGGGATCACGGCCAGTCGTAGGTCCAGAGGGTGTCGTCCAGCGTGCCGGGGTCCACGGCGGTCTGGTACTTGACGTAGGTCTCGTGGAACGACGAGCCGTCCTCCACCGCGAGCTGGGACCAGCCGGTGGGGTCGAATGCGTCGGGCTCCATGTCGCCGTAGCAGATCCGGAAGTCCTCGGAGCCCTCGTCGAAGCGCAGCTGCACCTCGACCCGGCCGAACTCCAGCATGTAGGTGCCGTTCCACTCGATGACGAGGGTGCGGTTGGGGGCGCTGCCCTGGACCTCGGTGACCATCGAGACGTCCATCGACGAGTGGTGGTGGGTGGCGACGCAGGGGGTGACCCCCGCGCTGTGGTAGTGGGCCGCGTCGCCGGGGACGAGGGCGAACATGTTGGCGAAGCCGACGACCCCCAGATCGTGGACCTCGAGCCCGGCCCCGGCGCTGTAGGTCGTGCCGAAGAACGACACGTCGAATGGCAGGCTCACCGTGTCCTGGGCGCCGCTCAGCGGCGACCCGGTGGCGCTGATGCTGGACCAGCTGCAGCCCGACGTGGTCACCGTGTAGGCCGGGGGCGGGCCGGTGTCGTCGTCGCCGGTGTCGTCGTCGCCGCCGGTGTCGTCGTCGCCGCCGGTGTCGTCGTCGCCGCTGGTGTCGTCGTCGCCCACGTCGTCGTCGCCCACGTCGTCGTCGCCCACGTCGTCGTCCCCGATGTCGTCGTCCTCGGGGAAGCTGCCGGGGCAGCCCGCCAGCACGCCGGGCAGCGCGCCGAACCAGACCAGCAACAGGGACAGCGGGATCGCGGTGGACAGCTTCATCGGTGGTCTCCCTCCACGCCGCACCGGGCGGGCGCCAGGAGGCGCCGGGCACGAGCGTCCGGCCCCTATATCGAACTCCGCCCCCCGAGACAAGGCGCATCTCGCGCCCGGGCTGCACAGAACCCCTGCTCGCGGCCCCGGCGGTCCGCTATCCTAGGGGGCGCTCGACTCGACGGAGGTGGCCATGGACCGATGGACCTGGACGATGGCGGCGATCGCCGCGGCGCTGCTGCTCGGCGCCTGTACGGGCAGCGGCGACGACGACGACGACACCGCCCCGGACGTGCACTGCTCGGACCCGATCAACGAGGTGGTCTACCCGTCCGACGGACAGGTCCTCGACGAGCTGGCGTACACCTTCGAGGGCGACTCCCGCACGACCGTGGAGGGGATCGAGACCTTCGAGTACGACGTGTTCCGCACCGAGGACGAGCACAAGCTCCAGGTGGTCAACCTGGTGGTCGACGACGCCGAGGCCGCGCTGATGATGACCACCGAGCGCGACGGCGAGTTCGTGCTGGGCTCGACCCGCTACGATCCCCCGATCCCGCTGATGCGCGTGCCGCCCGTGGACGGCAACGGCTGGACCGCCCAGGGGACGGTGATCCCGGAGGTCGGCGAGGAGACGCCGTACGACGTCGAGGTCACGGTCACCGGGCCGGAGTGCATCGAGACCTACCAGTCCGCCTACCTGGCGTGGAAGCACACGGTGACGATGCCGGGCGACAGCGGTCCGACGCACTCGTGGTACACGCAGGGGATCGGGGTCGTCCGCCAGGTCCGCGAGGGGCTCGAGGAGGACGGCCAGCCGGCGTACTCGGACGCGCTGATGGACCGCGAGACGGTCAAGACCACGCCGGTCAACGACTACCTCGGGACGGTGGCCGGAGAGGCGGTCGAGTACCAGCTGGTGGTCCTGCCGGCCGAGTAGCCCCGGGCGCCGCTCCGACCGCCGGCGCGCTCCCCGCGATCACGGCTGCAGCAGCGTGCGCGCGATCACCAGCCGCTGGATCTCGCTGGTCCCCTCGTACAGCCGGTAGACCCGCAGATCGCGGTAGTACCGCTCGGCGAGGTTGTCGAGCATGTAGCCCATCCCGCCGAAGACCTGCACGGCGCGGTCGGCGACGCGACACGCCATCTCGGTGGCGAACAGCTTGGCCTTGGAGGCGTCCGCGGTGGTGCGCTGCCCCGCGTCCTGGCGGCACGCCGCGCGGTGGACCAGCAGCCGGGCGGCGTCCAGCTCGGTGGAGGAGTCCGCGAGCATCCACTGGATCGCCTGGTTGTCGGCGATCGGCCGCCCGAACTGGACGCGCTCGCGGGCGTGCTCGAGCATCGCCTCGAGGAGTCGCTCGGCGGCACCGACGGCGCTGGCGGCGATGCTCAGGCGGCCGTGGTCGAGGACCCGCATCGCCAGCCGGAAGCCCTCGCCTTCGGCGCCGAGGCGCTGCTCGGCGGGCACGCGGCAGCCGTCGAGGTGGACCTCGGCGACCGCGGTACCGTGCAGGCCCATCTTGTCCTCCGGGGGCCCCACCGACAGCCCCGGGGTGTCGCGCTCGACGAGGAACGCGGTGAGCCCGCGGGCCCCGCTCGCGCGGTCGACGGTGGCCATCACGGTGAAGTAGTGCGCCCGGTCGGCGTTGGTGATCCAGATCTTGGACCCGTCGAGGACGTAGGCGCCCCCCTCGCGGCGGGCGGTGGACCGGATCGCGGCGGCGTCGGAGCCGGCCTCGGGCTCGGTGAGGCAGAAGCAGCCGATCCGCTCGCCGCTGGCGAGGCGCGGCAGGTGCGCGCGGCGCAGCTCCTCGCTGCCCCCGTGCAGCAACCCGAGGCTCCCGATCCCGTTGTTCGTCGTGACCAGGATCCGGAAGCACAGGTTGGCGCGGGACAGCGCCTCCATCACCACGCAGGTGCCCAGCATCGACAGGCCGAGGCCACCGTACTCGGCGGGGATCGCCATCCCGAACAGGCCGAGCTGCCGCATCCCCTCGATCACGGCGTCCGGGATCGCCCCGTCGCGCTCGACCTGCGCGCCGATCGGCTCGAGCTCGTCCCGCACGAAGCGGCGCACCGCCTCGCGCAGCGACCGCACGTCCTGTGGGATCTCGAAGTCCATCGCGCCCCCTACCCGTCCGCCGGGTCCTCGTAGCGGTAGAACCCGCGTCCCCGCTTGCGACCGAGGTGGCCGGCGTCGACCAGCTCCCGCAGCAGGGCCGGGGGCTCGAAGCGGGGATCGCCGGTCTGGTCGAAGACCTGGCTCCGCGCGGCGAGTACGACGTCGAGCCCGACGAGGTCCATCGTCTCGAACGGTCCCATCCGCCAGCCGAACGCGCCCTGGACCCCCGCGTCGATCTCCTCCGGCGCGGCGACGCCGTCCTGGACCAGCCGGATCGCCTCGTTGGACGCCGCCATGTTGATCCGGTTGAGCACGATCCCCGGCACGTCGCGGTGGACCAGCAGCGGCTGCTTGCCGAGCCCGCGGGCCCAGCCGGCCGCCAGCGCGAAGGCCTCGTCGGAGGTGCGCGGGCCGCGGACGACCTCGACGGTGCGCATCAGCACCACGGGGTTGAAGAAGTGCAGCCCGACGAACCGCTCGGGGGCCTGCAGCGCGCCGGCGAGCTCGCCCACCGGGATCCCGCTGGTGTTGGTCGCCAGCAGCGCGTCGGGGCGGCACGCACGCTCCAGCCGGGGCAGCACGCGGCGCTTCAGCGCGGCGTCCTCGAACACGGCCTCGATCCCCACGCCGGCGGGCTCCTCGGTCCCGATCGCCCCCCCGGCGGCGACCACCGGGCGGACGCGCGCCAGGACCCCCTCGGGATCGCCGGCGAGGCGCCCCTTGGCCGCCAGCCGCGCCAGCGACGAGCGCATCGCCCCGCGGGCACGCTCGAGCGGCTCCGGCGCCACGTCGACGAGGGTCACGGCGTGCCCGTGCTGGGCACACAGCTGGGCGATCCCGGCCCCCATCGTCCCCGCCCCGACGACGACCACGTGCTCGCTCATCAGCTCGTCCCCCGCAGCAGCTCGCGGGCGATCACGAGCCGCTGGATCTGGTTGGTGCCCTCGAAGATCTGCGTCAGCTTGGCGTCGCGGAACATCCGCTCCACGGGGTGGTCCTTGAGGTAGCCGTGGCCCCCGAGGATCTGGATCGCGTCGGTCGTCACGCGCATCGCGGCGTCGCCGCAGAAGCACTTGGCCATCGAGGCCAGCCGGGTGTTGCGCTCGCCGGCGTCGGCCTGGGCCGCGGCGCGGTAGACCAGCCCCCGGCCCGCCTCGACCGCGGTGGCGGCGTCGGCCAGCATCGCCTGGACCAGCTGGTGCTCGGCGATGGGCTTGCCGAACGTCTCCCGTGTGCGCGCGTACTCGAGCGCGTACTCCAGGGCACCCTCGGCGATCCCCAGCGCCTGCGCGGCGATCGCCGGCCGGGACATGTCGAAGTCGGCCATCGCCACGCGGAAGCCGTCCCCCTCTGCCCCGAGCCTCGCGCTGGCCGGGACCCGCACGTCGTCGAGGATCACCTCGCTGGTGTTGGAGCCGCGCTGCCCGAGCTTGTCCTCGACCTTGCCCACCGACAGGCCCGGCGCCTCGCGCTCGACCACGAAGAACGTCAGGTCGGTCCGGCCGGGTCCGGTGCGGGCCAGCACGGAGTAGATCGAGGCGACCCCGCCGTTGGTGGCGAAGCACTTCTGCCCGCGGAGCACGTAGTCTCCACCATCCCGCGTCGCCGTGGTCCGCAGCGCGGCCACGTCGGAGCCCGCCTCCGGCTCCGTGACGAGGTACCCCGCGAGCTCCCGGCCCTCGCCGAGCCGCGGCAGGTAGCGGGCCCGCAGCCCCTCCCCGCCGGCGTGGTGGATCGGGAACGTCCCGACGGCCTGGACGATCATCAGCAGCGCCGAGGAGGCGCAGTGCCGGGCCACCTCCTCGACGCAGTGGCACAGCGCCGTGCACGGCTGCCCGGGGAAGCCCCCGTGCTCGGGGGGCAGGGTCAGGGACATCACGCCCAGGTCCCACAGCAGGGCCTCCACGTCGCGGGGGAACTCGCCCCGGGCGTCGATCTCGGCGGCGCGCGGGGCGATGCGCTCCCGCGCGGCGCGGCGCACGGTGTCGCGGAGCAGCTCGAGGGGATCGAGGTCCATCGCAGCCCTCCCCGGCGACGGTACCACGAAGGCCGCGCCGGTCACACGCGCGGCGGCGGCGCGATCTCGTGGAGGGCCGCGAGGAACGCCCCGCAGCGATCGTCCCAGCCGTGTCCGGCCAGCGCCGCGAGCCGCTCGTCGCGCCCCGCGAGGGGATCGCGGACGGCCTCCCGGGCCGCCGCCAGGAACGCCTCCGCGCCCCCCTCGACGACGCGGACGAGCGGGGACCAGGGGCGCACGTCGGGCAGCGCGGCGGAGACCACCGGCCGCCCGGTGGCGAGGTACTCGCGGAGCTTCAGCGGGTCGATCGCGGCGGTGCGCGGCGAGACCACGTAGGGCAGCACCCAGGCGTCGACCCCCCGGGCCAGCGCGGGGAGCTGCCCGTAGTCCACGGGTCCGATCCAGCGGACGGGTCCCGACGCCGGGATCGGCGGCGCGCTCGGCATCCGCGGGCCGGCCAGCACCACCGAGCCCGGCCAGCGCTGCAGCGCATCGAGCAGGGCGCGGTCGAACCGGTCGTCGAGCGTGCCGAAGAACCCCAGCACCGGGCCCCGCAGGCCCCGCAGGGCCGCCAGCACGGGTCCCGGCTCGAGCGCGCGCGCGAAGTGGGCCCGGTCGACGCCCTGTGGCAGGTGGCGGGGCGAGCCCCGGCGGCTCCAGGCGCTCCCGAGCAGGGCGGTCGACGTGCAGAACGTGTGGTCGACGCGGTGCATCAGGGCGCGCTCGAGGGCGCCGACCCGGGCGCCGTCGATCCCGGGCCACTGTCCCCACTCGTCCACGCGGTAGTAGGCCGCGATCCGGGCCCCGATCCGCGGCAGCAGGGGCAGCGCGCTGGGGAGCGCGGTGACGAACAGCCACGGCCGGGGATCGCCCCAGCGGCGCAGCACGGCCCGCACCTGGCGGGCGACCCAGGCTGCCGAGATCGCCGGCAGCGGCGCGGGCCCCACGGCGGGCAGCGCCGGCGCGACGACCTCGACCGGGCGCCCGCTGGCCCCGCAGTCGGCGGGCCCGTCGTCGGAGGTCCAGCCGGCCCAGCGACCGAGCTTGAACCGCAGCCGGCGCAGGTCCGACGCCGACAGGGTCGGGTGGCGCAGCGCCAGCGACTCGACGTGGACCACGCGGTGGTCCGCCGCGAGCGCGCACTCCAGGTGCCGCAGCGGGTTGGGCTGCCGCCAGTCGAAGCCCGCGCAGACGACGACGGGGGCGGGATCGGAGCGCATCTCGATGGGGCCATTCTACCGTCCCTGGGGGGTGGCAGGAGGGGACGGTAGGGAACCGGTAACGGCGCGACCCTGTCCAACGGGGAGCGCGGGTGGCTATACTGCGGGGCGGATGGTTGCGCGCGCGGGGAGGCGCACGTGGGCGAGAGTTTCGGCAAGTACGAGCTGGTAGAGCTCCTCGGCGAGGGGGGCATGGCCCGGGTGTTCCACGCCGTGCTGGCCGGTCCGATGGGCTTCCGCAAGGACGTCGCGCTCAAGCAGATCCTGCCCTCGGCGGCCCAGGACCAGCGGGGCGAGAAGCTGATCCAGGCGCTGATCAACGAGGCCCGCCTCGGCGGCCGGCTGCGCCACCGCAACGTCGTCGAGGTCTACGAGTTCGGGCAGGAGTCCGACACGTTCTACATCGCGATGGAGTACGTCAAGGGCTACACGCTCGACCGCGTGATCCGCCACAGCCCCTCGCAGGGGACGATCCCCAAGCGGATCGTGGCCCAGATCGCGGTGCAGATGTGTGCCGGGCTGGCCTACGCGCACGAGGCCGTCGACGAGGACGACAACCCGATGAACCTGGTGCATCGGGACCTCAAGCCCGCCAACGTGATGATCGACAACACCGGCGTGGTCAAGATCATGGACTTCGGGATCGCCCGCGCCGAGACCAACCTGTTCAAGACCACCACCACCGGGGTGACGAAGGGCACGCCGGTGTACATGAGCCCCGAGCAGGTGCGCGGGGAGCCGCTCGACGCCCGCTCCGACCTGTTCAGCCTCGCCTCGGTGATCTCCGAGATGATCACCGGGAGCGTGGCGTTCGAGGGGACCCAGCTGTACGAGGTGCTGCGCAAGGTCGCCAACGCCGAGGTCAGCGAGGTGCTCGGGCGGGTCGGGGATGCCTTCCCCGAGCTGGTCCCGGTGCTGCAGCGGGCCTACCAGGTCCGCCCCGAGCACCGCTACCAGACCGCCGCCGAGATGGGCCGCGACATCACCGCGATCTACGACGCGCTGCCCGGCGACGAGCGCCTCGGACCGTGGCTGCAGAAGTGGATGATGTCCGTCCGGGAGGAGGTCTCGGGGTCCTCCAACATCGCGATGATGTCCCCGCCGCTGACCACGATGTCGGGCGGGGCGGTGCCGACCAGCGACCAGAACCAGGCGGCGGCCGGCCTGGCTCCGGGCGTGCCCGGCACGGGTCAGGCCACGGCGGCGGGGGCCGTCCCCTCCACCGGCCAGGCCACGGCCCTGCCGGGGCCGCAGTCGGCGTACTCCCCGCAGGCTCCCCAGGGCCCTGGAGGCGACGCGACGCCGCCCGCCGGCGGGGCGCCTCCCCCCGGCGGACCACCACCCGCCAGCGGGGAGCCGCCGACCGGCCATCCGCCCCAGACCGGGGGCTGGACCCCACCCCCCACGGGGTATCCCCCGGGGACCCAGGGTCCCACGCCGCAGCCGACGGCCTACCCGCCGCCGACCGCGTACCCGTCCCAGCCGGGATATCCCTCGCAGCCGGGGTACCCGTCCCAGCCGGGATATCCCTCCCAGCCGGGGTATCCGAGCCAGCCGGGGTATCCGAGCCAGCCGGGCATGCACCCCCACCCGTCCTATCCCTCGCAGCCGGGGTATCCGTCCCAGTACGGCCAGATGCCTCCGGTCCAGCCGCCCAAGCGGCGGATCGGGCTGTGGATCACGCTCGGTTCGCTGCTCGGAGTGCTCCTGATCGGGGCCGTGGGGCTCGGGATCGCGATCGCCCTGGGCGTGTTCGCGGGGCTCCCCGGTGAGCGGGTCGCGGACGGGGGAGAGGACGGCGAGCCGCGCATCATCTTCGTCGAGGACGGGGACGGCGTCGCGGACGGCGGAGACCCGGCGGCCGCAGACGGCGGCCAGGCCAGCCCCAGGGGGGGTGCCACCACCGGCGGGGGCCGGGACGCCGCGGCGGCGCAGGAGGACCGCGGGGGCCGGGGCGGCTGGTTCAAGCCCAAGCAGGACCCTCCACCGCAGGACGCCGGCGCCACGAGCAAGCCCCTGCCCACCGAGCTCGGCGACCCCGCGGCGGGCGACGCCGCCGCCGACGAGGGGCAGGACGCCGACGAGGGGGCCGACGAGGAGCCCGACGGCGGGGCCGACGCCGCGGTCGAGGCCGCGGACGAGGACGTGGAGGCGGACGAGAGCCCGACCGCCGGCGCAGGCGGCACCGAGACCCGCCGTCCGCTCCCCACCGACGTGCCGTCGGACGACGGGGACGCGGCGGTGGTCGCGACCGCCGACGTCGACCCCGAGTCGCTGCTCCCCGCGCTGGGGCGCCCCCGGGGGCGCAACGACGAGGTCGAGGGCACGATCCCCAAGAACAAGCTGCGAGACCTGGCCTCGGCGGACGCCGAGGAGCGCGCCGAGGCGGCCGAGGACCTGGAGGACTACCGCACCCCCGAGGCGTCCCAGTGGATCACGACGCTGGTCAAGTCCGATCCGGACCCGAAGGTCCGCCGCGAGGCGATCAGGGCGGGCAAGAAGCGGCAGACCACGGCGGACGTCCTGATCGCGATCTGGGCGCTGCGCAACGACGGCGACGCGAGCGTCCGGATCGAGGCCGCCAAGGTGCTGGCGACCTACGGAGACACCGCGTCGCTGAGGCCGCTGTGCCGGGCGCTGATGGAGGACCGCGACCCGGGGGTGCGCCGCGCCGCGGCGGACACGATCGAGGATATCGGCGACCGCTCCTGCGTGCCGTTCCTCGAGTACCAGGTCGACGTGGAGACCGACGAGTCGGTCCGCGCCGCGATCCGCGCCGCGCTGGACGGCCTGTAGGACGAGAGCTCAGAGCTTGTGAATCTATCCCCGGACCGAGCCTGAGTGCCGCAGCGCCACGCTGGCCAGGCGCAACGAGGGAGCAGGCCCCCAGGCCTGTGACCGAGGCGCGCCGCAGAGGGTCGCGAAGCGGCCTGTCCAGCGGGGATGATGCGGTGCTCAGGCGACGGGAGGGGATAGATTCACAAGCTGTCAGTCCTCGCTGGTCCCCGCGGGGGGATCGGCCGTCGAGGTCGCCCCCATCACGCCGTCCTCGGTGTCCAGCCGCCGCACCACCCCCTTGACCCGCTCGACGGTCTCCGGGACCGTGTCGAGGATCCGCTCGATGGTCGGCCGGCGCTCCTTGACCTGCAGCACGCGGACGCCGTTCTTGGTGAACACGATCACGCCGACGGGGCGCACGCAGATCGCACCCATCGTAGCCACGCCGGTGCCCCCGCCGCCGGTGTTGGCGCCCTTCTTCGTCGCCACGTTGGCGTCGCCCTCGCCGCCGCCGCCGCCGAACCCCAGGTGGAGCCGCAGCATCGGGACGATCTTCACGCCGCCGACCTCGATCAGCTCGCCGGCGAACTCCTTGCTCGAGATCACCGACCCCAGCCGGCCGGTGACGTCCTGGACCATCTCCTTGAGCAGCATCGCCACCTCCCCTACCTCGCCACGGCCTCGATGCGGACGTCGTCGCCCTCGATCACCAGCGCGCACAGCGGGCGCACCATCACGCCGCCGCCGGACACCCCGCCCTCGCCCTTGCCGCCGGTCTTCTCCTCCTTGACCTGGGACTCGCCGCCACCACCGGCACCGCCGAACAGCAGCACCACCTCGGACAGCGGGACCACGGTGCGCTTGCCGTCGGAGATCGCGTCCCCCACCACGGCGCGGCTCTTGACCACCTCCTGGAGCTGGCCGGCCACCATGTCCAGGACCTTGCTCACGTCGCTCATCATGCTCTCCCTTCACGCCTCGGCGGACGTGCTCGAGGCGCGCGATCGGGGCGCAGCTTCCGCCGCGTCCCGAGGGTACCACCACCAGGTCCACACTGCACCCAGGCAGCGCCAACCACTCCTCGTGAAGAATACGAACCGGATCACCAGCCACGCCAGGGGCAACGGACGCAGCCGCCCGCGGACCTCGGCGAAGCCCTCCACCGTGTCTCCGTCGTCGAACGCCGGGGCCAGCGCGAAGCTGCCCGGCGGCAGCAGGCCGGCCGCCACCGCGCCCGCGGCCCAGACCAGCCCCAGGGCGAAGGGGTCCTCGAGGCCGACCCGCAGGTCGACCCGGGAGCGCAGCCCCAGCGAGCTCCCCAGATCGAGGAGCAGGTCGGCGGAGTCCAGCCCCAGGCGGGACATCGCCTCCGACGACTCGAAGCGGTCCGCGCCCGCGCGGAGCGCGGCGAGCTCCGCGGCGATCCGCTCGCGCTGCAGCAGCGCCCGCCAGTCGAAGGGCTCCCGATCGCGGGACCGCTCGTCGAGCCAGGCCTTCAGCTTGCCCGCGATGCGCTCCAGGGGCCCGCGCGGCAGCGCTCGCCCCACGAGGCGCACGCGCCAATCCAGGACGCCCGGCCACCAGCGCACCGTCCCCGTGACGGCGCCCCAGCCCCAGCGCAGGTCGGCCCTGGCGGCGGCGGTCTCGAAGCGCTCCACCAGGACCCACACGTCCAGCGGCGCGACGGCACACACCACCGCGGCCAGCAGCACGCCGGCCCCCGTCACGCCGAGGGTGATCCACAGCCAGCTCACGCACGCATTCTATGGGAAGTCCGCTCGCCCGCGGGGGACGGCTTCGCTCCGGGCGTCAGCGGGGATGGAAGCGGGTCACGAGGCTGCCGGCGATCCGGGGGAAGCCGGTGGTCTCCAGCGTCACCGGGACGGTCCCGCCGTCCCGCTGCGCCATCCGGGTGTCGATGCGCGAGACCGCGTCGCCGCTCCGGGTCCCGACCTGCTGGGCCCAGCGCCCGAGGCCATCGCGATCGCCCGGCGCGACGAAGTCGAGCCACGGCCGGCCGACGACCCGCTCCTCGCCCAGCCCGAGCAGGTCGCGGAACGCCGAGTTGACCCCGATCACCACCCCCCCGCGGCTGACGGCGCAGGCCACCCGATCGAACTCGAGCTCCTGGCCGATGCCCTCGTACGTCGACAGGAAGAACGAGCACTCCTCGCAGGGGACCTCGCAGCGCAGCGCCCCGGGGTCGATCTCAAGGCGCATCACGAAGCAGTGCGCCGCGTGGGCGCGGTACACGATGCACTCGTGGCAGCGGTGCTCGACGACCGCGTCCGCGCGATGCCAGCAGCGCTCCCGGGCGGCCACCGCGGCGGCTCCGAGCGGGCGCTGCCGGGACCTGTTGCGGGCCGCGAGGAAGGCCCGCAGCACGTCCACGTGGATCCGGTGGTGGCCGCTGGGCAGGCGGTTGGCCTGCAGCTGACCGCGGGAGATCCAGTTGATCACGGTTCGGTTGCTCACGCCGCACATCCGCGCCGCCTTGCCCACGGTCAGGTACGGGTTGGGGGCCTTGGCCATCGGGGTCGCCTCTTCCTTCCCCAATTCTCCAAGAACGAGAAAAACAAGCAAGCCTCGTGCAACCCGCGAGTCAGGTGTTATAGGAAGGACCATCCCTCTGCTCCTGGAGATCGAGATGCGCACCTACCTGCTCCCCTGGCTCCTGCTCCCCGCCCTGCTGCTGGGTTGTCCCAGCGATGTCGACGACGACGACTCGGCCGACGACGACGCCGCGGACGACGACGCCGGCGACGACGACACCGCCGAGATGCCCGACTACAGCGAGTCCCCGTGCTGGGGCACGTCGGAGCCGACCCAGCTGTTCGACCACGACTCGATGAGCTTCATCCCGATCGACACCACCTGCCGCGCCGAGGGCGAGCGCACGATGGTGTACGTCGCGGACGACATCTGGGAGGACGTCGTGGACCAGGACCTGGTCAACCGCTTCATGTGGCGGTACGAGCTGTACTCGCCCGAGGAGTCGTTCGATCCCGACCAGGGCGTGCTGTTCAACGACGAGGAGGTGTTCGGCGCGATGGACACCTCGGGGTTCCCCAACCAGAAGCTGGCGATCTTCCTGGTGAACACCGGCGGGATGGGCGACGGCTACATCTGCCCCACCGAGATGGGCTGGTGCGACTACTACTGCATCCACCTCGACCCGGTGCAGATGGACCCGATCGACGGGGACTACGCGCTGGCGGTGGCGGCCCACGAGACGTTCCACATGATCCACCACTTCCACGACCCCAACGAGCACATGTGGGTCGACGAGAGCCTGGCCGAGGCGGCGATGTCGGTGAACGGGTTCTTCACCGACGTGGCGTGGCTCGACAGCTTCATGAACAACCCCAACCAGGACTGGGGCCCGGGCGACCCCGAGCACGGCACGGCGCACTACGGCGGCTTCCTGCTGTGGGGCACCTACCTGTGGGAGTACGGCGGGGTGGAGCTGATGGCCGCGATCACCGACGAGCCGGTGGACGGCTGGAACGGGATCGACAACGCGCTGGCCTCGATCGGCGACGGGGCCTCGGCGTGGGACCTGTACCTGGACATGATGGTCGCGATGTACGTCGACGATCCCGCGCTGGGCTACGGCTTCGAGTTCCTGCCGGTGGGCAACGTCAACGTGATCGACGAGCTCGCGGCCGGGGACGGCGACACCGGGGCGCTGCAGCCGTACGGGCTGGTGTACTACGATCTGGCCGGCACGGGTGAGGTCGAGATCCAGGCGCAGGGCACCGGCGGGGAGCCGGTCGTCGCGCTGGCGGTGGGCGTCAGCGCGGACGAGGTCGTGGTCCACGACGTCAGCAGCGGCGGCAGCCTCGATCTGGGCGCCGCGGACTGGTCGTTCCTGGTGCTGACCGCCGAGGGCGACGCGCCCTACAGCGTCGACGTGATCTGACCGCCCGGGCCGCGGCCCGTCTGGGAGGGGCTCCAGCGATGCGGGTGATCCTCGCGGGGTACAACGTCGATTCCACCGTCCTGGCCGAGGCCGAGCAGCTCGGCATCGACCGGGACCGCCTGACGCCGGAGCCGATCTCGGCGGCCTACGCGCGGATCAGCCGCCACAAGAAGCCGGTGGATCAGCTGCGCGCCCGGGCCCGGGACGAGGTCGCCAAGGCCCGCCGCTCCAACCGCAGCATCATCTTCGGGATGGGCCACCACTCGGTGGCCGAGCACGCGGTGTTCAACTTCGATCTGATCGGCACCTCGCGGCTGGCGATCGAGGCGGTGGAGGGCTTCCGGCTGTGCTCGTTCACCGAGAAGTCGCAGCGCTACATCACGCTGGACGGCGACTACGTCGTGCCGCGCGAGGTCGAGGACGCCGGCCTGGCCGACGAGTTCCACGCGCTGGTCGCGCGGCAGAACGAGCTGTACGGCGAGATCCTCGAGGCGATCGTCGCCGACCTGCGGCAGCGGCACCCCGAGGAGGCGGAGACGAAGGCCGGGATGCGCCGGCTGCACGAGCGGGCCAAGGAGGACGCGCGCTACGTCACCGCGCTGGCCACCGAGGGCCAGCTGGGGATGACGATCAACGCCCGCAACCTGGAGCACGCGATCCGGCGCTTCGCGTGCCACCCGCTGCAGGAGATCCGCGAGCTCGGCCGCGCGTTGCACGACCAGGTCGAGCCGGTGGCGCCCTCGCTGATCCTGTTCGTCGACGAGAACCAGCACGACCTGCACGCGTACCGCGACATCGCGAGCGTCGCCGCGGGCCTCGAGCCCCCGTCCGACGACGCCCCGCCGATCCCCGGCGCCTCCCCGGCGCAGCGGCTGCCCAACGGCGGCGTGCGGCTGGTGGGCGCCAGCGACGAGGCCGACCGCCGGCTGGTGGCGGCGCTCCTGCACCGGGTCTCCACCTGGAGCTACGAGGAGTGCTACCGGCGGGCGTGCGCGATGAGCCAGGACGCCCGCCGCAAGGTGGTCGGCGCGTCGATGGCGCACATGGAGCTGTTCGACGCCGTGCTGCGCGAGTTCGAGCACGTCGAGATGACGTTCGAGCTGGTGGTCTGTGCGGCGTGCTACGGCCAGCTCAAGCGGCACCGGATGTCGACCCAGACGGCCCAGGCCTACGACCCCGATCTCGGCCTGACGATCCCGCCCTCGGTGGTCCGCGTGGGGCTGGAGCAGCGGGTCGAGGAGGTCGCCCGGGAGTCCGAGCAGCTCGCCGCGCGGATCGCCGAGCACACCCCCTGCGCCGCGCCCTACGCGCTGATGAACGCCCACCGCCGGCGGGTGCTGATGACGCTCAACGCCCGCGAGCTGTACCACGTCTCCCGTCTGCGTGAAGACGAGCACGCCCAGTGGGATATCCGCGCGCTGACCGCGGAGATGGTGCGCCAGGCCAAGGACGCGATGCCCCTGACGCTGGTCCTGACCGGGGGCAAGGACACCTACCCGGAACGGTTCGAGGCGCTGTTCGGGCGGGCGCCGCAGGTGGTCGCGCCCGAGCCCCCCTAGGAACCCGCGGCGGTCCGACGCCGCAGCAGCGCCCCCGCCAGCAGCAGCAACGCACCCAGCGCCGTCCCCGACGTCGAGGCCGCGACGCTGGACTTGCAGCCCTGGTCGTCCTCCTCGAGGAAGCTCTGCCCGTCGTCGTCGTCGTCGTCGTCGTCCCCCACCGGCAGGCCCTCGACGTGGTCCGAGAGGAACTCCAGATCGATGTCGACCCGGGCGTTGCCCCCCCCGCCGGAGCAGTAGTCCTCGCCCTCGGACGCGGGGTAGACGAACGAGGCCACGCCGGCCACCACCCAGTCGGGGCCCTGCTGCACGAAGATCGGCCCGCCGGAGTCCCCCGAGCAGGTGTTGTGGCCCTCGCTCTCGTGCCAGATGAGGGAATCGCTCCAGTCCGAGAAGTCCAGGTCGGTCTCCCGCTTGGTGCCCAGGATCTCGCCGTTGTAGACATCCGCGTTGCCGTAGCCGACCGCGTGCAGCACGGTCCCGAACCAGCTGTCGTCGACCGCGGCGAGGTTGAGCGCCATCGGCTCGATCTCGACGGGCTGCTCGAGGCGCAGGATCGCCAGATCGTGCTCCTTGGTCTCGGCATTGTAGTACGGGTGCGAGTCCGTCGAGACCACCGCGATCGTCTCGCCGGCCTCGAAGATCGACGGGCCGAGGAAGAACTGGTCCGCGTCGTTGCCCAGCACCTCGCAGTGGGCCGCGGTGAGCACCACGTCCGGGGCGACCAGGGTCCCGGTGCAGAGCCCGGCCTGGCCGCCGATCAGGTAGGCCCCGACCGCGGGCCAGCCCGTCGTCTCCTCGCCGCCGATGATCCCGCTGTGGGTCCACGCCGGCGCCGGGGCGTCCGCCCCGCTGCACCCGAGCACCGCCGCGAGGAACGCGGACGCGATCCACGGACGCAGGACCACCACTCGCCGATGCCTCCGGCCCGTGCTGCCCATCGAGGCCTCCTCGCCTCCATTCTAGTACGCTCGACGGGTTGCCGCTCGGGCTCGCGTGCCCTATACTTCCGCCACTGGTCGGACCATCGGTCCAGCGGCGGCACGAGATGACCAAGTTCAAGCCCATCGACCGCAAGAAGGCGTCCGAGCAGGTCGCCGAACAGATCCGCAACTCGATCTTCGGCGGGCTGCTCCGGCCCGGGCAGCGTCTCCCCTCGGAGCGTGACCTGGCCGAGCAGTTCGACGTGACGCGCACGACGCTGCGCGAGGCGCTCAAGAAGCTCGAGTCGCTCAAGCTGATCTTCATCCGCCACGGCGACCGGGCCACGGTGCTGGACTACATGCGGGAGGGCAGCCTCGACATCCTCGCCGACCTGCTGGCCCGCAAGGACAAGCTCAACACCGGGCTGATCGAGAACGTGCTCGAGGCACGCATGATCATCGGCACCGAGGTCACGCGGCTGGCGGTCCGGCGCCGCAGCGACGACGACCTGCTCGACCTCGAGGAGGCGATCGTCGCGCTGCAGGCCGGTCTCGAGGACGAGGCGGAGTTCCGCGAGGCGGAGTTCGAGTTCTTCCACGTGCTCTCCACCGCGTCGCACAACGTGTTCTTCGTGCTGCTGCTCAACTCGATCCGGAAGCTGTACCTCGCCAACCCCGAGACGTTCGAGCCGGTGCTGGGCGTGCCCGAGGAGACCCTCGCCAACCACCGCGCCGTGGTCGAGGCGATCCGCGCCCAGGACCTCGACGCCGCGGTGGAGGCGGCGCGAAGCTTCCTCGACGACGGGATGCAGCGCGTGCTCGAGCGCCGGCGCGCCCTCGAGGAGGACGAGCAGCGGTCCGCCGGGCGCAGGGCCCGCGGCCGGCGCGGCGTCTCGCTGTTCCGCCGGTCGTCCCGGGACGACGAGGCCGAAGAGGAGGCATGAGCCGGCGCCTCAAGCGGCTGGGGCTCGGACTGTTCGGCGGCGCGCTGATCGCGTGCGCCGGGGGCCTCGGGCTGCTGCGCGTCCTGTGGTACGCCCCCCCCCCGGTCGCTGCGGTCCGCGTCGAGACCCACGGCGATCCCGTGGCCCTGTCCTCCGGCGAGGCGCTGCGCGTGCTGGTCTGGAACGTCCAGTTCTGCGCCACGCGGCAGCACCACTTCTTCTACGACGGCGGGGACGCGGTCCGCGTGCCGGCCACGGACGTCGAGGCGGCCCTCGACGAGCTCGCCGCGGTGCTGCGCGAGCACCAGCCGGACCTGGTGCTGATCCAGGAGATCGACCGCGGCGCGGCGCGGACCGCGGGGATCGACCAGGTCGCCGAGCTGCTCGCCGAGGTGCCCTACGCCACCGTCGCGACCACACCGTACTGGCGCGTCCCGTACGTGCCCACGCCCTCCCGGCAGCACGTGGGACGGACCGACATGCACCTCGCGACGCTGGCCCGCCACCGCGCCGACGGGGCGACGCGCCACCAGCTGGCCCTGCTCCAGGAGCCGCTGTACCGCCGCGCGTTCAACCTGCGGCGGGCGATCCTCGAGCTACGGCTCGCGGGGAGCGAGGGGAGCCCGGGGCTGGCGGTGCTCAACACCCACCTCAGCGCGTTCTCGCGCGGCGATGGCACCCTGGGACGGCAGATGGACCAGCTCGAGGAGCGGCTGCAGGCCCTCGACGACGAGGGCGTCCCGTGGATCCTCGGCGGGGACTTCAACGCCCTGCCGCCGGGCGACGACCCGTCCCGGCTGGGGGTCGAGTCCGATCTGTACGCCGACGAGATCACGCCGATCCAGCGGCTGTTCGACGCCGGCCGCCGCTCGGCGTTCCCGCTGGCCCGGCTGCAGGAGCAGCCCGAGTCGGCGCGGACCTACCTGCCGTTCGGTGCCACCGCACCGGACCGCACGCTGGACTACCTGTTCGTCTCGGATGGCATCGAGGTGCTGCGCGCCGAGGTGATCACCGGCCGCGAGCCGATCTCGGACCACCTCCCGCTCCTGGTGGAGATCCGGCTGCCCTGAACGGATCCGATTTTCCCCTTGCGACCAGCGGGACCAATCGAGACAATCGCGCCCTCGCGACATCCTTGGAGCACGATGATGAGCACCAACGGCCTGCCCTACAACCAGTTCTCCTGCCCGCACTGCGACTCGGTCCTCAACCCCGGCAACGGACCGATCATCAAGATGAAGGGCCGCCTCGAGGGCCCCGGGTTCTCGGTGATCACCGACGTCTTCCTGCCGTCCGGGCTCGGCGTCTACGGGCGGCTGACCGCGGACCACGTGATCCTGGCCCGGGGGGCCAAGATCGAGTTCAGCTGCCCCCAGTGCGGCGCGGCGTTCTCGGAGAGCGAGGACGACGAGCTGGCCCAGGTGCGGATGACGGACGCCGAGGAGCGCAGCTACCTGGTCAGCTTCAACAAGCGCTACGGCAAGCGCAGCACGTTCGTGATCGACCCCCAGGCGCGCAAGGTCGAGCGGGAGTTCGGCGACGACGCCGAGGACTTCCGCGAGTCGATCGACAAGAAGCTGAACTTCTTCGGGTCGTGAGAGCCCGCGATCAGATGTACTGACCGCCGTCGACCTTGATCACCTCGCCGGTGATGTGGCGGGCGCGATCCGAGGCGAGGAACGTCACGATCCCGGCGATGTCGGCGGGATCGGCGATGCGCCCCAGGACCGTCTCGTCCTCGGCCTTCTTGATGAACTGCCCCGACCATCGCAGCGGCAGCTCGTCGCACAGATTGGGAGGAAGGAGCTTGCGCGGCCGACGCTCCCGCTGGCTGCCGTCGGGGTTGCGCACGATCTCGAAGTGCCGGACCTTGTGGACGAGCCGCCCATCGGGATCGACGTACACGCGGGAGCTCTCA
>CAZOYV010000109.1:0-25089 GCA_964584075.1 uncultured Rickettsiales bacterium | reverse complement strand
GAGCGAGCGGGGAGTACCCCTTGCACTCGCCAGCTGGACACAGGTTTCTCACGAGTCGAGCTCGTCCATCATGATCTCGATCTGGTCGTCGAGGTCGAGGACGATGTTGTCGAAGTCCTCGGCCGGCGCCTTGTCGGCGATCGCCTTGTAGCGCAGCGACTCCAGCGCCGTGGTGGCCTTGACCACGCACGCGGCCAGGTTGGCCGTGGCGCGCAGCAGCAGCAGCTCCGCGGGCTCGAAGTCGCGCACCGCGCCGCGGGTCGACATCGCGAACACGCCCACGGCCTCCTCGCGGACGATCAGCGGGAACACCAGCGTCGAGCCGAGCTGGGCGCGGGTCACGTGCTCCCGGACCTTCTCGACCACCGGGTGGGTCGAGGCGTCGTCGATCAGCACCGGCTCGCACGACTCCAGGGCCTGGACGTACTCGGGGTAGCGGCCCAGGTCGATCTCGAGGTGCTTGAGGTTGGGGTCGTCGTGGCTCGCCACGACGAACGCCTCGGACTCGGTGGAGCCGCGCAGCACCACGTTGCAGCGGTCGCACGGGATCGCGTCCGCGATGCGGCGGACGAGCACGAAGAACGCGTCCTCGGGCTCCAGCGAGCTGGTGATCGCCTCGGTGACCTCGATGAACGTGGCCACGTCGCGGTCGTAGCGGTCGGAGCCGGTCTTGAGGTCGGAGATCGGAAGGCGCGCGCCGCCGCCGCCGAGCATCTTCTCGGCGGACTCGTCGATCTCGAGCGTGGCGGTGTCCACCGCGCCGCGGCTGGTGTGCAGCAGGACCTTGTTGCGCAGGTCGGCGAGCACCAGCGGCTTGTAGCAGATGTCCTGGGCGCCGCTGGCCAGGCCGTACCCCACCGCCTTCTGGTCCCCGGCCTCGCACATCACCACCACCGGCACGTGGCTGAGGTCCTCGCTGCGTCGGATATCGCGGATCACGTCGCCGACGTCCCCCTCGGGGAGATCGGCGGCGAGGAACGCCATGTCCGCCCCGAGGACCTGCATCTCGTCGACGATCTGCGACCAGTCGAAGGCCTCCTGGACGGTGTGGTTCCCCTGCTCGAGGGCGCCGCGGATGAAGCGGATCACGCCGGCGTCGGGATCGGCTACGTAGATCTTGGTTTTACTGCTCATGGTCGTCCCGGTACTGTACCCCATTCCGGCGCTGCCTGGTGGAATCGAGGCACGCCCCTTCCTACTCCTCGGCCTGCTGCAGCTCGATCAGGACCCCGCCGGTGCTCCCCGGGTGCACGAAGATCACGCGAGCCCCGTGGGCCCCGGCCTGGATCTCGTCGGTGACGAAGCGCATCCCCGCCGCGCGCATCCGCGCGACCTCGCCCGCGAGATCGTCGACCTCGAGGCAGATGTGGTGGATCCCGGGGCCGCGGCGCTCGAGGTGGCGGCCGATCGGGGAGTCGTCCCCCATCGGCGCCACGAGCTCGATGCGGCTCTCGCCGACGGGGAAGAACTGGGCGCGCGTGCGCGCGGCCGTGACGTCCTCGCGGCTGCCGGGCGGCAGGCCGAGCTGGTCGGCGTAGCGGTCCGTGGCGTCGTCGAGGTCGGCCACGGCGATGGCGATGTGGTGGATGCGCTTGATCATGCTGCTAAGATACGGACCGGCGCGCGGATCGTCTACGGGGCGCGCGCGACGGGGGCCGCTGGATGGAAGAGCGCTACTCCCTGCGCATCACCCGCTACCGTGGCGAGGACAGCTACGAGCAGATCGTGGACTTCCTCGCCCGCCTGTTCCCCGAGCGCGGGCGCGAGGAGCTGGCGTCGGGGCTGGCCCTGACCCCGGTGCTGGTGACCCACGAGGCGACGCTGGACGCGGTGGAGGCGCTGCGCGACGCGCTGACCGATCTCGGCGCCACGGTGCGGGTCGCGCCGGTGGACTCCGGCGAGCCCTCGTTCGAGTCGATCGAGATCGGCCAGGACTTCCTCGATCGCGGTCGCCAGCGCCGCCGCAGCGAGACCTCGGTGGACACCGCCAGCGGCGACGACGTGCGGCCTCCCTGGGAACAGGATTGAGCCCGCCGGAGCGCTCCCCGCGGTGGGCCGGGGAGGCCCCCGCCGTCAGCGTCGTGATCCCCAGCGTCGACGGGGCCCATCACCTGGGCCCGTGCCTGGCCTCGCTGGCCCGCAGCCGCGGGCCGCGGCCCGAGGTGGTGGTGGTCGACGGCGGCTCCGCGGACGGGACCCGCGCCGTCTGCGCGGCGAGCGCGCTGCCGGTGCGGCTGGTGGCGCTGCCGCGCAACGTGGGCTACGCCGCGGCGGTCAACGCCGGCCTGGCCGCGGCCCGCGGGGACGACCTGGTGGTGCTGAACAACGACGTCGAGGTCGCCCCGGACTTCCTCGAGCGGCTGGTCGCGACCGCGCACCACGCCGGCGCCGAGCTGGTCGCGCCCCGGGTCCTGGTCCTCGATCGGCCCGGCGTGATCGACAACACCGGCAACGACCTGTACGCCGACGGGCTCAACCTCTGCCGCGCCCGCGGAGAGCCCGACGAGGTGCGGCACCGGGTCGCCGTCGACCCACTGCTGCCCAGCGGCGCGGCGCTGCTGATCCGGCGGTCGCTGCTGGAGCGGATCGGGGGCTTCGACGAGCGGTTCTTCGCCTACGGCGAGGACGCCGAGTTCGGCCTGCGGGCGCTTCGCGCAGGGGCCCCGGTGCGCTACGCGCCGGACGCCGTGGTCCACCACCGCGGGGGCGGGACCTGGGGGCCGGACAGCCTGCGCAAGGCGTTCCTCGTGGAGCGCAACCGCGGCCGGCTGGCGGCGCTGCACTTCCCCGCCGGTGCGCTGCTGCGAAGCCCGCTGCACCTCGCGGCGCGCTACGCCGAGCACCTGCGCGCCGGCTGGGCCGGGGCCGGGCCGCTGGCCCGCTTCCGGGGCGGCGTGCGGCCCGTGGCCGCCGGGGTGGTCGCGGCCGCGGGCGTGGCCGGCGCGGTGCTGGCGCTCCCCGGAGATCTGCGCCGCCGCCGGGAGCTGGCCGCGGCGGCGATCCTCCCGGAGGAGGGCCTGGCCGCCACGCTGCGGCTCAGGGCCGTGGGGCTCGGGCGCGTCCGCCAGCGGCGCCGCTGGTGAAGCCGTCGCGCAGCCCGTCCGCCATCGCGCGGGCCCGCCGCGGCCGCGGGTCCTCGCCGCCGTGCAGCAGCGTCGCCGCGGACAGCGCGGCGGCCAGCGAGGCGCCGAGCCAGCCCCCGTGGCGCCGCGCCAGGACCACCTGCCCGCGCCCCTGGTGGTAGGCCTGCCGCGCCGAGCCGCGGCCCACCGTCGCGGCCCCGCGGTGGATCGCGCGGGCGGTGGGGATCAGGCGCAGCTGGTAGCCCCGCCGGCGCAGCCGCAGCGACAGGTCGACGTCCTCGAAGTACAGCGGGAAGCGGCGCTCGTCGAACCCCCCGGCGGCGAGCACCGGCCCGACGCGGTAGGCCACCGCGGTGGCGGGCAGCGCGTCCACCGTCCGCGGCCGCCCGTCGCGGGGGACCCGCCGGACGGCACACATCCGGCCGCCGCCGAGCCGGACCCGCAGGCCCGCCGACTCCAGCGCGCCGTCCTCGCCGAGCAGCACCGCCCCCGCGGCGGCGACCCCCGGCGCCTCCACCGCGGCGAGCAGCAGCTCCCTCGCCCCGGGCTCCAGCCAGGCGTCGTCGTTGAGCAGCACCACCCGATCGTGGCCCTCGGCGTGGGCGCGCCGCAGCGCGAGGTTGGCCGCCGCGGCGAAGCCCGGCCGGGGCGGGGCGGCGAGCAGCCGGCACCCCGGGCGCGCCAGCCGGCCGTGCGCGGCGCGGGGCGCCACGAGCCACACCGGCGGCCGCGCGCCGCGCAGGGCGCGATCGAGCAGCGGCTGGTCGCCGGTGGTGGGGATCACCAGCGGCGGGGGACGGGACAGCGGCGTCATTGTGTCCTAGGATAGCGCCGCCGCCCCGGTGGCGGCCGGAGGACGACCATGAGACGCCCGCTTCCGATCCTGCTGGCCCTGTCCATCGCCCTGCTGCCCGCCGTGCTGGCCGTCGCGGGGACCGCCGCGTTCGGCCCCCTGCGCCGCGAGGCGATCAAGTCGGTCAGCGCGTGCCGCAACATGGCCACCGTCTCGCGCCAGCTCGATGGCCTCGCTGCCGAGGTCGGCGAGGAGTCCAAGGCGGTCCAGGAGGGCACCCGCGGCCGGATCGCCGTGATCCGCGAGCGGCTGCAGGTGGTCGACGGCAAGGTCGGGGAGCTGGAGCGCAAGACCGCCGAGCTGAGCGAGCGCGCCGCGGCGATGCAGAAGCACGCCGCCGAGCTGGCGGACGCCCCCGCCGCGCCCGCCGCGGACGCCAAGCCGGCAGTGCCCGCGGCCGCGGCGCCCGCCGACGCCCCCGTCGAGTGATCCCGCCGTTCAGAAGGTGACGCCGACCAGCCAGGCGTGCAGCAGCCGGTTGGCGCCCTCGGGCTTGTCCGGGTTGAGCTCGCGGGACAGCTCCCCGAGCTCGATCCGCATCGAGTAGCTCACCGAGAAGTGGGGGATGCTCCAGCCCAGCCCCCACGACACGTACTTCTCGTTCCAGCCGTCCTCGCTGGCGAACCCGCCCCGGATGTTGAGCTGCTGCAGGACCGTCAGCTGCGCCCCGCTGCGCAGGTCCAGCTGTGGCTTGTCGCCGCTGTCGAAGTCGAGCACGCCGTCGAGCTCGAACCACAGGATCCCGCCCAGCACGGCGGCGCCGAAGCCGGCCGCCATCGTCCGAGGCTCCTCGTCCAGCTTGGTCTTGACCAGGTTGCCGCCGGTCAGCCCGATGGCGACGTTGGGGCTGATCCACCAGGTCATCCCGACGTCGAAGCTGACCGGCGTGCGGTTGCCGCGGAGCGGGTCCTGGACGTGGTACACGCGCAGCGCCGCGCCGACGTTGAAGCGGCGCTGGGCGAAGCCGTAGGCCAGCGCCCAGGCGAAGCGGTCGATGCGGCGCTTGTCCTCGATCTCGTCGACGGTGTCGACGTTGTACCAGCTGAGGTGGCGCTCGGGGTCGAACGGCGGCCGCTGCCACTCGAAGGTCTGGCTGATGCCCATCGCCAGCATGCTCGTCTGGCAGTCCATCGCCGAGAAGTGCAGCACGTTGCTGCGGGTGGGATCGAAGCGCTGGAACCCGGCCTCCACCGAGTAGCGCGGGGCGACGTTGATCATCGCCGCGGGGTTGAGCGTGATGCCCGCGTTGTCCAGCGGCATCGCGCGCCCGGCGCCGCCCACCGCCAGGGTCTTGGCCGGGGCCCAGTCCTCCTCGGCCGCGGCGATCCCGGCGACCAGCGACACCAGCAACAGCCCGATCCCGATCGTCCGCAACCGCATCCTGC
Source organism: uncultured Rickettsiales bacterium (assembly GCA_964584075.1). Classification (GTDB taxonomy): domain Bacteria; phylum Myxococcota_A; class UBA796; order UBA9615; family CAYRNR01; genus CAZOYV01. Next base: position 19,768 of record CAZOYV010000109.1, on the reverse strand, counting down.
TCCTGCACCCTCCCGGGGGTCGCGAGGCGCGCGCCCACCCGGTCGCCAGGGTCTGCAGCAAAGAGCATGCCACGCCTGGGTCCCCCACGGCGAGTACCGCGGGCCTCCCGCGCACCGCCGCGGCGTGACAATCTGGCAGCCCGGGCCCCCACCGGCGGGCTGGCGGTGACAGCCTGGCACCGCCCCCCGATCGACGGGGCCGTGACCAAGACCCCATCGATATCGAGGACTTAGGCGGAATCCGCTTTACAGCGCGGTGCGGGATGGCTACCATCCTGCAGCCGCGGCGTCCGGGTACATCGGCTCCTGGACGGCGGGACCCCCGTTTCGGGCGGACACGACAGGCTGGGGGAGCGAAGCGCATGGACCAGGAGAAGATCGAGTTCTTCCGCAAGCTTCTGACCGATCGGCTGGAGGCCCTCGTCGAGGAGGCCAACCGCAGCGTCGGGGACATGACCGAGGAGAAGCTCAACCTGCCCGACGCCATCGATCTGGCCACCGAGGAGTCCAACCGCGACTTCTCGATTCGGCTCAAGGACCGCGAGCGGAAGCTGATCTACAAGATCAAGAAGGCGCTGGAGCGCCTCGACGACGGCTCCTACGGCATCTGCGAGGTCTGCGGCGAGGACATCGCCGAGAAGCGGCTGATCGCGCGCCCGGTGACCACGCACTGCATCGACTGCAAGACCGAGGCGGAGACCCAGGAGCGGATCCGCGGCCAGTAGACCGCCGGGCCCTCTGGTGTCGTCCGCACCGCGCACCGCGACCCCCTGCGCGGCCTCCCACGTCGGGGTCGCCCTCAACGTCCCCCTCGACCGGATCTACACCTACTCGATCGCGGCCCCGCTGCGCGGCGCGCTGCGGGTCGGCGACGCGGTCCGGGTCCCGTTCGGGCGGCGCTGGATGGTCGGGATCGTGGTCGCGCTCGACCCGTCCCCGCCCGAGGGGGTGGCGCTGCGCGACGTCGCTGCCCGGCTCCACGACGAGCCGGTCCTCGACGAGCCGCTGCTGCGGCTGCTGGGCTGGGTCGCGCAGTACTACCGCCACCCGTTCGGCCAGGTGCTCGCCACCGCGCTGCCGCCGCTGGCCCAGCGCCGCGGCGGAGGCGACGGCGAGGGGGCGCTGGCCGCCGTGGCTCCCGCCACCGAGGAGGTCGTCCGGCTGCGCGGCAGCGCCACCGCCGCGCTGTCGGCGTTCGCCCGCCCGGGGGCGGTGCGGGACCGGCTGATCGCCTACCTCGACCGCTTCGGGGAGGTGGAGGTCCGCCAGCTCGTCGAGCAGTTCTCCGGCGCCCGCCGGGTGCTGCGCCAGCTCGAGCAGCGCGATCAGCTCGAGCGCTCGCGCCGGCCCCGCGCCGCGGAGCGGGCCTTCGCCGACCCGGCCGCCGCCGCCGCGGGGGACGACGTGGCCCCCGAGCCCACCGCGGATCAGGCCGCGGCGCTGGTCGTCCTCGAGGAGGGGCTGCGCGGAGGCGGGTTCTGTCCGGTGCTGCTCCACGGTGTGACCGGGTCGGGCAAGACCGAGGTCTACCTGCGCGCCGCGCAGCGTGCCCTGGCCGGCGGAGGCGGGGTGCTGGTGCTGGTGCCCGAGATCGCGCTGACGCCCCAGCTGGTCCAGCGCTTCGCGGCCCGGCTGCAGGTCCCGCTGGCGGTGCTCCACTCGGCGATGACCCCGGCCCAGCGCCTGGAGCGCTGGATGGGGCTGCGGCGCGGCGACGCGCGCGTCGCGATCGGGGCGCGCTCGGCGGTGTTCGCCCCGGTCCGCGACCTGCGGCTGGTGGTCGTCGACGAGGAGCACGACGGCTCCTACAAGCAGGAGGACGGCCTGCGCTACCACGCCCGCGACGTGGCGGTGAAGCGCGCGTCGCTGCTCGGCGCGACCTGCGTGCTCGGCTCGGCCACGCCCTCGCTGGAGAGCCTGCTCAACGCCGATCGCGAGCGCTACCGCGGGGTGTCGCTGCCCTCGCGGGTCCGGCAGCGCCCGATGCCCGAGGTCCAGGTCGTCGACCTGCGCGAGGAGCGCGGCGGACCCGAGGACTGCCAGCGGCTGCTGACCCCGACCCTGGTCGGCGCGCTGCGCGAGACGGTCGAGCGCGGGGAGCAGGCGATCCTGCTGCTGAACCGGCGCGGGCTGTCGACCCTGGTGGTCTGCGGCGAGTGCGGCGGCCGGTTCTCGTGCCCCGACTGCGACACGGCGATGACCTACCACGGCCGGCGGGGGCTGCTGACCTGCCACCACTGCAGCCGGACCTGGCCCCTGCCCGACCGCTGCCCCAACTGCAACGCCGCGAAGCTCGAGCTGCTCGGCGAGGGGACCGAGCGCGTCGAGGAGGGGCTGGCCGAGCTGCTCCCCGGCGTCCGGGTCGACCGCATGGACCGCGACACCACCGGGGCGCGGGGGGCCCACGAGCGCCTCCTGCGGCGCTTCCGCGAGGGGGCCGTCGAGGTGCTGGTCGGTACCCAGATGGTGGCCAAGGGGCACGACTTCCCGCGGGTCACGCTGGTGGGCGTGCTGCACGCCGACGCCGCGCTGCACCTGCCCGACTTCCGCAGCGGGGAGCGCACCTTCGCGCTGCTGACCCAGGTCGCCGGCCGCGCCGGCCGCGGCGACCGCCCGGGCCGCGTGGTGGTCCAGACGTTCGTGCCGCACCACGACGCGATCCGGTACGCGCTGGCGCACGACTTCGAGGGGTACGCCCGCAAGCTGCTGCGGGCCCGCGAGGCGCTGCGCTATCCGCCGTACGGGCGCATGGCGCTGCTGCGCCTGAGCCACGCCGACGAGGGCGTGGTGCGGCGCGAGGCCGGCCGGCTCGGGGACGTCCTGCGCCAGGCGGTGTGGCAGCGCGAGGGCGTGGCCGGGCTGCGCCTGCTCGGGCCCTCGCGCGCGCCGCTGCGGCGCATCGCCGGGCGCTACCGCCACCAGGCGGTGCTGCTCGCCCCGGACCCGCGCAGCCTGGCCGCGATCCTCGACGACGCGGGGGCCGCGGTGGCACGCGCCCGGCGGGTCTCCGGGCTGCGCCTCGCCGTCGACGTCGACCCCCACTCGATGCTCTGAAACCCATCGCGCCCGCGAGCCGTTCAAGCGGGTGAACCACCAGCCCTGGAGGAGATCCGATGAAGCGCATCGCGAGCCTGTGCCTGGCCCTCGGCCTGGCGCTGTCGCTGGGCGGCGTCGCCGCGGCCCAGCAGGAGGACGAAGACCGGCAGCGGCGGGTGATCTACCGCCCCGTGACCGAGATCGACATGGGAGAGACCGACGTCCAGGGGGTGCTGAAGGGCCCCCACCTGGAGTACCTCCCGGAGCAGGGCGCGCCCGTGTTCAACCCGCTGATCAAGCTGCGCGAGGACTTCGACCCGGAGATCCTGCAGTCGGTCCACGAACTCTAGCCCCGCCCGATCCTCCCGTTGCGCTATGATGGGGCGAACCTCGCAGGGGAGGAGATTCGTTGGAGCCCCCTCCTGAAGGGCCTGGTCCCTGGCCCCTCGGTGACATCATCGTCCTCGGGGTCTGCCTGCTGTCCAGCGCGTTCTTCAGCGGCACCGAGACGGCGCTGACGGCGCTGTCGGACCGCCGCACCCGCCAGCTGATCGACGAGGGCGACCGGTTCTCCCCCGTGCTGCAGGCGTGGCTCGACCGCCCCACGCGGATGATCACCACGCTGCTGGTCGGCAACAACCTGGTCAACATCCTCGGCTCGGTGCTCGCCGCGCGGATCGCCCACCACTACCTCGACAGCTACGCCGACGCCGTCGCCGTGGGCGCGATGACGCTGATCGTGCTGGTCTTCGGCGAGGTCACGCCCAAGACCTTCGCCAAGCACAACCCGGAGAAGATCGCGGTCCCGGCGATGTACCTGGTGCGCGTCTTCGAGGTGCTGTTCCTGCCGCTGGGCTGGGGCCTGGCGACCTTCGGCAAGGCGCTGGTGCGGCTGGTCGGGGGCAAGGACCGCCGCGACGGGCCCAGCGTCACCGAGGGCGACATCGAGTACATGATCGAGCTCGGCGCCAAGGAGGGCGTGTTCGAGGAGGAGACCAAGGGCGACCTGCTCCACTCCGCGGTGGAGTTCGGCGACGTGATCGCCAAGGAGATCATGGTCCCGCGGACCCAGGCCCACTTCCTCAAGCTCGACGACACCTTCGAGGAGGCGATGGCGCGGGTCGTCGAGTGGGGCCACTCGCGGATCCCGGTGTACCGCGAGACGATCGACCAGGTGACCGGCGTGCTGTACGCCAAGGACCTGCTCAAGGTCGCCGCCCGCGACCCGGAGAAGGACCCCGAGGTGCGGCACCTGATCCGCCGCAACCTGCTGTTCGTCCCCGAGACCCAGCGGGTCGCCGAGACGCTGCGCGAGATGCGGCTGCGGCGCCAGCACCTCGGGATCGTGCTCGACGAGTTCGGCGGCACGGCCGGGCTGATCACGATCGAGGACATCCTCGAGGAGCTCGTCGGCGAGATCCGCGACGAGTACGACCAGGAGGAGGACCAGCTGCGCCAGCTCGAGGAGGGCCAGTACGTCGCCGACGCCGGGATCTCGGTGTTCGACATGGGCGAGGAGCTCGGCGTCGAGATCCCCGACGACGGAGAGTACGAGACCCTCGGCGGGTTCCTCACCAGCGCGCTGGGGCGCGTCCCGGAGGTCGGCGCCGAGCACGAGCACGACTCGCTCCGCTTCCGGGTCGTGGCGGCCAACGAGCGCCGCGTGCGGCGGGTGCGCATCGAGCGCATCGATCCCGCCTCGCTGGACGGCGAGTCGGGGGAGGAGGCCGCGGTGGGGGACGCGGAGCGGGGGCGCGAGCCGCGAGGCGAGTAGCGAGCGCGGCTCGGCGGCGCCAGAGCTAGTCGGTCTTGTTCTTGGCGGCGGGGTCCTTGTCCCGCTTCTTGATCGCCGACTCGTAGCGCTTCTGGGCCGGCTTGTAGCTGCTGTCGGCCTGCAGCGCCGCGGTGTACTCGCGCACCGCCTGGGCGTAGTCCCGCTCCCGCTCCGCGATCTGGCCCAGCCGGTAGTGGGTGTGGCAGCGGTACATGTCCGGGATGCTGGTCTCGAGGTAGCGCTGGAAGTACTCCTTGGCCTTGTCGTTGTTCTTGCGCGTCTTGTAGTAGCAGTCGCCGATGTGCCACAGCACCCGCCGGTTGTTCGGGTCGGTGTCGAGGATCTTCTGGTACGTGGCGATGGCGTTGTCGTAGTCCTTGGCCTTCTGGTAGATGCGGCCCAGCAGCATGTTGTTGATGATGCTGTCGGGGTAGTCCTGCTGGAGCATCAGGCACTCGGCGATCGCCTCGTCGTACTTGCGCTCCTCCATGTAGGTGTACGCCAGCGCGTACGAGGCGCCGGCCCACACCAGCAGCCCGCCGTCGCGGGCGCGCTCCATCTGCTCGATGCCCTCGGCGCGGTGGTCGCCGAAGCGCGGCAGGAAGTCGACCTGGTCGGTGATCGCGGTGCGCCAGTAGTTGTAGATCCCGAGGCCGAGGTCGGGGTCGGCGAAGGTCGGCTCGAACTTCTTGGCCTTCTTCATCGCCTCGAGGGCGTCCCAGCCCTTGTTGAACGCGGTCAGGTAGTCCCCGCCGCGGACCTTGTCGAGCCCCTCGAGCCCGATGATCCCGGCGTACAGGAACCAGTTCCAGCCCTTCTGCTGGTTGGAGCGCCTGGACTGCTCCACCAGGGCCAGCGCCTGGTCGGCCTCGACCCGGTAGACGTCGGCGTACTCGTAGTCGAAGTTCTCCAGCATCATCGCCTGGTACACCACCGAGCGGCCGAACGGCCCCACCGGCGAGTCGGGGTAGATCTCGCCCGTCTCGCGGAACAGCTTCAGCGCGCCCTGGTAGTCGCGCTGGTAGATCATCTCGAGGCCGTCCTGGACGCGCTTCATCAACTCGGGCTCGACGCCGATGTCGTTCTCGCCGGTGAACTCGCGCTTGGCCCATCCGGCGCTCGGCCACAGCAGCGTCACGGCCACCACGAACGCGACGGTCAGGGACAGTGGTCTCATCATTGGCTCCACGTTGTCGTTGCTCTCTTCGACGACCGAAGAGGTGGAGTTCTTCGGCGGTCGGCGGGCACCGACCCCACATCCTACCCCGGCGGGCGCGGGCGGTGTACACTCTGGGCCGGAGGTGGGATCCCCCGTGACCCGCTGGAACAACCTGCGCTGGCTGCTGCTGCTGGTGATCGTCGCCGTGATCGAGACCGCGTGCGGGCCGATCCGCTCGACCGCCGGGCTGGCCGACGCCCAGAAGATGCTCAGGGCCGCCGAGAACGAGCAGGCCGACAAGGTCGCGCTGTACGAGATGACGCTGGCGCGCAAGTACCTCGACAAGGCCTTCGAGGAGCTGGGCTACAACGACTACTACGAGGCCGAGCGGCTGGCGATCGAGGCCGAGGGCTACGCCCAGGCGGCGCTGCAGAAGGCGCTGGGCACCGAGCTGATCGATCCGCAGGACGCCGGGCCGGCGATCGACGAGCCCGACCTCGAGGTGATCCCCGAGGAGGGCGAGCTCGCGCCGGACCGCCGGACCGGCGACGAGGACGTGGGCGACGTGGTCCTCGAGCAGGAGGACGAGCCGGTCCCGCCGGCGACGACGACGCCCGAGGAGACCCCGGCCGCGACGACGACGCCCGCGGAGACCCCACAGGACCCGCCGCCGGCGGAGACGCCGCCCGCGGAGGAGGCCGACGGGGAGGAGTCGTCCGACGCCGAAGAGGAGCCCACCCCCAGCAACCCGTGGAACAGGTAGGAGTCCCGTGAGCGCCCCCCGCCGCTACCCGCTGCTGCTGCCGATCGCCGTGGCGTGCCTGAGCACGGTCGGCTGCGCCGCGACGCTCAACGACCTGCGCGCGACCCACGCCGGGTTCGCCGTCGAGCTGCAGGAGGTCGGCAACAAGGGTGGCCGCGAGTGCGCGCCGCTGGCCTACGCGATGGCCCAGGCGGAGCACGACTTCGCCGCGGTGGAGTTCGCCCAGGCCGACGTGCTGCGGGCGACCCACCACATGCGCGAGGCGCGCAAGTACCTCGACGTCGCCAAGGTCGCCGCGGCGGCCTGCGGCGGCGCGACCACCGGCGGCGCGCAGACGATCACCACCGTGGACGGCGGCACGACGATCGCCCCCGCGACCCCGTGGACCGGGGGCGCCGCGACCAGCACCGTCGCCGCGCCCGTCGACAGCGACAACGACGGCTACACCGACGACGTCGACAAGTGCCCGAGCAAGCCCGAGGACCCCGACGGGTTCAACGACCACGATGGCTGCCCCGACCTGGACAACGACGGCGACGGGATCAACGACGACGTCGACCGCTGCCCGTCGGAGCCCGAGGACCTCGACGGCACCGAGGACACCGACGGCTGCATCGACCCCGACAACGACGGCGACGGGATCCCCGACGTGCAGGACGTGTGCCCCGACGCGCCCGAGACGGTCAACGGCCTCGACGACACCGACGGCTGCCCGGACGAGGCGCTGTCGCGGGTCCGGGTCGAGCGCAACCAGATCGTGCTGGTCGAGCCGATCGCGTTCATCGGCAAGTCCAACGCGTTCGCCGACGGCGCGATGCTGGTGCTCAGCGAGCTGTCGGTGCTGCTCGAGTCCAGGCCGACGATGCGGATCCGGATCGAGGCCCACACCGACAGCAACGGCGACGCGGCGACGAACCAGACGCTGACCGTCGAGCAGTCCAGGTCGGTGCGGGACTACCTGGCCGCGCAGGGCGTCGATCCCTCGCGGATGGAGGCCGTCGGGTATGGCGCGACCATGCCCATCGACACCAATCGGACCCCCGAGGGCCGGGCGGCCAACCAGCGCATCGAGATCTACATCGTCAACTGACCCCACTCCCGAGGGAGCGAGTCATGGATCCAGCATCCGTGTCCATCCGTGATATCCACCAGTCCGTCGGCCAGGTCGTGACGCTCAAGGGCTGGCTGTACAACCAGCGCAGCAGCGGCAAGCTGCGCTTCCTGCAGGTGCGCGACGGCACCGGGATCATCCAGTGCGTGGTGTTCCGCAAGGACGTCCCCGGGGAGGTCTGGGACGCCGCGGGAGAGCTGACCCAGGAGTGCTCGCTGATCGTCACCGGCGAGGTCCGCGAGGACCCCCGCTCGCCGATCGGCTTCGAGCTCGGCGTGCAGCAGCTGCGCAAGGTCGGCCCCAGCGAGGGCTACCCGATCACCAAGAAGGAGCACGGCACCCACTTCCTGATGAGCCACCGCCACCTGTGGGTCCGCTCTCGCCGCCAGCAGGCGATCCTGCGGATCCGCGGCACGGTGGTGCGCGCGATCCGCGACTACCTCGACGACCACGGCTTCCTGCTGTTCGACGCGCCGATCTTCACCCCCAACGCGGTGGAGGGCACCTCGACGCTGTTCGCCACCGAGTACTTCGGGCGGATGGCGTACCTGACCCAGTCGGGGCAGCTGTACCAGGAGGCCGGCGCGATGGCGTTCGGCAAGACGTACTGCTTCGGGCCGACGTTCCGCGCCGAGAAGTCCAAGACGCGGCGCCACCTCACCGAGTTCTGGATGGTCGAGCCCGAGGTCGCGTTCGCCGACCTGGACGACCTGATGGACCTGTGCGAGGACTTCACGATGGCGATCGTCGAGCGCGTGCTCGACCGCCACCGCGACGACCTCGACGCGCTCGAGCGGGACGTCGCCAAGCTGGAGGCGATCCAGAAGCCGTTCCCGCGCGTCTCCTACACCGACGCCATCGAGCAGATCCAGGCCGCGGGGCTCGACACCGCGTGGGGCGGGGACTTCGGCGCCGAGGACGAGACGGTGCTGTCCAGCCGGTACGACCGCCCGATCCTGGTCCACCGCTACCCCAAGGAGGTCAAGGCGTTCTACATGAAGACCGATCCCGCGGACGAGCGGCTGGCGCTGTGCGTCGACATGCTGGCCCCCGAGGGCTACGGCGAGATCATCGGCGGCAGCGAGCGCGAGGACGACCACGAGGTGCTGCTGGGCAAGATCCGCGACCACGACCTGCCCGAGGAGTTCTTCCAGTGGTACCTGGACCTGCGGCGCTACGGCAGCGTGCCGCACAGCGGGTTCGGGCTCGGGCTGGAGCGCACGGTGACGTGGCTGTGCGGGATCCACCACCTGCGCGAGACGATCCCGTTCCCGAGGATGATCGACCACCTCGAGCCGTAGCGGCCCCCGGGGCTCAGACGGTCCCCTCGGTGCCCGCCAGCAGCCGCCGGATGTTGTCCCGGTGGCGCACGATCAGCAGCACCGCCACCACGCCGGCGACGGGCAGGTAGCCGCGGGCCGCCGGCAGCACCGCCAGCGTCGCGAGCAGCACCGCCAGCGCCACCAGCGCCGCCAGCGACGACTTGCGGGTGTAGGCCACGACGCCGACCCACGCGCCGACCGCGATCAGCGACGCCAGCGGCGCCGCGACGAGGAAGCCGCCCACGCCGGTGGCCACCCCCTTGCCGCCGCGGAAGCCCACGTAGGGCGAGTAGCAGTGGCCGAGGAACGCCGCCAGCAGCGCCGCCGACACGCCCCACGGGGCGCCCAGCACCCAGTGGGCGCCCAGCGCGGGGAGCAGCCCCTTGAGCACGTCGCCGGCCAGGGTCGCGATGCCCAGCGTGCGCCCGGCGAGGCGGTACACGTTGGTGGCGCCGATGTTGCCGCTGCCGCTGCTGCGGATGTCCAGGTCGGTCCACAGCGAGGTGACCACCAGGCCGGTGGGCAGCGCGCCGATCAGGAACGCGCAGACCAGGTAGGTCACGGCGACGATCGCGCCGGCCAGCCCCTGATCCGCCACGGCGCTAGCCCTCCTCGTCGAGGAAGCGGCCGACGCCCTCGGCGGTCTTGATCAGGTTGGGCTTGACCAGCGCGATCACGAACTTCTCGATCTGCGGCACGATCTTGCGCCCCACCAGCCGGGGCACCCCGGGGATCCGGTTGCCGTCGATGGTCAGCGTCCCGCGGATCTCCAGGCGCGCCTTGCCGTCGCCGAGGTCGACGAACACGTTGCGCCCGCGCACGTCGACCTGCTCGCGCATGAAGGCCATCTCGAACCGCCAGTCCACGGCGTGCTCGTCGTCGTGCCAGGTGGCGATGTCCTTCCAGCGCAGCATCTCGGGCTTGATGAACGCCCGGGCGACCTTGGGGATCTCGGCCCGCGCGACCCACTCGTTGACCAGGTGCAGGATCTCGCCCTCGCGGCGGTGCTCCAGCACGTGGATCTCGTCCACGTTGGGCAGGTACGAGGTCAGCTCGGGCAGGCGGTCGCGGTACGTCTCGTAGACCACCTGGCGCGGGTGGGCGAGCACGGTGTCGGCGCGGATCTCGGTCATCGAACCCTCCGTGCCCTGTATCGTACCGGAGGTGGCCGCGGTCGTGGGCCGCGTGATAGCGTCGCGCCCCGGAGGAGCCGCATGACCCTGTGCATCGGGATCGTCGCCTGCAGCGCCGAGGGCGCCGCGCTGTGCTACCGCACGCTGTGTGACGAGGGGGCGGAGATCCTCGGCCCCCACATGCACCCCGAGGTGTGCCTCCACAACCACCCCCTCGGCGAGTACACCAAGCACCTGCGGGTCGGCGCCTGGGGCGCCGTCGGCGACCTGCTCGCCTCCAGCGCGCGCAAGCTCGAGGCGATGGGCGCCGAGCTGCTGATCTGCCCCGACAACTCGCCCCACCAGGCGTGGCAGCAGGCGTCCGAGGCGACCCGCGTGCCGTGGCTCCACATCGCCGAGGAGGTCGCCGCCGCGGCCGAGCGCCGCGGGCTGCGCTCGCTGGGCGTGCTCGGCACGCGCAACCTGATGCTCGGCCCGGTGTACGCCACCGTGCTGCAGGCCCGCGGGCTGGGGCACACGATCCCGCCGCCGGAGGACCGCGACCTGCTCGACCACCTGATCTTCGACCAGCTGGTCTACGGGGAATTCGCCGACGAGACGCGTCGCTACGTCGTGGCGATGATCGAGCGCCTCGCCGAGCAGGGCTGCGACGGCGTGGTCCTCGGCTGCTCCGAGATCCCGCTGCTGGTCGAGCCCCACCACTCCCCGCTGCCGACGCTGGACTCGACGCGGATCCTCGCCCGCGCCGCGCTGCGCCGCGCCACCGCCGGCGTCGCGGGCGGATGAGCGGCGCGCTGCATGGCCTGGTCCTCGCCGCCGGCCTGTCGCGGCGGATGGGCGCGTTCAAGCCGCTGCTGGAGATCGCCGGCCGGCCCGTGCTGGCCTGGGCCGTCGCGGCGCTGCGAGACGGCGGCGTCCCCGGCGTCACCGTCGTGATCGGCCACCGCGCCGACGAGCTGCGCCCGGCGGTGGAGCAGCTCGGGGCCCGTGCCGTGCTCAACCCCGACTACGAGCAGGGGATGTACACCTCGCTGCGCACCGGCGTCGCCGCGCTGCCCCCCGGCACCGACGCGTTCTTCCTGCTCCCCGTCGACCTCCCGGCGATCGGCGCCGACACCGTCCGCCGCCTCGCCGCCGCCCGCGCCGCCGACCCCGCCGCCGCGGCCCACGTCCCGACCCACGGCGGCCGGAACGCCGGACCGCGGGGTGCCGGACCGCGCCGCGGCCACCCGCCGCTGATCGCCGCCCGCCTCGCCCCCGAGATCCTCGGCGACGAGCCCGAGGAGGGGCTGCGCACGATCCTGGCGGCCCACGCCGACGAGGTCCGGCTCGTGGAGGTGCCCTCCCCGGGCGTGCTGCGAGACCTGGATCGGCCCGGGGACCTGGCGGCGATCGAGGGGTTGTTGCGCGAACGCTAGAGAGCCGAGCAGGTAGCTCACCACACGTCTCCGCCGGCGCCAGGTCGACGCCCCGAGACCAACACCCTGTTCGGTGCCCTACCCCCCGAAGATCGCGTCGCAGGTCGACTCCACCGACACGCCCAGCGAGATCGTGAACGCCACGTTGAGGATCGTGGCCTCGTCGGGGCCGGTGCCGGAGATCACCATCTCGGGGATCATCTCGCCGTCGTCCACCATGTCGGTCAGGTCCGCGTCCGTGGGCTGCAGCTCGATCCACTGCTTGCCGGCGGGGACGTTGGTCTCGCTGGCGAGCAGCACCGGGTCGGCGTTCGCGGTCTTGACGTAGAACTCGATGCTGTCGAGGAAGTCCAGGTTGGGCGCGCCCTCGGCGACCTCGAGGATCACCTCGACGAGCTCGGCCTCGCCGATCGCCGCGGCGGTGCCGCCGTACTTCTCCATCTCCGGCGACGCCAGCGGGTCGAACCCGCCGGGGGCGGTGACCACCTCGTCCACCAGCGGCTGGCCCTGCAGCCCCGGCGGCAGGGGCAGGTCCTCGTCGTGGCTGACCTCCACGAGGTCGAGGCCGGCGTCGCAGGCGAACACGAGCGCCGCGCCGATCATCGCGGTGATCCAGATCGCCCTGGGCCAACCGGTCCGCTTTCGCATGGGGTCTCCTTCCGTCGGCACGCTGCCACCTTAGAGTAGCAGACCGCGCGCGCGCTCGATGGTGGACCAACGCCCGTTCTGGTATATCCCGCCTTGCTCGCCACCGGAGCCGGCGTAGCCGGCGGCTGGGGGCTTGCAGTAGGCTGGGCGGCGGGCAAGGCGGGATAGGGTGCCCATGGCGACGGTCGAGCTGGACGGGGTGGTCAAGCGCTACGGCGACGTGGAGGTGATCCACGGCGTCGACCTGCACATCGGCGACGGCGAGTTCCTGGTCCTGGTCGGGCCCTCGGGGTGCGGCAAGTCCACCGTGCTGCGGATGGTCGCGGGGCTGGAGACGATCTCCGACGGCGAGCTGCGGATCGGCGGCAAGCGGGTCAACGACGTGCACCCGCGGGACCGCGACGTGGCGATGGTGTTCCAGTCCTACGCGCTGTACCCGCACATGACGGTCCGCGACAACATGGCGTTCGGGCTGCGGGTGCGCAAGATGCCGCAGGCCGAGATCGACCAGCGGGTCGCCGGGGCGGCCCAGCTGATGGAGCTCGAGCCGCTGCTGGAGAGGCTGCCCAAGCAGCTCTCCGGCGGGCAGCGCCAGCGGGTGGCGATGGGCCGCGCGATCGTGCGCAACCCCCAGGTGTTCCTGTTCGACGAGCCGCTGAGCAACCTGGACGCGGCGCTGCGCGGGCGGATGCGCGTCGAGCTCAAGAAGCTGCACGCCGAGCTGGGCACGACGATGATGTACGTGACCCACGACCAGGTCGAGGCGATGACGCTGGCCGACCGCATCGCCGTGATCCACCAGGGCGTGCTGCAGCAGGTCGGCCCGCCCGCGGAGCTGTACGACACGCCGGCCAACGTGTTCGTCGCCGGGTTCATCGGCGCCCCGCAGATGAACTTCCTGCCCGCCCGCGCCGAGGGCCAGGCGGCCACCGGCGACGGGTTCACGCTGCCCCTGCCCCGCGAGACCGGCGGCGACGTGGTCGCCGGCGTGCGGCCCCACGACTTCTCGATCGTCGACGCCGCGGGCGCCGCGGTGCGGGCCACGGTCGAGGTGGTCGAGCCGCTGGGCTGGGAGAGCCACCTGCACGCCCGCGTCGGCGAGCTCGAGGTGCTGGCCCAGGTCCCCGCCGAGCAGACCGCCGGGCTGGGCCCCGGCGACGCCGTCGGGCTCGCCGTCGAGCCCGCGCACGTGCACCTCTTCGACCGGAAGACGGAGCAGGCGCTTTCATGATCCGGGGCGCGGCACGGCCCGGGTTCACGGCCGTCGCGGCCGTGGTGCCGTGCGTCGCCGCCGCGCTGCTGTGGGCGGCCCCGGCGCGGGCCGAGATCGTGCTGTGGCACACCTACCACGACGCCGAGCAGGACGGCCTCGAGCAGGCCATCGAGGCGTACAACGCGGCCCACCCCGACGATCCGATCCGGCCCCAGGCGCTGCCGTTCTCGGGGTTCGCGTCCAAGCTCCGCTCGGCGATCCCGCGGGGCAACGGGCCCGACCTGTTCGTATTCGCCCACGAGCCCATCGGCGGCTGGGTCGACGCCGGGCTGGTGGCGCCGGTGGTGCTCCCCGACGGGCTGCTGCCCCAGGCCGCCGCGGCGGTCCACTACGAGGGCGCCGACTACGCCTTCCCGGTGACCTGCAAGGCGCTGGCGCTGTACCACAACCGCGCGCTGGTGCCCGAGCCGCCGGCGGACCGGCAGGCGCTGCTGCGCGTGGCCCGCGAGCAGACCACCGGCGACCGCTTCGGGCTGGCCTACGACGCCGCGGACACGTTCCTCAACCTGGGCGCGTTCTTCGGGGCCGGCGGGCGGTTCTTCGACGACCAGGGCGACATCACGCTGGACACGCCGGCCTACGCCGGGATGCTGGACTTCGCCCGCACGGTGGTGGTCGAGGAGCAGGTCTGCCCCGAGGAGGCCTCGTACGTCCTGGTCCAGCAGCTGTTCAACGACGGCCGCGCCGCGATGGTGATCAACGGCCCGTGGTTCCTGTCGGGGCTGGACCCGGCGCTGGACCTCGGCGTCGCCCCGCTGCCCGCCCCGGCGGTGCCGCCGCTGAGCGTCGAGGGCGTGTTCGTCTCGGCCCACGCCACCGATCCCGGGGCCGCGATGGCCGCCGCCACCGAGCTGGCCGGCCCGGGCTACGACCGCTACCGGATCGACGTCGGCCGCCAGGTGGTGGCCCGGCCCCACGAGTACGACGACCCGGTCCAGGAGGCGTTCCACCAGGCTGCGCTGGGCGCGGTGCCGACGCCCAACCGCCCCGAGATGCCGCTGGTCTGGGAGCCGACCAACGCCGCGCTGCGCAAGGTCCTGCGCGGGGCGGCGACCCCCGAGGAGGCCGCGGCGTTCGCCCAGCGCCGCGCCGAGATCCTCAACCGCCCGCTGCCGCCCAAGGCCAACCCGGCCCCGACGCTGGTGATCGTCGGCGTGCTGCTGCTCGCCGCGGTGTACTGGATCTGGCGCCGCAGCCGCGGCCAGCAGGTGTGGACCCGGATGAAGCAGGGCCGCACCGCCTACGCCTACCTGGCGCCCGCCGCGCTGGGGATGGGGCTGCTGCTGGTGCTGCCGTTCCTGACCGGCTCGGCGCTGTCGCTGTTCGCCCACCGCGCCGGCGAGTTCCGCTTCGTGGGGCTGTCCAACTTCGGCGCGATCCTGTTCGCTCGCGACTACCCGATCACCGACCCGCTGAGCTTCTACTTCACGCTGGCGGTGACCACGCTGTGGACCGGCGCCAACGTGGTGCTGCACGTCTCGATCGGGATGAGCATCGCGCTGCTGCTGCGCGACCCGTGGATGAAGCTGCGCGGGTTCTACCGCGTGATGCTGATCGTCCCGTGGGCGGTGCCCAACTACATCACCGCGCTGATCTGGAAGGGGATGTTCAACAAGCAGTTCGGCGCGATCAACGGGCTGCTGGCGATGCTGGGGCTGGAGCCGGTGGCGTGGTTCAGCCAGTTCTGGACCGCGCTGGCGGCCAACATCTGCACCAACACGTGGCTGGGCTTCCCGTTCATGATGGTCGTCACGCTGGGCGCGCTGCAGGCGATCCCCCGCGATCTGGAGGAGGCCGCCGAGGTGGACGGCGCCAGCCGCTGGCAGCGCTTCCGCCACGTGACCCTGCCGCTGTTGCGGCCCGCGCTGCTGCCCGCCGTGATCCTCGGCACGATCTGGACGTTCAACATGTTCAACATCGTGTTCCTGGTCAGCGGCGGCGAGCCCGACGGGGGCACCGAGATCCTGATCTCCGAGGCCTACAAGTGGGCCTTCAGCCGCGAGGCGCAGTACGGCTACGCCGCGGCCTACGCCACGCTGATCTTCGGCGTGCTGCTGCTGTACACCTTCGTCACCGACCGCATCGGCGCGCGGGCCAGGGAGGACGGCTAGGTGCGCACGCCGTCCCTGTGGAAGCGGCTGGCGCTGCACGCGGTGCTGCTGGCGATCACGTTCGCCACGCTGTACCCGGTGCTGTGGGTCATCAAGATGGCGCTGACGCCGTCGCAGGCGTTCGCGCTGACGGCCAACCCGCTGCCCCCGTGGCCGCCGAGCTTCGCCAACTTCGCGCACGTGGTGTCGACCCACGACATGGCCGGCCACTGGCTGTTCGGGCGCCAGCTGCTCAACTCCGTGGTGGTCTCGGCGGCCACCACCGTGCTGGGCATCGCGCTGGCCTGCACCGCCGGCTACGCGTTCAGCCGCTTCGCGTTCCCCGGCCGCGAGGCGGGGCTCAAGGGCATGCTCGTGACGCAGATGTTCCCCGGGGTGGTGATGGCGATCCCGCTGTACATCCTGCTGGACCAGCTGCACCTGCTGAACAACCTGATCGGCCTGTGCTTCGTGTACTCCACCACCGCGATCCCGTTCTGCGTGTGGATGCTCAAGGGCTACTTCGACACCATCCCCAAGGATCTGGAGGAGGCCGCGATCATGGACGGCGCCTCGCAGTGGACGGTGTTCACCCGCGTGGTCCTGCCGCTGTCCCGCCCGGCCATCGCCGTCACCGCGCTGTTCTCGTTCATGACCGCGTGGAACGAGTACATCCTGGCGTTCACGTTCATGAACAACGAGACCGCCTACACGTTGCCCGTCGCCCTGCAACAGTACGTGGGCGACTACAGCACCGAGTGGGGCCACTTCGCCGCCGGCGCGATCCTGGTGTCGATCCCGGTGATGGCGCTGTTCATGGTCCTGCAGCGCCACCTGGTCGAGGGGCTGACCTCGGGCGGGGTCAAGGGGTAGGCGCGCTCGGTACCGGCTCTGCCGCGCGTCGTTGTCGGCCTGCAGCTGCTCCATCTTCTCGCGGAACAGCTCCTGCTCGAGGCGCGCTCGGGCTGGTGGTGGCGGCCTTCACCATCTCGTTCCGCGATCCCACGGCCCGATGCGTTAGGCTGGTCGTGACGGTGGAGGAGGGTGCGCCATGCCGCCTCGCACGATCTGGATCGTTCTGTCCGCCCTGGCGCTGCTCGCCACCGGCTGCCCGCCCGAGTCCCCGGTGCCGCCGGGCGGCACCCACTGGGACGACGACGACGCGTCCGACGACGACGCGTCCGACGACGACGCCGGCGACGACGACCTCGGCGACGACGACCTCGGCGACGACGACCTCGGCGACGACGACACCGGCCAGCAGGACGCCGACGGGGACGGCTGGACCGTGGCCGACGGGGACTGCGACGACACCAACGCCAGCGTCCACCCCGGGGCCGCCGACGTGTGCGACGAGCTGGACAACGACTGCGACACCGAGATGAACGAGGACTCGGTGGGCCACGACCTGTTCGAGCCCAACGACGCCCAGGGGTTCGAGCTGGGCGATCTGACCGATCTCAGCGAGGAGCTCGACTCCTACCTCCACGAGCCCGACGACCGCGACCGGTTCCGCTTCGAGGTGGTGGACGGCTCGTTGGGCTGGTTCGGCATCGACGTGGAGCTGAGCTACGTCCCGGCCGCCGTGGACGTGGCGCTGGAGCTCGAGCAGATCGAGGACGTCGACGGCGCCTACGTCGGCGTGGTCGAGTCCGCCGACGACGCCGGCGGCGGCGGGGCCGAGGCGCTGTCGTTCGGCGGCTGGCCCGGCTGGGACGACAGCGGCGTGTTCGAGGTGGTGGTGGAGTCGGTCAGCGGCTTCGACTGCGCCCTGCCCTACACGCTGATCATCACGGCGTCGGGCTGAGCGACCCGCGCGCCACGATCGCCAGCGCGGTTCGTGCCGCGCCCTCCGCCAGCATCCGCTCCAGCCGGGGCCCGTCCTCCAGGTCGTCGGGCAGCGGCCGCCCGCCCTCGCGGCCCTCCTCGCGCAGCAGCGGCGCCAGCCGGGCGCGGGCGTCGAGCAGTGCCTCGACGTGGTCCAGCGCCCGGGCCTTCTCCAGCACCGGCAGCGGCGATCGCCAGCCGGCCAGCGAGGCCTTGCTGGGCAGCCGCGGCAGCGCCCCCGGGCCGTCGCCCTCGATGGCGCGGAGCTGTCGGCTCGCCGCCGCCACCGCGACGCCAGCGCGATCGAAGGCCTCGCGGTGGGCCCGGCGCATCCCGCGCAGCGACGTGACACCGCGCAGCGCCCGCACCGCCTCGCCGAGATGCAGGTAGGCCGCGTGGAGGTGGTCGGCGACGATCTGCTTGTGCCCCTGGATCACGCGCAGCCGCACGCCCCGCCCCCGCCGGACCCGCTCCGTTCGCCACCGTCTCGCGTGCTCCATCTCCGCTGCACCCCCGCTGTGGTGTCGTTGCAACACGTGTGGACGGGTGGGCTATTCCCCTCCCCAGATCGGGTGGGACAAGACCATTGAAATTGTGTAGATTGCCCCGCCATGAACGAGACCATTTCCGGACGCGGCGTGCCCTGGCTCGTGCTGGCGCTGCTGCTGGCGGTCCCCGCGATCGGGGTCGGTGAGGACGCGGGCTCCGCACCGGCGCCGGCCGCCGCGCCCGCACCGGCCCAGCCCCACAACCTGCCGGCAGGCACCAACTGCATGCGCTGTCACGACCCGGCCAACTTCGCCACGATCAAGGCCGACCAGGTGCACCAGGGACACTTCCCGCTGCAGGGCGAGCACGCCACGCTGGCGTGCAGCGCGTGCCACGACACCCAGGTCGGGTTCGGCAACGTGGTGGCGGAGTGCGCGGCGTGCCACAAGGCACGCGACGGTCACCTGCGCCTCGTCGGCGACGACTGCGCGGCGTGCCACGATCCGCGCGGCTGGGTCCCCAACCGCTTCCGCCACGTCACCACCGGCTTTCCGCTGACCGGCGCCCACCGCGGCGCGTCCTGCGAGCAGTGCCACGCGGCGGGGTTCACGGTGGTGCCCACCGAGTGCGCGTACTGCCACGAGCGGGACTTCTACCGCGCCCGCGACGAGCACGAGGGCGTCGACATCCTGTCGTGCGACCTGTGCCACGACACCTTCGGCTGGGGGAACGCGCACCGGCCCCACGGCGGGGGCCACGATGACTAGCAGCCCGTCGCTGCTCGCCGCGGCACTGGCGGTCCTGCTGCTGGCGCCCCCCGCCGCCGCAGCCGAGGTCGACGGCCGCGTCGGCCTGGGCGCGATGGGGCTGGTGGGAACCCCCGGCGGGGCCCACGACCTGCGCGCGATGCTCGACCTGCGGCTGGGCGTCGACCGGGTCGGCGGCAAGGCGTTCGGCATCGCCGCCGACGGCGACCTGTACTTCGACCTCGACGACACCACGTTCCGCACCTACCGGCTGCTGGACCTGAACGTGCACTTCGCCCCCGGCGACGGGCCGCTGACGCTGACCCTGGGCCGCCAGCGGGTGGCGGACAGCACCGAGGAGCTGGTGGACGGGGTCGGCGTGCGCGTGGCGCTGGGCAAGGGCTTCACGCTGGGCGGCTACGGCGGCCTGATCCCCGATCCGTTCACCACCCTGGCCTCGGTGAGCACGTACGGCGGGGGGCTGGTCTTCGGCGTCACCACCGCCCGCTTCCGGCTGGGCACCGCCGCCGGCGTCGCCGGGCGCGCCGAGGGCTTCGACCACGGCTATGCCAGCGTCTCGGCGATGGCGATGCCCCACACCGCGATCTCGCTGTACGGCCGGGCCAAGCTGCAGCTGTTCGCCGAGGCCCCCAGCGCCGGCATCGCCGACGCCATCGCCGCGGTCTCGGTGCGCCCCTGGAAGGTGCTGCGCCTCCGCGGCAGCTACAACGCCTACAGCTCCGAGCGCTACGTGTCGCTGCTGGAGCGCAACCCGGCGCTGTCGCGCTTCGCCGCCCGGGCCGAGGACCTGGCCCTGCTGGACGAGGTCCCCAACGACCAGCTGGACCGCACCCTGTACCACGCCGTCGGGGCCGACGTGGACCTGCGCGACCCGGCCAAGCACCTGTGGGTCGGCGGCCGCTACCGCACCTTTATGGGCAGCTGCCCATAAGGGCGGTAATGTCGAGCGCCGCGTTAT
>CAZOYV010000108.1:0-25154 GCA_964584075.1 uncultured Rickettsiales bacterium | reverse complement strand
CTCGGCACTACATCTTGGGGTCACTGGAGTCAAGGGCATACCCCTTTGACCCCAACTCCTCCCTACTTGTCGACGGCGAAGTCGAACAGGTAGGCGTTCATCGCCGTGGCGTCGTGGCCGGCGGCCTTCCACAGGCCGTACTCGCCGGGGGGCAGGTCCTCGTCAAGGGTCAGCTTCCAGAGGCCCCGCTCGATCTCCTCGGCCTCGTAGGCCAGGGTCCAGTCCTCGTCGGGCTTGAGGAAGCTCTGCATGTTGTACATCGTCATCTGCCCGGCCTTGACCGAGCGGACCCCGTCGTCGTCGTCGACCTCGGCCTTGACCACGAAGAAGATGCCCCTGGGGTTCTTGTCGGTGGCGACGAGGAACTCGGGGCGCGCGTCGGTGGTGCGCACCGCCGAGGCGGTGCCCTCGTAGTTCATGAACGCCAGCACCGCGACGAACGCGTGGGTCATCGAGTAGTGGCCGTACATCCCGGTCAGCGCGATGCCCCCGCTCTGTGTCTCGAGCGTCACCTCGGGACGATCGGGCTCGGCGGTGGCAGGCGCGGTAGCTGCCACGGGCGCGCGGACGGTGCTGCGTTCCAGCATCGCGGCGATCACCGGGCCGGTGACCCCGCGGTCCTTGAGCTCCGCGATGTCGTCGATCTCCAGCTCGAACGCGACCGCCTCGGCCTGCTTGATCTTGGCGATCACCACGTCGTCGCCGAGTCCCAGCTCCACCAGCGCGATCACGCCGTCGTTGGTCAGCGTCTCGCCGGCCCGCGCCGGGAACGTCCCCAGCGCGAAGACCACCAGCAGCAGGCCGAGCCCGGCCCGTCCCCACGTCGTCGCGAACATCTCGAGTCCTCCCGGCGGCTAGTACCGCCTCGACAGGATCAGCGTCCCCCGGTCCCGCGTGACCGCGAACCGCTCGCGCAGCGCCGCGGCGTAGGGGCTGCCCGGGGCCGGCTCGCCGTTGATCGCCTCCACCTCGATCGAGGCGCGCGGCTTGCTCGGCCGGGTGAGCAGAACCCGCAGGACCACCAGATAGTCCGACATTCTGGGGTGATCGGGCGGGAAGCGGAAGTCCAGCCGCTGGCCGTGGCGCTCCGAGACCAGCACGAGGTCGCGGCCGTGGAACACCAGGTGGTTGGACGGCACCCGCCGCGGCAGGCCGTCGAGCAGCCCCAGGCCGCACGGCGAGGCGGGGTCGATGGCGCTCATCCAGTACACGCGATCGGCGGGGAGCCCGCGCTGCAGCCGCCGCAGCGCGGCGTGGGACAGGAACTGCAGACCCGGGATGCCCTCGAAGAACTGGCCGGCGACCACCTCGCCGGACAGCTCCATCAGCCGCAGGCTGCGGAACACCGCGCCCCACCGCAGCGGAGGCAGCTCACGCTGCAGCAGCTCGCGGAACAGCACCCCGTGGCGGTCCAGCAGCAGCCGCACGCGATCCTTGTTGCGCTCCTCGGCGTCGATCGCGTCGGCCGGCGGCTCGGGGGCCGGGACCCGCATCCAGGCCCCGGCGAACGGCCGCGTGGCCTTCCAGCGCGAGAACCGGCGCCGCCGCGCGCGGCCGCTACCCCCGTGGCGGCCGGGGGCGGGCACGCTGGCCGGCTCGAAGCCGCTGTCGATCCCGCGGCGCACGGTGGCGAAGCCGTCGGCGGTGACCCGCCCCTGCCAGGCCAGCTCCCACAGCTTGCCCGTCAGCGCGCCGCTGCTCAGGCCCGAGTGCTCCAGCAGATCCCCCAGGTCGAAGCGGCCCCGCACCCGGGGGAACAGGGCGTCCAGGTCGTCGCAGGCGCCGTCGCCCTCCGCGGGCGCCTCGAACAGCAGCTCCTCGTCGCCGTCCATCGCGAACGTCAGCTTGCCCTCGCCGCAGCCGAACCAGCGCAGCCCCGACTCGGCGTGCAGCTCGTCGAGCCACGACGGGAAGTACGGCTCGACCCGCGCCGGCAGCAGGTCGCCCTCCCAGGCCTCGGCCGGCGCCGGGAAGCCGAACAGCCGCTCCAGCCGGCCCCGCAGGTCGTCCAGCGTCGCGCCCTCGGTGCCCAGCCCCTGGTGGTCCGCCAGCAGCAGCGGCAGGGCGGCCAGCGGCAGCGGCTCGAACGACGGGCGGCCCTCGGCGCGCGTGATCCGCAGCAGCCGCTCGAGGTTCTCGCCGTCGCAGATCTGCAGCCCGCCCGCGCCGTCGGTGATCTCGTCGACCACCACCCGCTGGTCGTCCACCAGCGCCTGCAGCAGCTCGCGAGCCCCGTCGTCGGCGAGCCCCAGCACCTGCTGGGGGAAGGCGTGGTCCACCTGGGCGTGGAACCGCAGCAGCTCGGCCAGCAGGTCGGCGCGCAGGGCGTCGGGCTCACCCTCGACCGGTCCCCGGCGCTGGAGCCGCGCCAGCGCCTCGCGGGCCCCGTCGGCGGCGGGCTCGCCGTCCAGCCGCGGGCTGGTCAGGGCCGGCTCGCCGTCGTCCAGCTGCAGCGCCGCGCGAAGCCGCGGGATCGCCTCCACCGTCGTGATCGCGCGCCCCTCGGCCCCCGGCAGCCGCACCGCCACCAGCCGCTCCGCCAGCCCGTCGACCCACGGCTGGGGCGGCTCGCCGTGGTCGCGGTCGACGGCCGCCAGCAGCGCCCACCACTGGCCCTCGGGGATCAGCACCCGCTCCACGACCCAGTCCAGCAGGTCGCGGGCGTCCGACGGCGCGTAGCCCGGGTGGGTGCGCTGCAGCTTGGCCTCGAACCGCGCCGCCCGCCCGGGATCGATCCGCGGCCGCAGCTGGGACGTGAACACCAGCTCGCGCAGCAGGTCGCCGCGCAGCCGGGACGGCCCCGCCTCGGGGGTGTCGTCCTCGTACATCAGCTCGTTGGTCTGCTTGTAGACCACCTCGCTGGCGAACGGCGACGGCGCGTCGGTGGTGACCTCGGTGACCCGGATCGTGCCGTCCCGCAGCTCGCCGAGGACGCGCTGCAGGGACTCCAGATCGAACTCGTCGCCGAGGCACGTCCGCCAGGTCTCCAGCAGGATCGGGAAGTCCTCGAACTTGCCGACGTTCTCGAGCAGCTTCTTGGCGCGCAGCCGCGACAGCCACAGCGGCGTGCGCTGGCGGAAGCCCTGGCGCGGCAGCAGCAGCGCCCGCCCCGCCGCCTCGCGGAACCGCGCGCCGAAGAACCCGGTCTGCTCCAGCCGGCGGCGCAGCAGCGCCTCGACGTTCTCGGGGGTCACCAGCGACAGCAGCTCGTCGGCGCCGACCGGCCCGCCGACGTTGAAGCCGAGGCAGTCGTCGTCGTGGATCACGTGCAGCGGCGACCCGAACCGCTCCTCCCACGCGACCTGCAGCGCGATGGCGTACGGGCGGTTGACCCGGCCGCCCCACAGGGTGTGCAGCACCAGCCGGTCGGGCACGTCCCGGCTCTGGGGATCGTGGACCCGCTCGAGGATCGCGTGGTGGCGGTGGGGCAGCTCGCGGCCGGTGGCGGCGCGCTGGGCCAGCAGCAGCTCCCGCAGCGCCTGGGCCGCCCGCGGGCCGAGGTGGTGGCGGTCCCGGACCTCGGCGAGCCAGTCGTCGTCGTCGAGGCGACCGCTGGCGACCTCGAGGAACCGGCCGGTGCGGTCGGCCAGCGAGAAGCTGCCGTGGTGCTCCTCGGCGCGCCAGAACGGCGCCATCCCGGCCCCCTTGGCCGGGCGCACCAGCACGTCGTTGTGGGTGATCCGCGTCACGCGCCAGGCCTGGACCCCCAGGGTGAAGGTGTCCCCCACCGAGCGCTCCCAGACGAACTCCTCGTCCAGCTCGCCCAGCCGCGCCATCGTCTCCTCGTGGCGCAGGTGGAAGTAGCCGCGGTCGGGGATCGTGCCGCCGTCGAGGTACAGCCTCCGCTCGGCGCCGGGGCGGGCGCGGACCGTGCCGTCGACCCGGTCGACGGACACCAGCGGGCGCAGCTCGCGCACGCGGGTGGCGGCGTAGCGCCCCGCCAGCATCTGGATCACCAGGTCGAACTGGCGGCGCGTCAGGGTCCGGTACGGCTCGGCGCAGCGGACCTCGTCGTACAGCTCGTCCAGCGGCCACGGCTCGCCCACCACCATCGAGAGCAGCACCTGGGCCAGCACGTCCAGCGCCCCGGAGATCGGCGTGATCTCCTCGATCTCGCCGTCGATCACGGCCCGCGTCAGCACCGCCGCGGACAGGATGTCGCGGGGGAACAGCGGGTAGAACCGGCCGCGGCTGGTCTCGCCGACGGCGTGGCCGGCGCGGCCCACGCGCTGGACCGCCGAGGCCACCGACGGCGGCGAGCGCACCAGGATCACCTCGTCGAGGTCGCCGATGTCGATGCCCAGCTCCAGCGAGTTGGTGGCGACGATCCCGGCCAGCTGCCCCGCCTTGAGCCGCTCCTCGACCACGTTGCGCACCTCGCGGGACAGCGAGCCGTGGTGGGAGTAGACCAGCTCGGTGGCCTCGCCCTCGTTGATCAGCCGCGTGACCTTCTCCACCAGCCGGCGGCTGTTGGTGAACACCAGCGTCGAGCGGTTGTGGCGCAGCGGGGCCCGCAGGTGGTCGGTGAGCAGCTCCCAGAACGCCTCGGCCTCGGCCTCGTCCTCCGGCTCGCGGCCCGCGGGGAAGTGGACTCCGAGGGCGTAGTCCTTGCGCTCGTCGGACGACACCACCGGCACGGTCCGCCGGCGGTAGCTCGCCCGCCCGCCGGTGTCGACGCGCTCGTGGCCCCCGACCCACGCGGCGATCCGCTCCGGCGGCCGCACGGTGGCCGACAGCGCCACGCGCTGGAACTCGCCGGCCAGCCCCGCGACCCGCTCCACCGCGGTGATCAGGTGCACCCCGCGCTTGGTCGCCGCCACGGCGTGGACCTCGTCGAGGATCACCTGCCGCACCCCGCCCAGCATCGCCCGCCCGCGGCGGCTGGTGAGCAGGATGTTCAGGCTCTCCGGCGTGGTGATCAGGATCTCCGGCGGGCGGCGCGCCATCCGCTGACGCTCCTCGGCCGGGGTGTCGCCGCTGCGGGTCCGGACCCGCACCGCGGCCGGCTCTTCGCCGGCGGCGACGAACGCCTCGACGAGCTGCTCCAGCGGCGCCGTCAGGTTGCGGCGGATGTCGTTGTTCAGCGCCTTGAGCGGCGAGACGTACAGCACCCGCACGTCCCCGCCCTCCCAGGCCCCGGTGAGCAGCCGGTCCAGCCCCCACAGGAACGCCGCGAGGGTCTTGCCGCTGCCGGTCGGCGCGGTGACCAGCACGTGCTCGCCGCCGGCGATGCGGGGCCACGCGCGGCGCTGCACGTCGGTGGGCGCGCCGACCCGCTCGGCGAACCAGCGGCGGATCAACGGGTGGAACGGGCCGAGGGCGTCGTCGGACGGCATGCGGGCGATTGTAGCACTGAACAGATGGTCAGGGGGATCGGTCGGCCGGCGACGGCGGGGGCGCCGCCGGGGACTCCTCGGGGGCGCCCGGAGGCGTCTCGACGGCGGCGGCCTCCCGCGGCGACGGCTCCTCGGCGTCGACCACCGCGTCGGCGGCGTCCCGCTGGCGCGGGTGGTGGCCGAGCAGGATCGAGACGAGCACGCCGGCGTGCGGAAAGGTCCCGCCCTGGACGCGCTCCCCGTCGACGGTCTGGGCAAAGGGGAACGGGAACACGCCGTACCCGCCGATCTCCACCGCGACGATGCCCAGCGGCAGCCCGATCGCCAGCGCCGGGCGGACGTACGCGAAGTGGGCGTCGTAGGCCGCCTCGGCCTCCATCTGCAGTCGCCCGTAGCCCAGACCGGCGTAGGCCGCCACGTAGGTCTCGCCGACCGGCAGGTGGCCGCCGATCTGCGCTCCCAGCTGCACCATCTCGGTGCCGGGGGCGAAGCAGTACGACCCCTCCCCACCCACCCGGGTGTGCTTCAGCACCACGTGGCCCGCGCCCCCCGGACAGGTCAGCACGCCCGGGGCGGCCGTCAGCTCCCCGCCGCCGAAGCCCTCGGGGGCGTGCCCCGCGAAGCCCTCGTTGAGGTACAGCCCGGCGCCCCCCGCGCGCGGAGGTTCGGCGGCCTCGGCGGGGCTCGCGAGGACGAGGGCGAGCAGCAGGGTCGGGAGCCAGCGGTGCATACGGGTTGGAACCGGAACCACGCTGGAAGGGACAATCGGGACGATCGGAACGCCGCGCCAGCTTCTCTGCGCCGCGGCGCCTCCCGGCCTGCGCTGGTACAATGCCCCGAACACGCCGGGCCCGGCTCCGGAGCCCACGCGCGAGGAGGGGCGTCATGCGGATCGTGACCAGGGGAGATCTCGACGGCACCATGTGCACCGTCCTGCTCAAGCAGGTCGAGGACATCACGGGGATGCTGCAGGCGCACCCCAAGGACATGCAGGACGGGATCGTCGACATCCAGGAAGGCGACATCATCTGCAACCTGCCGTACCACCCGAGCTGCTCGATGTGGTTCGACCACCACGCCAGCGAGGCGATGGAGGGGCGGCAGCCCGGCAAGGACTTCGCCGGGGACTACGATCCGGACGCGCCCAGCGCCGCGCGGCTGGTCTACGAGTACTACGTCGAGGACCACCCGGCGCTGCGGCGCCACGAGGCGTTCCTCGACGTGGTCGACCGGATGGACTCGGCGCAGCTGACGCTGTCCGAGGTCGCCTACCCCCAGGGCGCCGTGCTGCTGTGCTTCCTGATCGACCCGCGCACCGGCCTCGGGCGCTACCACCACTACCGCATCTCCAACAAGGAGATGACGGACATGATGCCGGACCTGCTGATCAAGATGACCGTCGAGGAGGTGCTCAAGCACCCCGACGTCAAGGAGCGCGCCGACACCTACTGGAAGCTCCACGCCGAGACCGAGGAGGTGTTCACCCAGCACAGCCGCCTCGACGGCAACGTGATCATCAGCGACTTCCGCGGCCTCGAGGAGATCCCGCCCGGCAACCGCTTCCTGGTCTACACGCTGGACGGCCTGCGCGAGGGCAACATCTCGGTGCGGGTCCAGGACGCGCGCCCCGACGACACCCACTTCATCGCGCTGGGCCACAACATCTTCAAGCGCGACTGCAAGACCCACGTCGGCCAGCTGCTCGCCGAGTACGGCGGAGGCGGCCACAAGGGCGCCGGGACCTGCCAGGTCAAGGTCGCGGACACCGACAGGGTGCTGGGCGAGATCGTCGAGCGGCTCAAGCAGGACGAGGCAGGCGGCTAGCGGGCCATCGCGTCCTCGATGTCGGCCACGGCCTTGGGGATCGGGGGCCCGAGCACGCGCCCGCCGTCGGCGGTGACGAGCACGTCGTCTTCGATCCGGATCCCCCCGAAGCCGCGATGGCGCTGCACCGCGTCGTAGTCGATGAACGCGGCGTGGGCCCCCTCCGCGGCCCACTGGTCGATCAGCGCCGGGATGAAGTACAGCCCGGGCTCGACGGTGAACACGTGGCCGGGGGCGACGGTCCGCGCCAGCCGCAGGAAGTTGAGCCCGAACTGCTCGCTGCGGGCCAGGTCGCGGCCGTAGCCGACCACGTCGCCGAGGTCCTCCATGTCGTGGACGTCGAGGCCCATCGCGTGGCCCAGGCCGTGGGGGAACAGCAGCGCGTGGGCGCCGGCGGCGACGATCTCCTCGGGATCGCCGCGCAGCAGCCCCAGTTCGCACAGCCCGGCGGCCATCGTACGGGCGCACAGCAGGTGCAGGTCCTTGAACCGCTTGCCCGGCCGCACGGCCTCGATCGCGGCCTGCTGGCCGGCCAGCACCACCTCGTACAGCGCGCGCTGCTCGGGGCTGAACGTCCCTGAGACCGGCATCGTGCGCGTGATGTCCGAGGCGTAGCCCTCGGGGGACTCGGCGCCGCTGTCGACCAGCAGCAGCTGGCCGGCGCGGAGCGGCAGGTGGCGGCTCTCGTTGTGCAGCACCTCGCCGCGCACGGTGGTGATCGGCGGGAACGACTGCTCGCGCCCGCAGCGCAGCGCCACGCCCTGGAGGATCCCGGCGATGTCCGACTCGACCAGCCCCTCGGCGGCGGCGGCCAGCACGGCGAGGTAGGCGTCGCGGGTGACCCCCAGCGCGTCCTCGATCTCGTCGATCTCGCGGGGCTCCTTGACCAGCCGCTGCTCGGCCACCGCGCGGGTCAGCGCCGGGGACGCGCCGCGGCCGACCTCGTCGGCGTCGCGGGCGACCAGCCCGGCGAGCTGGGCCGCCACCGCCGCGCGGTAGACCGGCAGGTAGTGCAGCTCGGCCCCGCCGGTGGCAGCGGTCGCCAGGTCGCCGGCGAGCTGCTCGATGTCGCGGGCCTCGTCCAGCCCGGCCGCCGCGGCCAGCTCGTCCAGCGACGGCATCTCGCCGCACCACACCACGTCGTCCATCGTCCGCGGCCGGCCGTAGAGCACGTGGCGCCCGGCGTCGAGGTCGAGCACGACGAACAGCCCCGGGTCGCGCAGCCCGGTGTAGTACAGCACGTGCGAGCTCTGGCGGTGGGGGTGCACGTTGTCGGCGTAGTTGCGCGGGGACGGGGGCGTGGCGGGCAGCAGCACCAGCCCGGAGCCCAGCTTGCCGGCCAGCACCTCGCGGCGCTGCTGGTAGACGGTGGCGTCGAACATCTCGGTCCTCCCGTGGCGTGTCGGACCTGGGACGCTACCAGCGATCCGCGGTAGAGTCACGGCGCGACGGGAGCTGGGCATGGGCGGCGACGGACCCCACGACACGGACGGGGCGCGCGACGCGCTGGAGCGGGCGCTGCGCGATCGGATCCGGCGAGACGAGGCGGCGTTCTCCACCGGCGGGGACGGTCCGGGCGACCGGCCGGCCGACACGCTGTGGGATCACGTCCGGCGGGTGGCGCGGCTGGCGGTCTCGCTGGGCCGCGAGGAGGGCGTCGACCCCGAGGCCTGCCGCCTCGCCGGGCTGTTCCACGACGCCGGCAAGTTCGCCGGCGGCCGCTACCACGACGACGACCTGCCCGAGGAGCAGCGCTCGGTGCGGGCCCTGCGGGAGCTGGCCGCCGACCACGGGCTGCCCGCCGCGCGGGTCGAGCCGGTGGCCGAGGCGATCCTCCAGCTGTACCGCGACGACCCCGAGCCGACGCCGCTGGCGCGCGTGCTGTTCGACGCCGACAACCTGGACAAGCTCGGACCGCTGGGGGTCGCCAACTTCTTCGCCAAGGCCGGGCTGCGCGGCCGCGCGATGTCGCTGGACCTGCTGCGCGCGACCACCGTCGAGCTGACCTACGCCCGCAGCGCCCCCGACGCGCTGTACACCGCCGCCGGGCGCCGCCGCGCCGCCGTGCGCGGGGCCCAGACCGAGGCCTACTTCGCCGGGCTGTTCGAGGCGCTGCGCGACGACGGGCTCGCCGACATCGTCGTCGAGGAGGCCGTGCACGAGGGCCTGCCGCTGGTGATCGCCACGCCGCGGGCGTGCTCCTGCGGGGGGGCGCTGGCCCGCGAGATCAGGGAGGTCCCGGGGATGAAGTGCGTGCGGATCCACCTCCGCCACCGGTGCACGGCGTGCGGCGCGGAGCACGAGCTGGCGTTCTGTCGCCCGCGGCTGGGCGGCGGGGGAGCGTGAACCACCCCGTTTCCACTACAATGGGGCCTCCGCACACGTGCAGCGGCGTGCGGGGGGAGTCACTGCGGTGGACCTGACGCCCGATCCCAACCTGCCGGTCAAGCGCGTGGGCCAGTACGACCTGCTGCGCAAGCTGGGCCAGGGCGGGATGGCCGAGGTGTTCCTCGCGCGGCGCACCGGGATCGAGGGCTTCGCGCACCTGTGCGTGGTCAAGACGATCCTGCCCCAGTTCGCCAACGACCCCGACTTCGTCGAGATGTTCTTCGACGAGGCGCGCATCACCGTCGAGCTGCAGCACACCAACATCGTGCGCGTCTTCGACCTCGACCGCGACGGCGAGTTCGTCTACCTCGCGATGGAGTTCATCGACGGGATGGACGTGCTGTCGCTGATGATCGAGTTCGAGGAGCGCGGCGCCTCGATCCCGTTCGCGGCGATGCTGCACATCGTCTCTCAGACCCTGCGCGGGCTGCTCCACGCCCACATGGCCACCGACTACCGCGGGCGGCCGCTGGGCCTGGTCCACCGCGACATCTCCCCGGGGAACATCCTGCTGGGGATCAACGGCGCGGTGAAGCTCTCCGACTTCGGGGTCGCGCGGGCGTCGATCTCGCGGCGCGCCGAGGAGCCGGGGATGCTGGTCGGCAAGCTGCGCTACTTCGCCCCCGAGCTGCTGATGGGAGCGGACGCGTCGCAGCAGTCCGACATCTTCGCCGTCGGCGCCTGCCTGTACGAGATGCTGGCGATGAGGCCGCTGTTCCCGCCGGCCGAGACGCTGTTCCAGCAGCAGCTGTACGTCCGCGACTGGTCCCCAGAGGCGCTGCTCGAGCAGCACCTCAACTTCCCCGACGGGATCGACGAGATCCTGCTGCGCGCGCTGGCCAAGGACCCGGCCGCCCGGTACCACAGCGCCCAGCACTTCCTCGAGGACTGCATCGATCTGGAGCGCAACGCCGACATCCGGCTGGGCGACGTGCGGCTGGTCGAGATCCTGCGCCAGCTGCGGCAGGCCGGGATCGAGGCCGCGGCGCCCCAGCAGGCCCAGACCACCCGCTTCCGCGACGAGTCACGCGGCCAGGGCGGGGACGCGCCGCCCGCGCCGGAGCTGCTCTCCGGGATCCCGTCCGAGGGGCAGGGGGTCCCGCCCGGCGGCGACGCCTGGCCCGAGGAGCCGGCCCGCGACGAGGACGCCACCGCCGCGCTGCGCCGGGCGCTGACCCAGTTCCGCGAGGACAGCGGGGAGCTGCAGGCGCCGCGGCTCCCCGACGAGCCGCCGCAGCAGCAGCAGCCGCGCGCAGCCCCGACCGGGCGCGGCTCGTTCGACCCCGCGGTCACGCCGCGGCCGCGCACCGTCTCCGACCCCAACGTGCGCCCCACCGGGCCGCTGGCGGGCGGCTCGCCCCTGGGCGGCGGCGGGGACACCACCCCGATGCCGCGCGAGGTGCCGCCGCCCCCGCCCGGGCCGCCCGACGCGACGCCGTTCCCCGACACGGACCGGATGTTCCAGAAGACCGGGATCGTCACGCCGACGCGGACCCACCGCCGGGCGACGCCGCCGCCGATGGACAGCTCCGACCCCGAGGCGTCGATCGACGAGCCGTCGATCATGGAGCCCGAGGTGCGGCTGGTCCCGGAGCAGTCCGAGCAGGTCCCGCGCATCGCCGACGTGCTGACCAACCCGCCGGCGGCCAGGAAGAGGCTGCCGCAGGGCCCGGGCACGACGCTCCAGTTCCGGATGGCGGCCTCGACGATGGTCGAGCTGTTCACCCACCGCGGGCGGCTGGGCCCCTACCCCGCCGAGATGGTGGTCCACGCCGCAGAGCACGGGCGGATGTCGGGCATCGAGCTGGTCTCGGTG
This sequence comes from uncultured Rickettsiales bacterium, assembly GCA_964584075.1. Lineage (GTDB taxonomy): Bacteria > Myxococcota_A > UBA796 > UBA9615 > CAYRNR01 > CAZOYV01. Next base: position 13,790 of record CAZOYV010000108.1, on the reverse strand, counting down.
GACAGCGCCCCGTGGGAGCCGCTGTTCAACTTCCTGACCGAGGCCGATCCCGAGCAGCGCCGCCGGATCAAGGCCTTCGACTTCGTCCGCCTCGGCCCGCTGCTGCTGCACTGGGCGCGCAAGGCGGGGCGGTTCGAGACGATGCTGTGGTCCGGCTCCAGCGCGACCTACCTCGGGATCGCCGAGGGGCGGGTCTGCGCCGTGGCGACCTACCCGCCGATGCGGCGCAGCGACCACCCCGCCGCCGAGGGCATCGCGCGGGCGATGTCGTGGCCGCGGGGCGGGGCGCTGGGGATCTCCGCGCCGCACCTGTCGTCGAGCCACGGCGACCCGCTGCTGACCCGCGCGCTGCTCGACGCGGTGGGGGACTCGCTGCCGGCGCACCAGCTGCGGCGGATGGCGGTGTCGGGCAAGCACCTGCGGATGCAGGTCCTGCCCGAGGCGACCACGGCGGTGGACCGGGTCCAGGGCTTCGGCGACCGGGCCCGCACGCTGGTGCGCCAGCGCCGGTTCGAGTTCCAGTCGCTGAGCGAGCAGGACCTGCGCGCCGCGGTCAAGCTGGTCGCCCTCGGGTTGGCCAAAGCGGTCGGCAGGAAGTAGCCTCCGGACGGACCCGTGGAACCACACGACGGCCAGGACCTCGTCGCCCGCGTCGCAGACACCCTGGAGAGCCTCCACATGCTCACCTCGGCGTCGCGGCTGTACGGCGACGACCACCCCAGCACGGTCAAGGCGGCCGAGAAGCTCGCGGCGCGCCTCGATCCGGTGCTGCGGATGCTGGGCGACCTGCCGCTGCGCGTCGCCCGCGACGGGCTCAGCTGGCAGGGGCACGAGGTCTACGTCGACAGCGACGACCGCGAGGGGATCGCGCGCACGCTGCACCGCGAGGGCATCACCCAGATCGTCTTCACCCCGGGGGTCGCGCGGGCGGAGATCCTGACGTTCGCCAAGATCCTCGGCATCAACCTCAACCTGCCCAAGTGGGAGGAGGAGACGCTGGCCAGCCTGCTGTGGCAGGCCAAGCTCGAGCACATCCTGTACGAGGCGGTGGAGCACCTCAGCGACGCCCAGGAGCTGTCGGAGACCGCGGCGCTGGGCGAGGAGGGCTACGCCAACGAGATCATCCGCCAGATCCTCGATCCGACCCCCCCCGCGCCGGGGGAGGGCGCCGGCGGGATGGGCGCCATCGAGCGCAACCTCGAGGCCGCCGACGCCGAGGCCCAGCGGATGAAGAACTACGACGGCAGCGAGATCGAGGAGTCGGACTCGGCCGCCGAGGCCGCCGAGGCGCGGGCCCACCTGGGCGTCCCCGATCCGTCCTGGACCAACGCCCACTACCTGGCGTCGCTCGATCTCAGCGAGTGGGCCGACCAGCCCGAGGGCGAGCTGACCCACGACGTCGACCTGCGCGCCCTGCGCGAGGAGGTCTCGGGGGACAACGAGGCCACGATCCTGCGGCGGATGGTCGAGGTGCTGGTCGTCGGCGGGGCCCGCGGGCGCCCCGAGCTCGAGCCGCGCGAGGCGATGACCCTGGTGCTGCGCGGGCTGCGCCGCGAGGAGGCCGACGGGGCCGCGCTGTGGAAGCCGGTGGTGCGGCTGGTCGACACGCTGGTGTCCAGCGAGTCGCCGCTGGTCCAGCCGGGGCAGCTCGAGCTGGACATCTGGATGGACGCGGTCACCGCCCCGCAGCTGTTCCCCGAGTTCGCCGCGATGCTGCGCCCCGAGGACCGCGACGACCGGACCCTGCTCAAGCGGTTCCTGTCGGCCCACGACGGGCACCGCGCGCGGCTGCTGGTGCAGCGCATCAGCGGGATGCGCGCCGACCGCCGCCTCAGCTGGGTGATCGACGAGGTGGCCGGGATCGTGGGCCACGAGCTCGGCGCCAGCGCGGTGGACCTCCACCGCCGCCCGGTGGAGGAGGTGATGCCGATGATCGAGGTCCTCCGCCGGGTGGGGGACCAGGAGTCCAACGAGCAGCTGTTCGGGCTGCTGTTCCACCGCGCCCCCGACGTGCGCGCCGCCGCGGTGCGGTCCCTGCCGCCGCAGCTGCCCCGCCAGCCGCTGATGCGCGTGCTCGAGCTGGTCACCGACCGCGACACCTCGGTGCGGCGCGCCGCGGTCGAGCTGCTGGGCTCGCGCCGTCCCCAGGGGGCCTTCGACGCCCTGCGGGTGCTGCTCCTCGGCAAGCGCTTCGAGGCCGCGGCGGCCCCGGTCAAGCGCTCGATGGCGATGGCGATGGCGGTCGTCGGCGGGGACGCCGCGCTCCCGGTGTTCGAGGAGATCATCGGCCGGCACGGGCGGTTCGGCACCGGCGCGGCGGCCAGGGCCGACTTCGAGGCCTGCGCGGCCGCGATGGCGCGGATCGGCTCGGTCCGCGCACGCCAGGCCCTCGTGCAGGGCTCGAGGTCGTGGAACCTGGCGCAGCGGCGGGCGTGCCGCGACGCCCTCGACGGAAAGCTGGATCGGGTCTGATGGAGCCCGCCGACTTCACGCGCTACCTCGACGCGGCCGAGGCCCTGCGGCTGGAGGAGGATCGCGCCCGGCGCAAGCGGATCAACACCGTCGGCCGCACGGCGATCCCCAAGATGGAGAGCCTCGAGCGGGTCCTGATGACCTACGACGTGGCCAACGCCGCGCCCCAGCGGATCCTCTCCGAGGTCGGCCAGGCGCTGCACTCGCTGGTCGAGACCCACACCGAGTCGATCGGGATCGTGATCCTGCCCGACCACGTGTTCATGAACGGCGTGCGGCTCAAGCTCGACACCGGGATGCACGAGGTCTGCACCCGGTTCGGCGACCGGCTGACGCGGGCGGGCGTGGCGGGCATCACGCTGGCCCCCGAGTTCACCACCGACTCGCTGGCGCAGCTGTTCCTGCAGCTGCGCGACTCCCGCGACGTCGAGGAGCCCAAGCAGGCCCGCGAGAAGATCGCCGACGGCCTGCAGGCTGCCGGCGTGCGCGACGTGTCGCTGATCCTGCGCGAGGACCTGTTCGACGAGGAGGACGAGCTCGACGCCGCCGGCAAGATGCGCAAGCAGGCGGTCAACGCCTACGTCCGCGGCATGGTCGCCCTCGGCCAGGCCGCCACGATGAAGGACCTGAGCATCGGGCGCCGCCGCCGGCAGCGGTCGGTGATGCGCAAGCTCGTGGCGATGGGCGAGGAGAACCTCGAGAACGTCATCGCGCTGAGCGGGATCCGCGACTTCGGCGGGATGGAGCAGGGCCACTCGATGAACACCGCGATCCTGGCGATCGGGATCGGGATGCGCATCGGGCTGAACCGCCGCGACCTGATCCGGCTGGGCCTCAGCGCGCTGAACCACGACGTGGGCGAGGCGATGCTCCCGCCGGGGATGCTCGACGTCGCCCGGCCGCTGACCGACGCCGAGCGCGAGGTGCTCGAGACCCACCCGCTGGCCGGGGCGCGCCACATGCTGGTCAACTACGGCATGGCCCAGCCGATCGTGGAGCGCGCGCTGGTCAGCGCCGAGCACCACGAGTGGTTCAACGGCCGCGGCGGGTACCCGATCCTGCTGCGCCCCTCGCTGCACCTGTTCTCGCGGGTCGTGGCGGTCTGCGACGCCTTCGACGGGCTGTGCCAGGACCGCCCCGACCGGCCGGCGTTCATGCCCAACGAGGCGCTCAAGCTGGTGATCCGCGGCGGCGCCAAGCGGTTCGACCCGATCGTGATCCGCGTGCTGGTCAGCGTGGTGGGCCGCTACCCGCCGGGCAGCCTCGTCGAGCTGGACTCCGGCGAGTGGGGCATCGTGCTCGGCCCCGGGGACGGCGAGATGCCGACCACCCGCCCGCGGGTGGTGATGATCCGCGACCCGCTGGGCCGCTGGATCGACCCCCCGATGGAGATCGACACCCACAAGCGCCACCACCGCCGGCGGGCCTACCTGCGCACCGTGGTCCGGGCCCACAACGCCCGCGACCACGACGTCAACGTGGCCCGCTACATGTTCGGGGAGCGCGTCTACGAGGAGGAGCTGGAGGACTCGGCGGGGGTCGATCCGTTCTAGTGCGGCCTACAGGTCGTCGACGTACTCGGGGTCCATCCGCTGCACCAGGTCCTCCCACACGCCGCGGATCCGCAGGATCAGCTCGATCGTCTCGCGCACCGCGCCGTGCCCGCCGGGGTTCTGGCACACCAGGTCGGCGACCTCCTTGAGATCCTCGTGGGCGTCGCCCACCGCCACGCCGAGCAGCGCCGACTTGACCGGCACCAGGTCGGTCAGGTCGTCGCCGATGTAGCACACCTGCTCCTCCTCCAGCCGGTGACGGTCCAGCAGCTCGTCGAACGCCTGGGTCTTGCTCGGGTGGGCGAACACCACCTCGGTGACCCCCATCTCGCGCCCCCGGCGGCGGGTCGCCTCCGCCGGCCGGCTGGTCAGCAGGAACACCTTCAGCCCGGCGTTGAGCGCCATCACCACCCCGAGCCCGTCGCGCACGTCGAAGCGCTTGAACTCCTCCCCGCGCGGGCCGAGCCAGATCGAGCCGTCGGTGAGCGTCCCGTCCACGTCGATGATCAGCGCCTGGAGCGGCTCCACCTGGGACGGATCGGTCGTGCTGATCGCCTCGGTCTTCATGGCTGCCTCCGCAGGGAGCGACTCCCAGGCTTCTACCGCGGAACGCGCCTCGGTTTCAACGTTCTCGGGGGGCGACTTCACTCCTGGGGCGCCGAGGTGATCTGCGGTGCCTGCCGCAGCTCCTCGCGGACCTCGGCGAGGTGGCGCGCGCGCCTGCGGCGGCAATGGGCCCGGTAGACGGACTCGTACTCGGCGTTGACCTCCGCCACCACCCGCTCGACGTCGAGGACGTCCGACTCGCGGCCCGGCGCCTTGCGGGCCAGCCCCAGGCCGGCGCGGATCACGCCGCGGACGAACCGCGGGGTGTGGCGCGTCTCCCGCTGGAAGGTCCGCGAGAGGCTGCCCTGGTTGCGGTACCCGACCCGCTCGGCGATGCGGTCGAGGGGTTCCTCGGGCGCGCTCGCGATCCAGGCGATGGCCCAGTAGATCCGGACCCAGCGGACGTACCGCGACGGTGGCATCCCCAGCGCGGCGGACGCGTGGCGGTAGAAGTGGGACGGGCTGACACCGGCCCGGCGGCAGGCCGCGCCGATGCCGGGGAAGCGGGCCGGGTCGGCCTGTAGCGACTGGAGGATGGCGTGGGTCGGGTAGTCGAGCACCGGGACACGGCCGCGGTGGGACTTGACGTTGCGCACGATCTCGAGCAGTCGCCATTCTCGGGAAACTGGGCCGCGCTTCCTCGTCATCACACTCCAGGATACCGCCCGTCTGAACCCGACCGGACGCACGTTGACCGATCCGGCGAAATCTGCTCGATATCGCGAAAAAAAAAGATGGAATCGGCACAGAAGTGGCCCAGACTACCTGGGTACCCTCGGGTTCGTCGCAGGGGGAGTGGGGTGCTCTCCCCGACCAAAGGCTCTCCGGCACGGAGGGCACGAACCCGAGGGAGAAATCATGGGACGGATTGGGATCTTCGTGGGGATGATCGCTGTGCTCGCTTCGCCGCTCGCGGCCCACGCCGCGTGGCCGGCCGACGACTGTCCGGGCGTCTACCAAGGGCTGAACTGCAGCGTCGGCGGGACGGACGTGTGTACGAACGAGGGAACATACATAGACTGTGACAACTTCGACAGTGGGAGCAGCGACCCCGACGAGCTCACCGGCGTGAACGGTTCCACCGGACACGCGATCATCTGGGGCAACGCCTACGGGACCGACTTCTGCTGCCCGTTCATCGACCCGCCCAGCAAGATCGTGGTCAAGACCTACGCCGGAAACGACACGATCGCGCTGAACTACACCGACGGTACCCGCTACGACTGGGACGGAGCCAGCACAATCGAGGCCGGAAACGGCGACGACGAGGTCTACGGCAGTGGATACGACTGCGGTCCCAGCTTCTGCGATGACATCGACGTCGGATATGGCGAGGACGACGCGTACGGCTACGACGGCCGCGACCGCATCGCGGCTCCCTCGGACGACACCGACTCCAACTACTTCCGCGGTGGGGATGGCAACGACGCACTGTACGGCGGCGCCGGCGCGGACATCCTGTACGGCGACCCCGGGCATGACACGATCCGCGGGGGTAGCGGGGGAGACTACATCGAGGGCGGCAATGGAAATGACCGCCTCAACGGAAACGACGGGCTGGACGGCCTCAAGGGGGGATTGGGGGACGACATCCTGTGTGGGGACGCTACTGATGACTCTACCGATGACAAGCTGGACGGGGGGCCAGGCAGCAACGATTGGTGCTATGACGGCCTCGACACCTGCCTGGCTGGCTGTGACGGCAACTGTCCCGCTGGACCAGCGGCCTGTCCGTTCTGACGGCTAGTTCGACTGGTTTCAGGAGTTAACCCGCCGGGTGTTGTTTCTGTTGCTGTCTCGCGAATTGCGGTACTGGCCTCGGGCCACGACGTTGGCTGTGTGCCTGTCGATTGTCACTGCTGCGGGAGCCTGGTCCCCTGACACTGCTCTCTCCACAGCAGACGCTTCGTTCCATGGCGAGGATCCCGCAGCCGCACTCGGCTGGGGGCTCGCCGGGGCCGGCGACGTGAACGGCGACGGGATCGACGACCTGCTTGTGGGCGCCCAGGGCACGGTGGACTGCCCCGGCCCCACCGCGGGCCAGGTCTACCTCGTCCTGGGCAGCACCGGCCCATGGCTGCCCGGCCAGGACATCGACGTCGCGGAATACTCGTACTGCGGCGAGCAAGACGGGGACGTGCTGACCATCGTCTCGGGTGCGGGGGATGTGGACGGCGACGGGATCGGCGACTTCCTCCTGGGCGCGCACGGCAACGACGAGGCGGGTCTGGACGCGGGCCAGGCCTACCTGGTGCTGGGCCGCGTGGACGGATGGCCGCCGGACATGCCGATCGGTGACGCGGACGCCTCGTTCCTCGGCGAGGGGGCGGGGGACGCCGCGGGACACCTGCTCTCCCCGGCGGGGGACGCGAACGGGGACGGCCTCGGCGACTTCCTGATCGGGGCGCCGTACGCCGACCAGGGGGGGCTCTGGACGGGCAAGGTCTACCTGTTCCTCGGCAAGCAGTCCGGGTGGCAACCGGACACCCCGCTGAGCGCGTCGGACGCGTCGTTCGTGGGGTACGAGCAGCTCGGGCTGGTCTCCACCACGGGAGGGGGCGATCTCGACGGAGACGGCCTGGACGATCTCACGATCGGCGACATGCACTACTGGGATCCCGTCGAGAAGCGTTCCGGTCAGATCCACCTGTTCCACGGCCGGGAGTGGGGATGGAGCAACGGGGTGCCCCTGCTGTCGTCCGACGCCTCGTGGGTCGGGGAGTCTCAGCCCGTTCCCGTTCAGCAGTATGGGTCTGCGGCATACGCGGGGTTCGTCGGAGACGTGGACGGCGACGGCCTCGACGACCTGCTCGCCAGCGCCCCGGGTTTTCCCGGTACTTCGACAGGCAAGGCCTACCTGGTCCTCGGTAAGGAGTCCGGATGGGCACCGGAGACCCCCCTCGAACTCGCGAACGGGTGGCTCACCGGAGAGGCAGCGCCGGACCGGTTCCAGTGCGGCGTCATCGGTATTCGCGGCTACGACGCGGACGGCGACGGGTTCGACGACATGGCCTGCAGCGCGCACAAGAACGACCAGGCCGCACAGAACGCAGGCAAGACCTACCTGATCCGCGGGGGCGCCGATCTCGACGGGGACCTGGGAGACCGGATCGCCGCGACCTTCCTCGGCGCTGATTCGCTCGACATGATTGAAGGGTCTCTCGTCGGCGACCTGGATGCCGATGGCTACGACGACCTGGCCATCGGCTCTGGGGAAAATGACGAGTTCGGCAACGACGCCGGCCAGGTGTGGCTGTTCTTCGGCGCCCCCTGCGTCGACGGGGACGGAGACGGATTCACCGACTGCGAGGAGTGCGACGACACCGACGCTGCGGTGAACCCTGACGCCATGGAGGTCTGCAACGGCATCGACGACGACTGCGACCCCGCCACCGACGAGAACGCCGACCTGGACGGGGACGGATTCTCCCTGTGCGACGGCGACTGTGACGACGCAGACGACGCCGTCCATCCCGGTGCCGACGAGGACTGCGACGGGATTGACACCGACTGCGACGGGCAGCTCGGCCCCGACGAGGCCGACGGCGACGGCGACGGGTACTCGATCTGCGACGGGGACTGCGAGGACGGCATCCCCACCGCCAACCCCGGCGCCGACGAGGTCTGCGACAACGGCGTCGACGACGACTGCGACGGCGTGATCGACGACCACGACCTGGACTGCTACGAGGTCGACCCGGGGGACGACGACGCGGCCGACGACGACGACGATGACACGGGCGGCTGCGAGTGCCGGGCCGGATCGGGTCCAGCGCGTTCGGACTCCTCCGGCTGGCTCGCCCCGGCCGCCCTCGCGCTGGCGCTGGCCGGGCGGCGCCGCGAGCGGCAGGGGATCGTCAGGGGCGCTCGCGGAACGGGCTGACCGCCCGGACGCCGTCGAACTCCTGGTCGTGCTGCAGGTCCTCGGTCAGCAGGATCGGGCAGCCCTCCACCTGCGCGGCCGAGACGATCAGGGCGTCCCACCACGACAGGGAGTAGCGGTCCTCGAGCAGCCAGGCGCCCTCCACCACGCGGCGATCCACCGCGAGCGGGTGCCAGGCCAGCAGCGCGCGGACCGCGGAGCGGCCCTCCTCGGCCGACAGGCCGGGCCGCAGCTTGCGGGTGACGGTGACGTAGAACTCCTGCAGGACCTGGTAGGACAGGCGACCGCGGCGGGTCTCCCACAGGGCCGTCAGCCACTCGTCGGCGCGCGCCTGCTTGTCCCCGTCGCGGGCGTCGAGGCGGTGAACCAGGACGTCGGTGTCAACGAAGACCGGCGCGGTCATGGAGCTCGTCCCGGTCGGGGTAGGGTTCGTCGCCGTCGCTCAGCGCCCGCGGCTGCAACGAAAGGAACTGCCGGGCGGCGGCCTCGTAGTTGGCCTCGGCCAGCATCCGCTCGCGCAGCATCTCGCCGAGCAGCCTCGACACGGAGGTGTCGTTCTTCGCGGCCAGGATTCGCGCCCAGCGGGCGACCTCCTCGTCGAGGGTGATGGTGACGTTCTTCACGACATGATTTTAGTGTTACACGATTTTCGTGTCAACGACTCCCGACGACGACGGGCGATCCGGTAGTCCATTCGTAGTTGATCCCCTCGCCCGCTCCTATCTACGATGCCGGCCAGGTGGGGACCGTAGTGGGCCAGGGAGGGAAGACCGTGCGACATCTCGCTCCGGTGTTCTTCGCGCTGACGCTGTGCGTCGGCTGCATCCAGCAACAGATGGCGCCGGTGGAGGTCGCGCTGGGCAGCGCCGCCCCCACGGCCCACGCCGCCTCGTGCGCGATGGCGGCGGTGGCCCACGACGTGGTCGACTGCGCCCAGCTGCTCCAGGAGTGCACCAGCTACCCGTGCGACGTGGAGGTGGAGGTCGAGGTCAGCCCGGACTGTCCGCTGCCCATCTCGGGAGACGCCGACGGATCGATCACCGTGACCGGGACGTGGACCAGCGAGGACGAGGCCACGCTGGCGGCCAGCTTCGCCGAGATCGACGTCGACGGCCGCGGCCTCGCCGTGATCGAGGCCGGCGCCGTCACGGTCAGCACCAGCGCTGGCTTCACCACCGTGAACTACTCGGACGCCGACATCGTGCTGTCCGAGACCCGCGACCCGTTCGTCGGCGCCTCGGCGTGGCACGTCGAGGTCGACCACGACGGCACCCCCGACGACCCCGCCGACGACATCTACACCCTGGATGGCGCGTCGGTGGTGCTGGTCGACAGCAAGAACAAGGACGTGATCCTCGACGGCGTGGTGCTCGACCCGGCGTGCCGGCGCAACCCGATCGCCGGCGACGGCACGCTGATCTCGATCTCGGGGGCCAGGATCGAGACCTACGACCTGTCGTTCCACGACGCCTGCGACGGCACGATGGACGTCCAGAAGGGCCGCAACCCGCCCCAGTCGGTGGTGCTCGACCTGCTGGACTGAGCGGCTCCGGAGAGCGCCTACGGGGCCAGGGTCAGCCCGACGGTCGCGAGGCCGTCGGCGATCCACACGTTCGTGCCGTCGGTCGCCACGCCGCGCGGGGCACCCGCGGTGGTGTGGCGCGCGACGAGCAGCGGATCGGCGGGATCCGACACGTCGATCACCACCAGCCCCTCGTAGCTCGTGGCCAGCAGCGTCGTGCCCTGCAGGGCCAGGTAGTCGATCGCCTCGTAGGGCCCCAGCCAGGCGTCGGAGCCGCCGAGGCGCACCGGCGCGGTGGGGTCGGAAACGTCGAACACGTGGAGCCCGCCAGTGTCGTTGGCCACGTACAGCGTCGTCCCGTCCACGAGCAGCTCCTGGTGGCTGGGGGCGTCTCCCAGGCCGCTGTGGCGTCCGATCTCGACGGGCTGCGCGGGCACCGACACGTCCAGCACCACCAGGTCCACCGCGGCGAAGTCGTCGGTCAGCACGTAGGCGGTGGTCCCGGCGACGGCGACGGCGTCGGTGTTGGGCAGCGTCGCGGTCCAGGTCCCCAGCGGGGTCGGGGCCGCCGGGTCGGAGACGTCCAGCAGCACCACCCCGGTGTAGCGGTCGACGACGTAGGCGACGTCCCCGGCGACGGCCAGCTCGTAGGCCAGCTCGAAGGAACCGAGCTGACCCGCCAGCGTGGGGTTCGCCGGGTCGCTGACGTCGAAGCTGCGCAGGCCGTGGGTGAAGTCGGTGAGGAAGGCGTGGTCCCCCGCCACGGCGACGGCCGGAGAACCGGCGCTGCCCAGCATCGAGGCGGTGCCCACCCGCACCGGCCAGGTGGGATCGGTGATGTCGACCACGCGCAGCGCGGCGTGGCACTCCTCCCCGGTGGCGCCCAGCGCGGCGTCCGCGACGAACAGGTGGTCGCCCTCGCGGGCCAGGTCGTAGGAGGCCTGGAACGCGTCGTGGGTCCCCAGCAGCTGGGGCTGGGCGGGGTTCGACACGTCCACCCGGTGGACCCCGTAGCGGTGGTCCTCGATCCAGGCCTCGCCGGCCGCGTAGGTCACGCCCAGCGCGTCCCCGGGCAGCGGCAGCGTGGCGACCTGGACGGGCGCCGCCGGCGTCGACAGATCGTAGATCTCCAGGGCCCGGTCGCGGGTCACGAACGCGTGCCCGGCGCCCACCGCCACCTCGCCGACCCCGATCGCCTCGCCGTGGACCTGCACCGGCTGCGCCGGGTCGGAGACGTCGACCACCAGCCACGCCCCGGCCTGCTCGCTGACATGGGCGTAGCCGCCGTCGACGGTCACCGCCAGCGCCCGCAGCTCGGTGTCCAGCGCGCCCACCACCGCCGGCGCGGCGGGGTCCGCCACGTCGACCACCTGCAGGCCGGCCTCGTAGCACGCCAGGTAGGCGTGATCGCCGTCCACCACCACGTCGTGCGGATCGCCGTCCAGCGCCACGGCGCCCACCTGGTGGGGCTGGGCCGGGTCGGCGATGTCGAACACCACCAGCCCCGAGGTGTAGCCGTCGGCGACGAACGCGTGGTCGCCGACCACGTCCACGGCGTGGGCCGTCCCCGGGGTCTCGAAGTGGCCCAGCCGCAGGGGCGCGGCCGGATCGGAGGCGTCGAAGATCGTCACGGCCCGCTGGTGGGCGACGACCAGCCGGTCCCCGGCCAGGTCGACGCCGGCGCCGTCGCCGTCCAGCGGCACGCGCGCCACCACCTCGGGCTGCGACGGCACCGTGAAGTCCAGCACCTGCAGCCCGTAGTAGAACGAGCACAGCGCGTGGTCCCCGGCCACGGCGACGTCGCGGGGCACCTCCCACAGCGCCGAGCCGACGTACGCCACCGCCGCGGTGTCGTCGTCCCCGGCGTCGTCGTCGGCCCCGTCGTCGTCCCCGCTGTCGTCGTCGCCCGCGGAGTCGTCGTCGCCGGCGTCGTCGTCGGCCCCGTCGTCGTCCCCCGCGTCGTCGTCCGCCACACCCGTCGGACAGCCCAGCAGCAGCACGGCGATCCAGCACCACGGCGCAGACCTCATCTCGACATCTCCTCTCCCACCGACCATGATACCGGCTGGGGCGCGCGCAGCGCTGCGCCCGGTGCCGTCCCTGGATCGAAGATGGATCGTCCGCCCCCGCCCCTGATGCCGATCGCGCTCGTCGGGCTGCTCGCGGTGCTGGCCTGCCAGCCGCCCCGCGAGGGGGACGTCGCCCAGCTCGACGCCGTGCTGTTCAGCGGCGAGCGGTTCGCCGTCGCCGGCGGGCTGCGCGAGTACGAGGACGGGGAGTACGCGCCCTACGCGACCCGGGCGATCCTGGCGATGTCGCCGGACGGCGAGACCTGGGAGCCGCACCTGCCCGACGTGGACGCCGAGTGGACCGCGCTGGCCACCGGGGAGGGCCGCTGGCTGGCGGTCAGCGACTGCGTCGAGGGCGACGGCGCGGTGGCGATCTCCGAGGGCGGGACGACCTGGACGGCCTACACCGGGCTGCCCGACGCGTGCTTCCACAGCGCCGCGGTGCGGGAGGGCCGGTTCTTCGCGGCGCAGCGCCCCGGGGGGCTGTTCGAGTCGATGGACGGGGTGACGTGGGACGAGGTCGAGCGGACCCTCGACGGCGGCGGCGGCCCCGCCCCGTGGGCCGACGGGATCGACGGCGTCGCCTACCACGGCGGCACGTTCGTGGCGTGGTGGGGCGGCGCCACCGCGACCTCGGCCGACGGCAGCGCGTGGGAGGCACCGGGCGAGCTGGCCTGCGGGGACGGCGCGTGCGACGCCATCGCGCGCGTGATGCCGCTCGACGACGGCTTCGCCGCGCTGGCGACCCGCGGCGGCGGGGACGAGCCGGTCCCCTACCTGGCGACCTCCGCCGACGGGGCGAGCTGGACCGCCCGCGAGGTCCCGGCGGCGCTGCGCGCCGTGGCCCACGGCGGCGACGTCTACGTCGGCGTCGCCGAGGAGCACCTGTACTGGTCGGACGACGGCGAGGCGTGGACCCGCGGCGACAAGCTCGCCTGGGACCGCGCGCGCACCGACGTGGCGTTCGGCGCCGGCCGGTTCCTGGCCCCCGGCGAGGCGACGCTGATGACCAGCGAGGACGGCAAGCGCTGGGACGAGATCGACGTCGCGCCGTGAGGGCCGGACGTCCCCGGCTCCAGCGGCGAACGGGAAGGGGTTCCAGGCTGTCCCGCGGCGGAGTTTCCGACTCTGGGCATGGCGGAGACGTGTCGGTATCGAACCCGGAATCAGGGGGGGGGCCCGTCGCCTTTCGAGCATGCCATTGCTACCCGGAGCGCCTCAAGGCCAAGCTCGGCGGCTCCGCCGCCTCGTGGCCGGCTCGCATGCTCACCGGCCAGCCTTGACCCGCCCCGGGAAGCAATGGCGTGCGGTAGGTGGGCGACGGAGGGGGGTGGGCTCTGGTGGAAGGTGGTGTGGGGAACCGAACTCGGGACATGAGCGTCATCTCTCGAGTTCGGTCCCATATCAGGACCGAACGGCCGACATGACGGGTCATCTCCGGAGTCCAGTCCGATATCAGGACCGAACAGCCGACATGACGCTCATCTTCGGCGTTCGGTCCGCGTGCAGGCCAAGTCGCTGCCTCGACGCAACGCGTTCCCTGCTCGTGTCCCGAACGGCCCCATGCGGAAGTTGGGCAGTGGTCGGGCGGACCGAGTCCTGTTGAGCTTCCGGAATCCGGAAGTTGGGTGCAAAGGGGTATGCCCTTGACTCCAGTGACCACTACCCCTTGTGGTCCTCGCGCC
>CAZOYV010000107.1:0-25417 GCA_964584075.1 uncultured Rickettsiales bacterium | reverse complement strand
GGTTGCCCAGCCCGGTGAGCGCGTCGGTGACGGCCTGCTGCGCCAGGCGCTCGTTGAGCTGCTGCATCAGCTCGAACTGGGCGGCGCTGCGCATCGCCACCGCGGCCAGGCTCGCCACCGTCTCCAGCAGCGCGCGGTCCTCGGCGGAGAACGCCGGGGCACCGGGCGGGCGGCCGACCAGCAGGATCGCGCGGACCTGCTGCTCGTCCCCGTGGATCGGCAGCCCGATCACCGGCCCCAGCTCCGGGTGCCACGCGGGCCAGGACTCGAACGCCGGCTCGGCGCGGACGTCGGCGCTGTGGATCGCGCCGCCGCCGGCCACGACGCCGAGCACCCCCTGGCCCCGGACCTCGGTGCCCTCCGGGATCCGATCCAGCGGGTAGTTGGACGGGAAGACCCCTGCCGGCGCTCCGGTGTCCGGGTCCAGCGTCACCAGCGCCCCGACGTCGGCGCCGACCAGCGACCGTGCCGACTCGCTCAGCTCCTGCAGCAGCTCGGGCAGGGGGCGGACGCGGGCGATGTCCTCGGCGATGCGGTGCACCCGCCGCTGGCGCTCCTGGTAGGCCAGCATCGCCTGCTCGCGGTAGCGGTCGGCGGTCACGTCCTCGGTGATCAGCAGCAGGTGCGGGGCGCCCTGCAGGCTCACCGGCACGAAGCGGCAGCGGACGCACACCGAGCGGCCGAAGGTGGTCTCCATCCAGGTCTCGACCTGCTGGCGCGCGCCGGTGCGCAGAGCCAGCTCGGCCCGCTCCGCGAGCCCGTAGCGGCGCCAGGACCCGAGCTCCCGGAAGTCCTGCCGCAGCAGCTGCTCGCGGCTGGCGCCGACCTGGTCGCCGAGCGCCTGGTTGGCCTCGACGCAGGGGCCCCCGGCGGCGTACAGCGCGATCCCCACCGGGGCGTGCTCGACCACGGCGCGGAACTGCTGCAGCAGCTCCTCGGCCCGGCGCTGGGCCCGGTGCTGCTCGGTGATGTCGCGGAAGATCCCGCGGGTGGAGACCGGCCGGCCGTCCTCGACCCGCAGCGTGGTGGTCCCCTCGACGATCCGCTCCTGGCCGTCCTTGCCGACGAACACGGTCCGGACCCGGTCGAGGTGGCCGGCCTGCACCAGCTGCGCCATCTGCGCGCGGCAGTGCTCGACGTGGTCGGGGTGGATCACGTCGAACAGGTTCAGCGACGGCAGATCCTCCTCGCCGTAGCCGAGCAGGTCGTGCCAGCGCCGGTTGACGTAGAGGTAGCGGCCCTCGATGTCCACGCTCTGGATGATGTCGTGGGCCTGCTCGAACAGGTCGGCGATCAGACCCTGGAGGCCGTCCTCGTCGAGCCGGCCGGCGGCGTGGAGACGATGCGGCGCCATCCTCGACTTCCTCCGCGGGGCCGGGGCTCCCCCGGCGCTCGAGCCCGGGGGACGGGGTCATTGTACGACACGGGCCGGGGTTCGGTCCCCTCCGTCGACCCCCTCGATCTGGTACATTGGGCTCTCGACACCGGGTGGGGAACGATGTCCGATCGAGATACGCAGTACGAGGAAGAGGACACCGCGTCGATCACGATGGTGGCGCCCCCCGGGGAGGACGCTCCCGAGTCCCAGGACGAGTTCGTCGTCGGGGCGACGCTGACGGTGCTCACCGGGCCCAGCGCGGGGCAGCGCCACCTGATGATCGGCAGCGGGGGCATCGGCCGCGCGGCCAGCAACGAGGTCAGCATCGAAGACCCCACGATCTCCCGCCTGCACGCCATGCTCGACCTGGAGGACGACGGCTACCGGCTGCGCGATCTGGGCAGCCGCAACGGCACGTTCCTCGACGGCGTCCCGGTGGACCGCGCCGGGCGCGCGGTGCCCAGCACCTGCCGGATCCGCGTCGGGACCCGCGTGGTCCTGCAGCTGAGCACGGTGGACCAGCTCGGCGCGGAGGTCGCCGAGCGGATCCAGCGGACGCTCCACGACGATCCGCTGACCGGCCTGGGCAACCGCGCGTCGATGGAGCGGCGGCTGGTCGAGGAGGTCAGCTTCGCGCGGCGCCACGAGCAGCCGCTGGGCGCGCTGATGCTCGACCTGGACCACTTCAAGCGGATCAACGACCGGTACGGCCACCACGCTGGCGACCAGGTGCTGCGCGCCGTGGGCCAGGCGGTGCGCGCCACGATCCGCCTCGAGGACGCGGCGTTCCGCTACGGCGGCGAGGAGCTGGCGATCCTCGTGCGCGGCATCCCGGAGCCGGGGATGGTGGCGATGGCGGAGCGGATCCGCGTGAGCATCGAGCAGCTCCAGGTCCGGCTCGGGGAGCGGGTCGTCGAGGTGACCGTCAGCATCGGGGCCGCGATGCTGCGGCCGGCCGCCGCGGACCCGGGCCGGGATCTGCTCGCCCGGGCCGACACTGCCCTGTACCAGGCCAAGCGGGCCGGGCGGAACCGCACGGTGCTGGAGCGGGGCTTCCCCGCGATCGAGGACGGCGACCGGCCGACGATCGACTAGAGGCTCCGCACCCGGAGAGGGGGCGCATGGAGATCCACGACGCGGCCGTCCTGATCGTCGACGACGATCGGTCCAACGTCCGGGCGCTGGAGCGGGTGCTGCGGCGGGCCGGGTTCGGCAACCTCGCGGGGGTCACCGATCCGACGCGGGTGGAGCGGCTGCTGCCCGAGGTCCAGCCGGACCTGGTGGTGCTCGACCTGCTGATGCCGGGCCTGGACGGGTTCGCCGTCCTGGAGCGGATCCGCGCCTACCAGCCCGACGGCGACTTCCTGCCCGTGCTGGTGATCACCGCCGCCGGGGAGCGGGACACCCGCCGCCGCGCGCTGGCCGCGGGGGCCCAGGACTTCCTGGCCAAGCCGTTCGACCCGGTGGAGATCGAGCTGCGGATCCGCAACCTGGTCGCCACCCGCCTGCTGCACCACCGCGTGGCGCGCCACGCCGAGATCCTCGAGCGGGCGGTGGAGGAGCGCACCGCCGACCTCGAGGAGGCCCACACCGAGATCCTCGAGCGGCTGGCGCGGGCCGCGGAGTTCCGCGACGACGAGACCGGCGAGCACACCGCCCGCGTGGGCGATCTGTGCGCCGCGGTGGCCGGCGCGGTCGGCTGGGACGACGACGGCGTGGAGCGCCTGCGCCGGTCCGCGCCGCTGCACGACCTGGGCAAGATCGGGATCTCCGACCTGATCCTGCTCAAGCCGGGCAAGCTCACCGACGAGGAGTTCGAGACGATCAAGCAGCACACCGAGATCGGCGCGCGGATCCTGTCGGGCAGCCGCGTGCCGCTGCTGCAGATGGCCGAGCGGATCGCCCGCCACCACCACGAGAACTGGGCCGGCGGCGGCTACCCCGACGGCATCGCCGGGGAGCAGATCCCGCTGGAGGCACGGATCGTCGCCCTGGCCGACGTGTTCGACGCGCTGACCCACGACCGGCCCTACAAGGCGGCCTGGCCCGTCGAGCGCGCGCTGGAGGAGATCCGCCGGATGGCGGGGACCAAGTTCGACCCGGCGCTGGCCGAGGTCTTCGCGCGGACGGTGGGGGAGGCCCCCCCCCGCGGCTGATCGCCGGCGGGCACGCTGGCGCCGCGAGTGCGGTATCATGGAGGTGGGGGAAGCCGAGCCCCCACGACAGGACCGGAAGGAGGCCGACCCGGGCATGCCCTCCGACGTCGATCACACTGCCGGCCGCGCCGCGGAGCTGATGCACAGCCGTACGCCCCCGGTGGCGTATCGCCTGGTGGCCGACGAGACGCGGGACATCGGGTGGCGGCTCGCCCACCTCGGGGCCGGCGCCCGGGCGATGTTCGGCGTCCGCGCGGACGAGGCCGAGCCGACGGTGGAGTGGTTCCTCGCGCGGCTCCACCCCGACGATCGCGAGGCCCAGCGGGAGGCCATCGCGCGCATCGGCGCCGAGGGCCGCCGCGACGAGACCTACCGCGTCCGCCAACCGGACGGCCGCTTCCGGTGGGTCCGTGAGGTGGCGCGGGTGTTCCCGGCCCACGACGGCGTCCCCGCCGAGATCGTCGGGTTCAGCTTCGACATCGAACAGGAGCAGCGCATCGAGGAGGAGCTGGACCGCCTCAGCCAGCAGGTCCTGCAGGCCCAGAAGCTCGAGGCCATCGGCCAGCTCGCCGCCGGCGTGGCCCACGACTTCAACAACACGCTGGCCACGATCCAGTCGCTGGCCTCGATCATGGCCCACGACCTGCCCGCCGACGGCCCCTACCGCGGGGACCTGAGCCGCATCCTCGCGGCCTGCCGGCGGGGGCGCAACCTGACGCGCAACCTGCTGGGCTTCGCCCGCCGCGGCGACATCCAGCGCGCGGCGCTGGCGCCGGGCCAGGTGGTCGGCGAGGCGCTGCAGTTCCTGCGGCGGACCCTGCCCAAGGGCGTGACGCTGCGCTCCGACGTGGAGCCCGGCCTGCCGGCGGTCCACGCCGACCGCGGCCAGCTGCAGCACGCGCTGGTCAACCTGACGGTCAACGCCAGCGATGCGATGGGGGGGGCGGGGACGCTGACCCTCGGCGCCGCGCTGGTCGAGGTGGGCGGGGAGGCCACCGGCCCGCACCCCGACCTCGCCGTGGGCCCCTACGTGCGGTTCACCGTGGCGGACGACGGGCCCGGGATGGACGAGGCCACCCGCGCGCGGGCGTTCGAGCCGTTCTTCACCACCAAGCCCGCCGGCGAGGCCACCGGGCTGGGGCTGTCGATGGTCTACGGCATGGCGCGCACGCACGGCGGGGCCGTGGTCCTCGCCAAGTCCGCGGCGGGCGGCACCGAGGCGCGGCTGTACCTCCCCGTCGCCGCCGGGTCGCCCCGGCCGGAGCCCGGCGACACCAGCGGGGAGCGGCGGCACGACGAGCTGGTCGAGGGCTCGGGCACGATCCTGTTCGTCGACGACGAGAAGCTGGTCCGCGGGGCCGGCCGGCGGCTGCTGCGCCGCCTGGGCTACGACGTGCTGCTCGCCGAGGGGGGCGAGCAGGCCCTCGAGATCTACCGCGAGCACGGCGACGAGATCCGGCTGGTGCTGCTGGACATGCTGATGCCGGGGATGGACGGCGCCGAGACGTTCGTCGCGCTGCGGCGGCTGGACCCCGCCGTGCGCGTGCTGTTCCTCTCCGGCTACACCCGCGAGCGGGTGGCCCAGCAGGTCCTGGACCTCGGGGCGGCGGGGTTCGTGCTCAAGCCGTTCACCGCGCAGCACATCTCGGCGGAGATCGAGCGGGTCCTCGCCGGGGCCGGGGACGAGCGGCCCTGAGTCACGCCTCGGGGGGCGGCGGCGCGGCGGCCTCGAGCGTCGCGACGATGGCGGCCAGCCGCCGGCGGGCCTCCGCGACGTTGTCCACCACCTCGCCGAGCTCGGCGACGGCGGCCTCCACCCCGGCCCCGTCCCTCCCGGCGGCGGCCGCGGCCACGTCGTCGATCCCCCCGCGCAGGTTGAACTCCTCCAGCGCCAGCACGCCGATCGGGTTGTTCAGGTCGTGGGCCACGCGGTGCAGCAGGGCGGCGAGGGCCCGCCGGGCGGCCGGATCGTCCCCCACCGCGGCGGACAGCGCCTCCAGGGCGGCCTCGAGCCGGGTCACGAGCGCCTCCGGCGGTGCGGGGGCACGCACTCCGCCAGCACCGCGCGCAGCTGGTCGGGATCGGGGGGCTTGCGCACCACCGCGGCGGCGCCCAGCTGGACGAAGCGCTCCTCCTCGGCCCCGGTGACGTGGCCGCTGACGACCACCACGCGGGTGGCGTCCAGCTCGCGGTACTGGCGCAGCCGCAGCAGCACGCCGTCCCCGCCGATGCCGGGCATCACCTGGTCGAGCAGCACGACGTGGGGCCGGAACGAGCTCAGCAGCAGCCCCGCGGCGAAGCCGTCGCGGGCCTCGCGCACCTCGGCGTCGGGGTGATCGCGGCGCACCAGCCGCGCCATCGACCGGGCGAACGGCTCGTCGTCGTCGACGATCGCCACGCGCAGCGGCCCGGGGTCGAGCTCGTCGGGGATCGGCAGCCCGCGCTCGTCGAGGAACGCCGCGAGGTCCTCGCGCAGCACCCGCCGGCGGCCGCTGCCCGTGACCTGGTGGCGGAGCATGCCCGCGTCGAGCCAGGACAGCACCTTGGTGCGCCCCACCCCGCACAGCTCGGCGGCCTCCTCCGGCGAAAGGAATCCGCGCGGTCGTCGTGACATCGGGCCCCCTCCCCAGCGCGATCGGCTGGCCCGACCACGATAGGGCCTGGCACGGTCGCGATCAACCGCGCCACCCGGGAGGGCCGCGGATCGACGGACGCCGGCTCGTGTATCCTGGAGGGCGACGGTCGAGGGGAGGTCGCGGCACCGTTGTCCGAGCGCGACGACCACACCGACGCGGGCGGTGCGCTGCCCGGCGCCGAGGGCGCCGGAGGCGACCCGATCCTGCGCCACAAGGCCCACGAGCTGAACAACATGCTCGCCGCGGTGGTGATGTACGCCGAGATGGCCGCCGCGGACTGCCCCGCCGACGAGCGCCTGCAGCAGGACCTGCGCCGGATCCTCGAGGCCAGCGGGCAGGCCATCGCCCTGACGCGCGAGATCCTCGACCACGCCCGCCGCAGTTGACCGCGCGCGAGCACGTGTCCAGCTCCTGGACGATCCCCGTCCACGGCGTCCAGATCCTGGACACCCACCCCCCCGACGCACCGCCGCGATTCTCCCGAACCCCGCGCGCTCGGTCCGATCCGAGGAGTTGGCCCGATCCCTGCAGGTCCCTTGGGAGGAACGCGGACGGGAGGTAGCATGACCTGGCGATCGACCCTGCGGACCCTCGGCAGCCTGGCGGCGCTGGCCGCCCTCGCCACCCCGCTGGCCGGGTGCGACGAGCTGCTGGGCACCCACGTCGACCGCATCGGGCCGGAGGCGGCCCCGCCACCATGGATCCCACCACAGGACGGCGACGACGGCGGCGGCGACGTGACCAGCCTGTCGCTGGAGAGCTGCGACACCGGGACGATGGACCCGGGCTGGACGGTCCCGGAGGACACGCTCGAGGGCTGGCGCCGGCTGAACTGCTACCGCGTCACGGCGGGGCTCGACCCGGTCGCGCTCTCGGCGCCGCTGGACGCCGCGACCCACCTCCACTCGTCGTACATCGCCGAGACCGGCGAGTTCGGGTTCTACGAGACCGATCCGAGCGCGGCGCACTACTCGGGCTACGACGGCCTGGAGCGCGCCGCCGCCGCGGGCCTGGCCGTGGAGCTGGCCGAGCGGAGCCTGTTCGAGCTGGTGGCGTCCTCGTCCGGCGGCGACGCCGAGGCGGCCGAGGCCGTCGACTGCTGGATGGGGACCGTCTACCACCGCGCGCCGCTGATGCGCCCGCTGCTCGACAAGGTCGGCCTGGGCGCGGTCGGCGGCTACGCCGACCTGCTGGTCGTGGCGCCGTGGGAGTCCCACGAGGCGGGCGGCGGGCTGTACGCGGCGACCTACCCGGCCGACGGCCAGGTGGACGTGCCCAGCTCGTTCGACAGCGACCGCGAGAGCCCCGACCCGGTCCCGGAGCAGGGGGTCGTCGGGTTCCCGCTGTCGGTGACGCTGCAGGGCGACGAGTGGGTCGACAACGGCAACCACTTCGGAGTCCACGCCGACCCCGAGGCGTGCTCGCTGCGCCGCGCCGACGGCACCGCCGTGCCCCACGTCCTGCTGCAGCCCGACGACGACGCGATGCTGCTGTCGACGGTGGTGCTCGTCCCCCGCGAGCCGCTGCAGCCCGGCACGGTGTACCACGTGGAGCTGGCCGGCACCGTCGGCGGCGAGCCGTGGTCCGAGGCGTGGTCGTTCTCCACCGCCGCGGAGTGAACGCGGCGGGCTGCTCACGGGAGCGGCAGGAAGCCGAAGCTGTCGCTGCGATCGTCCTGGGCGTAGACCTTGAGGTAGTACTCCCCGGTGGGCAGGTCGTCCGGCAGCTCGAACGACGCCGTGAACTGCCCGCCCGCGATCTCGACCCCCTCGCCGGCGACGACCTTGTCCACCGCCTTGGCCCAGTTCTCCTGCACCACGGCCGGGTCCGGGTCCTCCGGATCGACCTCCTCGAGGTCCGCGAGGATCATGTCGCGCTCGCACTCGACGGTGACCCACGCCACGCCCTCGTCGATCCCCGGCGCGGTGGCCGTCACGGCGACGGAGCCCTCGCCGACGCTGCCGGTCAGCCCCGCGCCGAAGTCGATCTCGCTGCGCGGGAACTGGATCCGGACCGCCGGATCGCCCAGCAGGTTGTACAGATCGAGGTGCTGGTAGGCCAGCGGCTGCAGCCGCGCCTCGTCCTCCCCGCCGATCACCGCGAACGTCACCATCAGCTCGCGCAGCTCGTCGTCGTTCTCGATCGCCTGGCGCTTGGCGGTGACCAGCGCCTCGCCGAGGCGCTCGGGGCGGTCGTTGAACACCGCCCGCTGGATCTCGTAGGGCAGCACCCCGTTGCCGTAGGGGTGCGACACGTCGGTGGAGCCGAACGCGGTCAGCGCGCCGCCGTCGAGGAACAGCACCGACTCGGCGATCGACGGCTCAGGGCCCAGGTAGTTGCCGTTGTAGCAGGCGAAGAAGAAGCTCAGCGGGGCCCGTCCGGCGCAGTCGATCTCGCCGATCCGGTCGATCGGCAGCCCCTCGGTCCAGCCGGTCGAGCCGTGGCCGATGTAGATCGTCATCAGGTTGCCCGCGTTGAACATCTCGAGGACCTTGTCCTCGAACGGCGTGTAGTAGTAGTCGCTGCTCGACGCGGCGTAGGCGCCGATCATGTCGAAGCCGTGGTCCACCTGCTTGGCGCCCTCGAGCACCATGTACTCCAGCATCTCGTCGATCTCGGGGCCGAACCCCCCCACCCCGCTGTAGATCGACAGCCGCCGGTTCCACAGCCCGGGGAAGTAGAACGTCTCGTGGTGGCGGACCTTGGCGAAGTAGTCCTCGGCCTCCTCGGGCGTCCGGGCCGGCACGCGGCCGACCGCCACCTCGGGGATCCCGTCGCCGTCCAGGTCGCCGTAGGTGTTGTCGGTGTAGCAGTCGCCGTAGTCGTTGTCGCACGGCAGCGCCGGGATCAGCCCGTCGGGGGGCTCCCCGGGCAGCGGCGCGTCGCCGAGCAGCAGCAGGTAGACCGGGTCTCCGCTGGTCTTGCGCAGCTCGTCGTGGACGGCGGCCAGCAGGGTCTCGGCGTCGTAGTCCGGGCCGACCAGCGAGGCCAGCGGCACCACGTGGGGATCGAAGCCGGTCTCGGCCCGGTAGCCGGCGTGGCTCGCGCCCACCGGGTACAGCTCGTCGGTGCTCACGATCAGGTAGTCGTAGGGGGCCACCGAGGACCGCGGCGTGGCCGGCTGGCAGGCCGTCCAGAGCAGCAGCAGCCCCAGCGCGGTCCCCAGCGTGGCGATCCGCGTCATCGTGTCCTCAGGGCGCGTCCGCGAACGTCAGGGTGGTGGTCAGCGTGCCGACGTTCTGCAGGGTGTCGACCCGCTCCAGCGCGTAGTGGCCGACGCCGGGGTCCCAGCTGGCCAGCCCCAGCGAGGCCCACACGCCGTCGGTGTCGCGAGTCCAGATGTCGCGCTGGTGCTCGCTGACGAAGACGATCCCGTAGGCGCCGTAGTCGGGCAGGTCGACCCCGGCGAGGTCGAGCAGGTCCTCGCAGCTGTTGATCGTGTAGTGGTACGGCCCCTCGAAGGTGCGGTCGCAGGTCGGGCACGGCGGGATCTGGGTGCCCACCGCGAGGTGGCCGCTGAACCGCGTCTCGCAGTCGTCGGCCCACTGCACGTCGGAGTCGAACACGAACCGCGCGTTGTGGTCGACGGCCTCGGGCCAGGTGCACGGCACGAAGTCGTCGCAGTCGGGGTCGTCGCAGTCGGTGGGGCCGTCGCCGTCGTTGTCCACGCCGTCGTCGCAGATGTCCTCCTCGGTGGGGCCGCCGTCGTCATCCCCCGGAGGGTCCTCGTAGCTCGGGTCGCCGGGGCAGCCGGCGAGCCACGCCAGGGTCGCCAGGCACAGCAGCAGGGCCCATGGCGTGGCCGGGATCGTGGTTCGAAATCGGATCACCGCGCCGTCCTCTCGCCCTTCTCCGGCCGCGGTCATCGTATAGGATCGCGCGGCGCGCCGGTGGAGGAAACCGCGCGCGGGAGGAGGAGCGAGACGATGAGGACCGTGATCCTGGGGGCGGGCCTGGTGGGCGGACCGATGGCCCTCGACCTGGCCGACGACCGAGACTTCGAGGTCACCGTGGTGGACCTGCGACAGGGCGTGCTGGACACGCTCGCCGCGCGCCACTCGCGGCTGCAGACCGAGCGCCACGACCTGTCCGACCCCGCGACCGTGACCGAGCTCGCGGGACGCTTCGACCTGGCGATCAGCGCCGTGCCCGGCCCGATGGGGTTCGCCACGCTGGAGGCGATCATCGAGGCCGGCGTGCCGGCGGTGGACATCGCGTTCTTCGAGGAGGACCCGTTCACCCTCGACGCGCTGGCCAAGCGCGAGGGCGTCACCGTGGTGGTCGACTGCGGGGTCGCCCCGGGGATGAGCAACCTGCTGACGATGCACGGCGTGCAGCGGCTGCACGGCGCCCACACCGCGCTGACCTACGTCGGCGGGCTGCCCGAGGTCCGCCGCTGGCCCTACGAGTACACCGCGGTGTTCTCCCCGATCGACGTGATCGCCGAGTACACCCGCCCCGCGCGCTACGTCGAGAACGGGCGCATGGTGGTGCGCCCCGCGCTGTCCGATCCCGAGCTGCTGGAGTTCCCCGGGATCGGCACGCTGGAGGCGTTCAACACCGACGGGCTGCGCACCCTGGCGACCACGCTGGACCTGGCCAACATGAAGGAGAAGACGCTGCGCTACCCCGGGCACATCGAGAAGATCCGGGTGCTGCGCGAGTCCGGGTTCTTCCGCGAGGACGAGGTCCCGGTCCGTGGGGTGCCGATCCGGCCCGTCGACCTGACCGCGGAGCTGCTGTTCCCGATGTGGCAGCTGCCCGCCGGGGAGGCCGACATCACCGTGATGAAGGTGATCGTCGAGGGCGAGCTCGACGGCGCGCCGGCGCGGCTGGTGTGGGACCTGTTCGACCGCCTCGACCCCGCCAGCGGCGTGCACTCGATGGCGCGCACCACCGGCTACACCGCCACCGCGGTGGCGCGGCTGCTCGCCACGGGCCTGTACGGCGAGCCGGGGATCACCCCGCCGGAGTACCTCGGCCGCCACCCGGCGTGCGTCGAGTTCGTCCTGCAGCGGCTGGCCGAGCGCGGGGTGCGTTATGTAGAGTCCCTCGAGCGATGAGAGCGAGGAGACCCCGATGCGACGAACCAACCGAGTCTGGCTCCCCCCGTACCTGCAACCCGACGCGCTGCTGCCCAAGATCCCGGAGACGCGGGCGCTGTTCCAGTGGCGCCCGTACCTGATCCAGGACTTCATCGGCCGCTCGATCAGCTTCCTGCAGAGCGACGAGGTCAAGAAGCACGGCCTGGAGTACGACTACCGCCGGGTGGTGCCGTGCCGCTGGAAGTGCTCCGACGAGAGCCTGTTCGGCGTCGATCTCGCGATCTTCGCGTACACCCGCGCCTACCCGTTCAACAAGGGCCTGATCGGGGGGTTCTTCAACGCCGGATCGATCGGCGCCGCGGTGCACCACGGCAGCATCAACGTCGACATCGGCGGCTCCCACGTGGGCTACCTGCCCGGCGACAACGGCGGCTCGTTCGGCAAGATCTGGCGGCCCGCGACCCACGAGTACTCCACCGACTGCGGGTACCTGATGGCCAAGCTCGCGCCGTTCCAGCGGGTCTACGAGGACGCCTGCCGCAACATCCTGGTGGTCCGCGGCGAGGGCGACCGCCCGCTGGTCAGCATCCCCAACGAGTACGTCCAGCCCAGCTGGTCCAGCGAGCGGATCAAGCTGCTGGTCGATCTGGAGGACTTCACCGCCGGCGAGGTGGACTACGACCCCGACGAGCCCTACACCCGGACCCTGCTGGGGCGCTCGCTGTTCGAGCTCGGCCCGGCGTTCCTCGACCACATCGGCGAGCAGCGGGCCCGCGAGCTGTGCACGCCCAAGGTGCGGCCGCTGGGCCGGCTGCTGTCCCACCGCTTCTTCCACATCTGGGACTCGGAGGCCACGCTCGAGGACGGCCGGCCCGAGCAGCGCCTCGACCTGTACATGAAGTACATCCTGTCGGCGCGGCACTCCCCGGCGGGGCTCAAGGCCGCGGTGGTCAACACCACGCTGGAGCACAACCGGCTCACCGACGCGGTCCGCGACGAGGCCTACCGCGACTACGACTTCGTCAGCTTCACCGGGATCTTCATCGACCAGTACTCCCAGGAGGCCCGCAGCTACGTGACGCTGTTCCAGCCGGTGGGGATGACGATCAAGGCCCGCGGGGCCAAGCGCGAGCGGGAGTTCTCGCCGGACCAGATCCACGAGATCTTCGAGCGCATGCCGCTGGCCGATCCGGTGATGCCGCTGCGGGGCGTGTTCGGCTACGAGCGGCCCGAGTCGGTGCTGGAGAGCTTCACCTTCGAGCCGGGCCGGTTCGAGCGGGACTGAGAGGTCCGCCCGCTACGGGGAGGGGGACGTGGCCTGGGGCTCCGCCGACTCGGGCGACCCCTCGTCCTGGAGCACCCCGAGGAACGCCTCGACCACCTCGGGATCGAACTGGTCCCCGGCGCACTCGTTCAGCTCGGCGATGGCCACGTCGCGCGGCAGCGCCTTGCGGTAGACGCGGTCGTCGGTCATCGCGCTGAAGGCGTCGACGACGGTGATGATCCGGGCGCCGAGGGGGATCTCCTCGCCGCGCAGGCCGTCGGGGTAGCCGCGGCCGTCGTAGCGCTCGTGGTGGCCGCGGATGATCGCCGCGACCTCGGCCATCGAGCGCAGCGGGGCGACGATCTCCGAGCCGATGACCGGGTGGCGCTTCATCACCGCCCACTCCGCGTCGTCCAGCTTGCCGGGCTTGAGCAGCACCTCGTCGGGGACCCCGATCTTGCCGATGTCGTGGAGCTGGGCGCCCCAGCGCACGTCGTCGATCTGCCTGTCGCTGCAGCCCAGCCGCCGGGCGATCGCCTCGGCCCACTCGCTGGTCCGCTCGCTGTGGTCGCCGGTGTAGGAGTCGCGGGCGTCCATCGCGTTGGCCAGCGCCAGCGCGGTCTGCAGGTAGGCCTGCTCCAGCTCGGCGTGCAGCTGGGTGCGCTGCAGCGCCCCCGCGGCCTGGTCGGCGATGGACTCGGCGAGGCGGATCTTGTCGGCGCCGAACGGCTCGCGGGCGTTGCCCCGCAGCTCGCCGAGCATCAGCAGCCCCAGCGCCTCGTCGCCGACCCGCATCGGCACCAGGCACACGCTGCGGCACAGGTCGAGCATCAGGCCCTCGCGCTGGGCGTCGTCCAGGTCCTCGCGGTCGTGGACGAACACCACCGACTGGTGGCCGGCGAGCACCTTGCGGCACAGCCTGGCCATCGCCGGCGGCTCGGTGCGCCCGATCCCCAGGGGACGCGCCAGGGGCCGGATCGAGTAGCCGGCCTGGCACACGATCTCCCCGTCCACCACGCCCAGCACGCGGCACAGCGTGACGCCCACCGACTCCGCCACGTGCAGCGCGGTGCGGTCCAGCACGACGTCGGGCCCCACCGCCTCGGCGAGCTCGCGGGACAGGCTGTACAGCGCGTCCATCTCCTGGCGCCGGGTCAGCTCGGTGGTCAGCATCGTGTGCTGCTGGGTGACGTCGCGCAGCACCAGGACCCAGCCGCCGCCCTCCTCGGTCCCGCGCTCGAGGGGCTGCACGTCCATCTCGAACACCCGCTCGGGGGTGCCGTCCAGCGTCATCCGCGTGCGGTAGGCGCGCAGCCGACCCGACAGCTGCGCCAGGATCGGCTGGCCGCCGAACTCGCCGAGCACGTCGCCGACGCCGATGCGGGCGAACGTCAGCAGCATCCGCCGCGCCACCGGGTTGGCCAGCAGCACGCGCCCCTCGCCGTCGAGCAGCAGCACGCCGTCGGGCAGGCTGTCCACCAGGCCCTCCAGCCGCCGCTGCTCCGCGGCGATGCGGGCGCGCATGCGCTGCAGCGAGACCGCGGCCTGGCCGGCGAGGGTGTACAGCAGCCGCACGTCGTGCTCGGAGAACGCCTCCTCGGCCTCCGCGCCGATGTACAGCAGGCCCGCGATGTCGCCGGAGTCGGCGCCGACGATCGGGACCTTGAACGAGGAGCGCAGGCGCTCGATCGGTGGCCCCTCCGCGGCGTCCGCCTCCTCCCCGATCACGTGGGTCCGGATCGCCGGCAGCGAGCCCGAGGTGGTGGAGTCGGTGGCGCCACGCCCCAGCCGCAGGAACGACTCCAGCAACTGGTCCTGGACCTCCTCGTGGGCCGCGTCGGCCAGCCGCCGGGCCGGCTTGAGGTAGATGTCGCAGCGCCCGTCGCGGTGCAGCACGCCGGCGGCGACGTCGTGGGGCAGCGCGTCCTGGAGGTGCTCCAGCAGGGTGTGGAACAGCTCCTCGTGGCGGATGATGTAGCCGATCTTCTGGGCGAAGTCGGCCAGCACCTGCAGCTCGCGGGTGCGGCGGGCGACCCGCTCCTCGAGCTGGTCGTTGAGCCGGGCCACCGCGCGCTCGGCGCGGACCCGCTCGGTGATGTCGACGCCGGAGCACAGCATCGCCCGCCGCTCGCCGTTGCCCGGGATCACGACGTTGTGCCAGCCGAGCAGCCGCGTCGACCCGTCTCGGCTGCGCGCCGCCGTCTCGTGGTACTCGAACTCCCCCACCGTGGCCGGCGAGGGGTTCTCCTCGACGCGCGAGCGCAGGCTGGTGTCCACCTCGTCGACGGCGAAGTCGTCGTACCAGTTCCTGCCGACGATCTCGTCCTCGTCGCAGCCGAGCACCTCGCAGCCCTTGCGGTTGATCCGCCGCACGGTGCCGTCCACCTCGAGGATCAGCAGCACCGCCTGGGCCGCGTCCCAGTAGATCTGGGCCCGCTGCTGGGCGTGGCGCAGCGCCTCGTCGGCGCGCCGGTGCTGCAGCGCCGCGGCGGCCAGGTCGGCGAACCCCATCGCCACCTCGCCGTCCTCGTCGGTGAAGCCGCCGGGCTTGTTGGCCAGCCCCAGCAGCCCCAGCGGGGCGCCGTCGGCGACCAGCGGCGCGAACAGCACGTTGTCCAGCGTCACGTGCCCCTCGGGCAGCAGCGCGGCGTGCTCGCCGGTGGCGAGCTCGTTGTCGTACACCGGGCGGCCGCCTTCGTAGGCACGGGCGCGGAGCCCGCGGATGGGCATCCGCTCGTCCGGACCGGTGTCGCACGCGCGGTCGCCGGCCTCGAGGAACAGTACCTCGTTCTCGGTGCCGCTGGCGTCCAGCAGCGCCACGTACCCGCCGCTGGCGCCGGTGGCGGCGCGGCAGGCGTCGAGCAGCCCGCGGGCGACCTCCTCGAACGGCTCGGAGCCCACCACCGCGCGGGCTCCGCGCAGCACCGCGGCCAGCGTGGCCTGCTCGGACCGGCTCACGTTCCACCTCCGCCGTCGGTGTAGTGGTCCCCGCGCAGCACGATCCCCTCCCCGGGCGCGATCACGGACGGGTAGGGGCGCCCGTCGGCGCGAGCGCTGCGGGTCTTGCGCACCTGCAGCACGCGGCCGCCGGTGCTGCTCGCGGTGCGCATCTCGCCCCAGTCCGAGGCGTACAGGTCGATCACCACTGCAGCACGCGGTTGATCGCGCGCAGCAGCGCCAGATCGGGTCCACCGTCGTCCGCCATGGGGCCTCCCTCCACCTCCCGCAGTATGTCGGGGAAGCCCCGGGCGGGGGTATCGGGCGATCCCTGAAAAGCGTCCGCGCGAACCCTGATTCCCGCCCGCTCAGACGCTCACCGGGTCGAGCCCGTAGGTCCGGATCTTCTTGTACAGCGTGGTCCGCGAGACGCCCAGGGTGGCGGCGGCGGCGGAGATGTTGCCCTCGTGGTGGCGCAGCACGAAGGCGACGTGGTCGCGCTCGGCGTCGGCCAGCGAGCACAGGCGCGAGCCCGGCGGCGGCGGAGGGGCGCCCGGGGCGGGTCCGGCGTCGAGAGGGGGCAGGTGCGCGGCCTCGATGGGGCCGTCGCCGGCGACGATCAGCGCGCGGGTCAGGACGTTCTCCAGCTCTCGGACGTTGCCCGGCCAGCCGTGCCGCGCCAGGGCGTCCAGCGCCCCGCGGGTCAGCGCCGCCGGCGTCCCGTCGGGGCGCAGCTGCCGCAGCTTGCCGGCCAGCAGCTCCTCGGCGAGGAACGGCAGGTCGTCGGGCCGCTCGCGCAGGGACGGCACCCGCAGCGGGAACACGTTGAGCCGGTAGTACAGGTCCTCGCGGAACTCGCCGTCGGCGACCATCCCGGCCAGGTCGCGGTTGGTGGCGCAGATGATGCGGAAGTCCGAGCGGCGCACCTGCTCGTCGCCCACCCGGGTGTAGGTCCGCTCCTGGACCACGCGCAGCAGCTTGACCTGGTTGCCGGGGCTCAGATCGGCGATCTCGTCGAGGAACAGCGTGCCGCCGTCGCAGCGCTCCACCAGCCCGGCGTGGTCGCGGGTGGCCCCGGTGAACGCGCCGCGCACGTGGCCGAACATCTCCGAGGCGAACAGCTCGTCGGTCAGCGTCGGGCAGTTGACCGCGCCGAACTCGGCCCGCTGGCGGTGGCTCAGCTCGTGGATCGCGCGGGCCACCAGCTCCTTGCCGGTGCCGGTCTCGCCGGTGATCAGCACCGGCACGTCGAGGCGCGCGATGCGGTGGATCATCTCGAACACCACCAGCATCTTGGGGTCGACGCCGATCAGCCCGCACAGCGTCTGGTGGCGCACGGCGCGCTCGCGCTCGAGGTGCTCGCCGCGGTCGGCGACGACCCTGCGCAGCACGGCCATCACTCGCTCCGGCGCGTCGTCGCGGATCCGGAAGCGCTGCCCGCCGTCGCGCTCCTCGAGCACCCCCCAGCGCACCATCGGGCGCAGGCAGGGCAGCACGTCGCCCTCGTGGCGCCCCACGCGGCGCACCGCCTGCTGCAGCGTCAGGCTGCCGTCCTCGGCGGCCAGCAGGTCGGCCACCAGCTGCAGCCGCAGCGGCGAGCCCATCGCGTTCTCGATGGCGCGGTCGTCGGGGGCTTCCCCGCTCGCGGACGAACCCATGCGCGACCCCTTCCCCCCGGGCAGGGAGACCTCCCCGGAGGCCGCCCGCCAGTGTACAGATCCTGGACAATCGCGCGGCGGTTGTCCAGGGGCTGGACGCCGTCCCTCCGGCCCGGATCGGCCCGGATGCCCGCCACGGCGGCCCCTCCGGCGGTGGTCCGCTTCTTGCATTTTTCGGGATTCGACGGTCCACCGGGACCGGGAACAGGAGGCGAGATGAGCCACCACGAGCACCAGACGGGAGGCCACCGAGGGACCCCCGCCGGCGCCGGCCTGCTGGCGCTGCTGCTGTCCCTGGCGGCGCTGATCGCCACCCCGGGCTGCGACGCGCCGGACCCGACCGCCGGGGCCGACCCCGCGGCGGTGCTCGCCCCGGACCTGATCGAGCAGCTCGCGGATCGCGATGCCGCCGAGCCCGTCGAGGTGATCGTCCAGTACCAGCCCGGTCCCTCCCGGACCCTGGGCTGCGCCCCGACGACCGGCGCGCCGGACGCCGAGGCCGACAGCGCCGACGGGGTGCTCCGGCGCCTCGACGGCGACGTGCGGCGGACGTTCCACCACCTGGACGCCTTCGCCGCGACGCTGCCGGCCGGCCACGTCGCCGAGCTGGCAGCGTGTGGCCACGTCACCCGCATCAGCCCCGACCGCCCGCTGCAGGGCGCGCTGGCCGTGGAGGACCTGGCGGCGCGCACCAGCGGCGCCGCCGCGGTCCACGGCGCCCTCGTGGGCGTGGAGGCCACCGGCGACGGGGTGACCGTGGCGGTGATCGACTCGGGCGTGTGGAAGAACCACCGGGGCGTGAAGCAGTGCGGCGAGTGGCTGGGCGAGATCTCCTTCGCCGGCGCCTCGGACGACGACGAGGTCCACCACCGGCGGGACCCCTACGGCCACGGGACGATGGTCGCGGGCGGCCTGTGCGGCGACGCCGACGGCGCGCGGGGCATCGCGCCGGACGTCTCGCTGGGCTCGATCCAGGTGCTCGACGACGAGGGCCTGGGGGCCACCAGCGACGCCATCGCGGCGCTGGAGTGGGTCCTCGACCACGGGCACGAGTACGACCTGCGGGTGGTCAACCTCTCGGTGGGCTCCGCGGCGGCGGAGTCGTACCGCACCGATCCGCTGGCGCAGGCCGCCGAGGCGCTCGTGGCGGAGGGCGTCGTGGTGGTCGCCGCCGCCGGCAACCTCGGCCGCAGCGACGGCGAGGAGGTCCACGGCGGGATCCTCAGCCCGGCCCACCACCCGGCGGTGATCACCGTCGGCGCGGCGGACGCCGCCGGGACGGCGGTGCGCTCCGACGACTCGGTGGCGTGGTTCAGCTCCCGCGGCCCCACGCTGGTGGACGGCGTCGCCAAGCCGGATCTGGTGGCCCCCGGGGCCGAGCTGCCCCTCCCCGTCCGGCGCGGCTCGACCCTCCACGACGCGTACGGCGAGCTGGAGGTCGAGCTCGACGACTCCGGCGGCCGCCACCGCTGGCTGAGCGCCTCGGGGACGAGCTTCGCCGCGCCGCTGGTCACCGGCACCGTGGCGCTGATGCTGGAGGTCAACCCCGACCTCGAGCCCACCGAGGTCAAGGCGATCCTGCAGGGCACCGCCCAGGTGCTGCCCGGGGCCGATCCCCTGGCCCAGGGCGCCGGGCTGCTCAACACCGCCGGCGCGGTGCAGCTGGCCTCGATCTGGGACCCCAGCGACGACCTCGAGCCCGGCGACCCGCAGCTCACCGAGGAGCTGCCGGAGCAGCCGTCCAACGTCATCGAGGGCGAGGACGTGCTGTGGGGCACCGGCATCATCTGGAACGGAACGGTGATCTCCGAGCAGCGCCTGCTGCTGCAGCCGTTCGCCGAGATGACGATCGGCGACCTCGAGGGCACGGGCATCATCTGGAACGGCTACCACGCCGACGCCGGCGAGCTGCTGTGGCTGGACTACAACGTGCGCGGGATCGACCTGCTGCGCGTCCACCAGGAGGCGTACGAGGACGGCGTGCTGTGGGGCACCGGCATCATCTGGAACGGCCTGGTGCTGTACGAGCCCAGCGTCTGCTTCAGCGCCCCGGCGATGACCCAGTGGTCCGGCTGGCTGATCGCCCCCGAGGCCCTCGGCGCCGGCCTGGTGACGCCGGGCGCGCTGGCGGTGGAGGAGCCCACCGGGCTGCTGGACGGCGAGCAGGGCACGATCGTCGTGCCGGAGTTCGACTAGGAGGACCCCGTGGACCGCGCCCCGACCTGGCACCAGCTCTCCGCCACGGCGCGGCTGCTGGTGATCGCCGCCGCCGGCGCGGGGCTCGGGGTCGCGGGGTGGCAGCTGGCCGGGCTGGACTCGGCCGCGCTGGACGGCGCGGCGCTGCTGTTCATGCTGCTGGCGCTGGCGGCCGGGTCGATCACCGTGCGCCTGCCGCTGATCCGCGCCAGCTTCAGCCTCGACACGCTGTTCGTGCTGGCGCTGCTGCTGCACGGGGCCACCGGGGCCGCCGTGCTGGTCTCGGGCCTGGCGATGGTGCTCGGCGAGCTGCGCAGCACCGAGCGCCACGCCGGGATGTGGCACACCCTGCCGTACAACTTCGGCGTGGGCGTGCTGTCGGCCGCGGCGGCGCTGGGGGCGATGGCGCTGGCGGCGGCGTGGCTGCCCGCCGGCGGCGTGGTGGCGCGGACCGGCGCGGCGGCGCTGGGCTACTGGGCGGCCAACGTGGCGCTGGTCGCCGCGGCGGTGTCCGCCACCCGCGGGGCGCCGCTGCGGGCGGTGCTGGGCGCGCTGTCGTGGACCGCGCCGGCGTTCCTCGGCGCCGGCTGCCTCGCGGCGCTGCTGCTGCTGGTGCTGGCCGAGGCCCCGCTGGCCGGGCTGCTGACGATCCCGCTGATGGTCGTGCTCTACGCCGTGGTGGTCGCCACCCGCGAGAAGCAGGAGGGCGACCGCCGGCACGCCGAGGACGTGGAGCAGCGGCTGCTGCCCACGGTGGCCGCGATCACGGCGGCGATCGAGGCCCGCAACGCCGCCGACGGCGGACACCACGCCCGCGTCCAGGCGCTGGCGCTGGCGCTGGCCGAGGAGCTCGGCGTGGACGACCAGCGCACCCTCACCGCCGTGCGCTTCGGCGCGCTGCTGCACGACGTGGGCCGCATCGCGCTGCCCGACTCGCTGCTGCTGGAGCCGGGGCCGCTGACCGCGTCGCAGCGCCGCGCGATCGAGATGCACCCGGTGCTGGGCGCCGAGCTGATCCGCCACGTGCCGTTCGACGCCCCGGTGGCCGAGACGATCCGCCACCACCACGAGCGCTGGGACGGCGGGGGCTACCCCGAGGGGCTGGCCGGCGAGGCGTGCCCGCTGCCGGCGCGGCTGACCGCCGTGGCCGAGGTGGTCGACACGCTGCTGTCCCCCGCGCCCCAGGGCCGCGCGCTGAGCGGCGAGCAGGCCGTCGACGAGGCGCGGCGCAGCGCGGGGACCCAGCTGGACCCGGCGATCGTCGCGGTGCTGCCCGCGGCCCTGCAGCGCGTCGCGGCCGCCGCGGCGGCCCACGACGGCGAGCCCCACACCGCGTTCCACGCCATCTCCGAGGGCGCGCTGAAGCAGGCGCTGGAGCTGGGCCTGGCCCGCAACCTGGACGGCGCCACCGACCTCGGCGCGGCGCTGCAGGCGGTGGCCGCCACCTGCGCCGACGCGCTGGCCGTCGACGGCTGGGCGCTGCTCACCGGCGCGCCGGGGGCCGACGGGCTGCGGCTCTCGTCGCCGGACATGGGCAAGGTGGCGCGGGCGGTGGGCAACCCGTGGCCGGACGGCACGCCGTACCTCGACGACGACCCCGAGCCCAGCGTGATCCGGCTCGAGGGCGAGCTCGCCGGCCAGGTGGCGATCGCCATGCCGCTGGGGCACGGCGCGTGGTACGGGACGCTGCTGGCCCGCTGCCCGCGCACCGACGGCGAGCTGCTGCGCGCCACCACGCTGCTGCCGGCGCTGGCGACCCCGCTGGCGGCCGGCCTGGCCCGCGTGGCGCGGGCCGAGCAGCGGGAGCGGGAGGCCACCACCGACGCGCTGACCGGGCTGTCCAACCGGCTGGCGATGGACCGCTTCCTCGAGGCCGTGGCCGCGGACGAGGGGCCCGCCGGCGAGGCGCTGGGCGTGCTGCTGCTGGACCTGGACGGCTTCAAGGGGCTCAACGACCACTTCGGCCACCACCTGGGCGACGACGCGCTGGTGGAGGTCGGCCGCGGGCTCGCCGAGGTCGTCGAGGGGCGCGAGGGGGTCCGCGCCTTCCGCCAGGGCGGCGACGAGTTCGCCGTGCTGCTCGACGGCCGCGCCGCGGGCTCGATCGGGGCGCTGGCGCCCGCCGTCCGCGACCGCATCGAGGCCGTCGAGCTCGAGGTCGCGCCCGGCGAGTTCCTGCGGCTGCAGACCAGCGTCGGGCCCGCGGTGGGCGCCGCCGGCGACGCCGAGGCGCTGTTCCAGCGCGCCGACGAGGCGATGTACGCCGACAAGCAGGCCCGCCCCGATCGCCTGCCCCGCGGTGCCCGGCCGCGGACCTACCGCAAGGACCGCGCGGAGGGCATCATCGACGAAAGAGATGGACGAACGGCGGCTGGTGTGGATGATCCAGTCCAGCACGCCGTCGTGGTCTGGCGTCCCGAGGAAGGGAGACACCCATGACCACCCCCGTCCGCCTCGCGCCCCTGCTGCGCGCCGACCGGGAGGCCCAGTTCCAGCGCGCGCTGCCCGGGCTGCGCCAGCTCAGCGACAACTTCGCCCAGCTGCCCGAGCCCGAGCTGCGGCGGCTGTACGAGCTGTCCGTCGAGGCGCTGGTGGCGCTCACCGACCGGGGGGACGACGCGCTGGCCCGCGCCTGGGCCGAGGCCCGGGTCGACGCCGCCCGGCGCGCCGACGCCGACCTGGCGGAGATGGACGCCTCGTTCGTGCGACTGAGCGAGACCCTCGGGGAGATCGTCGCCGAGCGGCTGCAGGGGACCGCCGACGAGGCGGCCACGATGGAGACGCTGCGGGACGGCATCGACCAGCTGCACGAGATCTACCTGCGGGCCTCGGAGAAGCGGGGGAACGACGATCTGGGGCAGCTGTCCGGCTGGCTGGGCCGGATCCGCGCCGAGCCCGACCCGGGCGGCGTGCTGGCCGCGCTGTGCGCCGCGGCGAGGGAGCTCACCGGCGCCGGCGACGCGACGGCGACCCTCGACGGCGACGACGCGCTGGCCGGGCTCGCCGGGCCCGAGGTCCTCGGCGGCGCCGGCGATCCGCGCCGCGCCGCGCTGCCCGCGGCGCTGTCCACCAGCCGTGCCCCGGTGGCGTCACCGCTCGTCTCGCGGGACGGCCGCTCGCTGGGGGTGCTGTACCTCGCCGACAAGCCCGACGGCCGCTTCCACCGGCGCGACCTGGAGATCACCGGCGTGCTCGCGGCCCACGCCGCCGACGCGGTGGCGCAGGTCCGGCTGGTGGGCGACCTGCAGCGCACCGAGGAGCGCCTGCGGGCGCTGGCGACCCGCATGTCGGTGACCCACGACGAGCAGCGCCGCCGCATCGCCGAGCAGCTGCACGACCGCTTCCAGCAGGACCTGGCCGCGCTGACGATGCGCCTGCAGCTGCTGGAGCGGAGGCGGGGCGGCGGCGACGACGACGGGGAGCTGGCCGAGCTGTCGCGGCTGACCGGCCGCCTCGCCGTGCGGGCGCGGGAGCTGTCCGACGAGGTCTCCAGCCCCGTGCTGCGCGTGCTGGGCCTGTCGTCGTGGGTCCAGGCCCTGCTGGAGTGGGTCCGCGCGGAGCACGGCCTGGAGACCGAGTTCGAGGCGAGCGGGCCCGCGCGGCAGCTCCCCCACGAGCTGGTGGTGGTGCTGCACCACACGGTCCGCGAGCTGCTCGACAACGTGATCCACCACGCCCGGGCTCGCAGGCTCTCCGTGCGCCTGGTGCACCGCGACGAGGAGCTCCAGATCGAGGTCGAGGACGACGGCGTGGGGTTCGACCCCGACGACGTGGACTCCAACCCGGGGGAGGCGGCGGGGCTGGGGCTGTTCGGCGCGCGCCAGCAGATCCGCTCGGCGGGGGGGTGGCTCGAGATCGACTCGGCGCCGGGGCAGGGCACCCGCATCCGGGCCTTCGTCCCGCTGGGCGCCGCGGCGCCGCGCTACCGCTCTCAGACGGCCTGACCGCCGCCGGCCACGCCGTCCAGCTCCGGCCGCCCGAGGACCAGGCAGTCCCGCACGATCTCGCGGATCCGGCGGCGGGCGCGGTCGTCGATCTCCGTGAAGCGGGCCCCCACCCGGAAGGCCTCCCCGACGGGGGCGACGGCCAGCACCTCGGCCTCGCCGCGCACCGGCCGGCGGTCGATCCCGCTCAGCGGCTCGATCTCCACCAGGAAGGTCGCCCCGATCGGGGGCGGGTTCTCCATCCGCAGGGCCACCCCGCCGGCCGAGAGGTTGATCGTGCGCAGGTTCAGCTCCGCGGCCCGGCCGGCGAACACCGCCCGCGCGGGCAGCGCGATCTCCGCCCGCGGGTCCCAGCGCTGGTCTTCCTCCCGGGGCGGCTCCGGCTGGGCGTCCCGCAGCACGGCCGCCAGCGCGTCGGAGAAGTCCTCGGCGCAGCGGAAGCGATCGCGCGGGTCCTT
Source organism: uncultured Rickettsiales bacterium (assembly GCA_964584075.1). Lineage (GTDB taxonomy): Bacteria > Myxococcota_A > UBA796 > UBA9615 > CAYRNR01 > CAZOYV01. The sequence goes on along the minus strand of CAZOYV010000107.1, from coordinate 1,745 downwards.
GGCCAGCACGCGCAGCAGCACGTCGTCGAGCCCCGGGGGCAGGTCGCGGCGGAAGCGGGTCGGGGGCGGCGGGGGCGCCTCGATCTGGGCCCGCATCATCTGCTCGACGTCCTCGACGCCCTCGAACGGGTGGTGGCCGGCGGTGACCACGTACAGGGTCATGCCCACCGCGTAGAGGTCGCTGCGGGCGTCCAGGTACTTGCCCTGCGCCTGCTCCGGCGGCATGTACGCCGGCGACCCGCGGACCGTGCCCCGCCGCTCCGGCTGGGCCTCCATCAGCACCGCGATGCCGAAGTCCACGATCAGCGCCTCGCGGCTCGGCGTGATCTGGATGTTCTGCGGCTTGAGATCCTGGTGGACGATGCCCTTGGCGTGGGCGTAGGCCAGGCCCCGCAGCACCTGGCGGGTGTAGAAGATCGACTCCTGGGGCGACAGCACGCCCCCCCGCCGCTCGGTGAGCTGCGCCAGGCTCTCGCCCTCCAGCAGCTGCAGGACCAGGTAGTCCCGGTCTCCCAGCTCCAGCAGGTCGTAGATGCGGACGATGTTGGCGTGCTCCATCTGGGCGTGGATCCGCGCCTCGCGCAGCAGCACCTGCCGCAACCGGGCGTCCTCGAACAGCTCGGCACGGAACGCCTTGACCGCGACCTTGCGCCGGAGGCGCAGGTCCCGCGCGCGGAATACCTTGGCCGACGCCCCGACGCCGAGCTCGGCCTCGATCTGGTAGCGCCCCAGGTCCAGTTCGGGTCCCATCGCCGTGCCACCCCCGGTCGGGCATTCGAAGGATACCGTAATGCCGCCGCTGGCGGGATCCGGGTCGAGTTCCCTATGATGGGGCACCAGGATGGAGGGACACCATGGCGCCCAACGAGCCGATGCAGGAGGACCGCTCGCCGCGATCGGAGCATCCCGAGTACGTCCGGACCCGACCGGTGCGCGTGCGGGTCGTGATGGTGGGGGGCCAGCGCTGCATCGGGAGCATCCACGTCAAGTGGCCCGACGGCCGCGTCTCGGACGTGCTCAACGACGACCGCGAGTTCGTGCCGATGACCGACGTCGTCCTCGAGGGGGACCAGACGCCGTACGACTTCCTGACCGTGAACAAGACGCAGATCGCGATGATCTACGAGATGCGCCGCTGACGGCCCCGGGGCGGCAGGGGCCGGCGGATCAGTCCTCCCAGAACAGGACCTCGAGCCGCCCCGACTCGACGAACTCGACGATCTGCTCGCGGGCCTCCTCGGAGATCCCGGCGAACTCGAGCCCCATCCCCGGGGGCAGCCCACCGCCGGTGTCGGGGCGGATCCAGCGCACGACGCAGGGGATCGGCTCCTTGCCCAGCCGGCCCGCGAGGTTGAGCACCAGGTCGATCTTGGTGCCGAGTTCGAACGGCGCCTGGGTGGCGACGAACAGGCCCCCCTCGCTGATGTTCTCGGTGAACCCGGCCCAGAACTGGTTCTCGCCCTTGAGGTCGACCTTGGCCGTCAGGCGCTTCCGCTCGTAGCGGCGGCGGTTCTCCGTGTCCTCGCCCAGGGTGTTGTCCAGCTCCGAGGTCTTGCGCTCGTCGGTCATCGTGGGACCCCCATCCATGTCGTAGAGGACATGCCAGCGCGCAGCGTACCAGGGATCGCACCCGCGAAGGGAGCGAGGGAGCCGGATGCTCCAACGCGAGGCTGGAAATCAGTCGATTCCTGGACACTCCCGTCATACGGAGGATCGGCAGCGGGATTTTCTGTTCCACCTGACGG